>JAYVQT010000046.1:0-3543 GCA_043776915.1 Minisyncoccota bacterium | reverse complement strand
ACGATCTGAACGGTCATACCTGAAGCAAAACGAGACTGCAAACGATCTTCAAGCCCTTGAATGAAGTTTGGATGCTTGTCAGACGAGAAAATAATCTGCTTATTACTTTCATAGAGTGTATTAAAAAGATGAAAAAGCTCTTCTTGTGTTTTATCTTTACCAGAAATGAACTGAATATCATCCATAATAATGACATCATACTTACGATACTTCTCTTTAAATGAATTGGGATTCTTGTTTTGGATTGAATTAATATAATCAATAGCAAAACGCTCGAGACTAACATAATAAATTTTCTTTGAAGGATATTTTGTTTTAATAGTGTTCCCAATTGATTGAATAATATGAGTCTTACCAAGACCAGTACCACCATATATGAAAAATGGATTATAGTTCTGGCCAGGGTTAGCGATAATTGCTTGCGCAACAGCGTAGGCAAGTTCATTAAAAGGTCCCACAACAAAAGAATTAAAATTATATTTTGGGTTTAAGTTGTCATCTTTATTCATATACAGGTCATTAAGTGGTAGCTCTTTGTTTATATTAACAACTTGCTTTACCGCCTCAGCTTCAGGTAGTCGAGACACTTGCTCATGCTTGGCTATAATATATTCAATATTTCGAATGCTATCTTCATGACTTATGAGCGTCTTTAAAATAAGCTTATGGAATTTATTATACAGCCAGTCTTTTACAAACTCATTAGGTACGCCGATATAGAGAGCCCCATCCGTTTCCTTAATGATTGATGTATTTTTAAACCAGGTAGTAAAGTTAGCCTTTGAGATAGAGAGCTCAATTTCAGAAAGACAGTTATCCCAAAGTTCTTTTGTATTCATCTGGCCATTATACTCTATTTGTATATATGGCAAATAATACAATACCTGGATTAACCTGTTTATAATGTGTGGATATGTATAAAGGCATACAAACGTTGCATTATAGTCAGTTATAGTATATATTTTCACTATGTCTCAAACATACCAACCAAACAGACGCAAAAGAGCTAAAACTCACGGCTTCCTTGTTCGTGCCAAGAAGCCAGGCGGTAAGAAGGTCACTCAAGCTCGCAGGCGTAAAGGAAGAGTAAGTGTCTCTATTAAGAAGTAATCAAATCTAGTTACAACGTATGCTTCAAAAGAAAAAACGGGTCACGAAAGATCTTTTCCAAAAGATAATGAAAACTGGAAAGATGATCTCGAGCCCGCTTTTTGTTGTGCGGTATATACCATACACCGAATTTTGCTATGCTTTTGTGGCTCCTAAATCAGTCACTAAACAGGCTATTGCTCGTAATAAGCTTCGCAGGCAAGGCTATAATTCTCTTCCTACCCTCTCATTGCCTTTGTTTGCTGGTATATTTTTCTATAAAAAGCAAGCTAAAGAAGCCACATTTACTGAAATAAAAATCCAAGTTCAATCTCTTATTACTAAAATAGCCTTTTAAGTATGGATAGAATAGCCCTATGGCTTATTGTTGCCTATCAAAAAACACCACTGAGATCTCATTCGTCATGTGTTTTTATTCCTACTTGTTCAGAATATACCAAAGAAGCTATTATTAAATATGGGGTATTTTCTGGTAGTAGACGCGGATTTTTGAGAATTTTGCGGTGTCATCCATGGCAGAAAAATCATTACGACCCCCTCCTCTAGTCTATTTTGGGTTTGAGTCTTTTTGCGCTACAATAGACCAATGCATACACTATGGAACACTATTTTCTATCAGCCAATTTATAATGCCCTTATATTTATAATAAACCACATTACTTTTGGTAATGTGGGTCTTGCTATTATTGTCCTTACTATTGTTGTGAAGTTCATCCTCTTCCCTTTAACAAAGAAGTCTATCAAAAGCCAGATTATGATGAAGAAAATGGAGCCTGAACTCAAGAAGATTAAAAAAGACTATCCCAACAAAGAAGAGCAAGCAAAAAAAACATTTGAATTATATAAAAAATACGGTACCAATCCCTTCTCTGGGTGCCTCGTTGTGTTGCTCCAACTTCCTATTATCTTTGCTCTTTACTATGTATTCTACAAAGGCCTTTCTCTTGAAACAGGGCCACTCTACTTATTCATAGAAGCTCCAAAAGTTCTCATCACAAACTTCTTGGGAATTGATATCCATGCCAAAAGCATTGTTCTCGCCCTCTTGGCTGGTATAACCCAATTTATTCAAGGCTATCTTGCAGCTCCACTTAAGCCAAAAGTTGAAGTTGTGACAGAAGTCGCAAGCAATGAACCAAAAACATTCCAAGAGCAAATGTCTGATAGTATGCAAATGAATATCCGTTATGTTCTTCCTGTATTCATTGCGTTTATTGCCTACAGTATATCAGGAGCAGTCGCACTCTATTGGATTACGAGTAATATATTTACGATTATTCAGGAATGGTATATCAGACGTACTCTCACTAATACCCCAATAATATAAATACAGTATGGAAGATAAGATTAAAAAAATTATTGAAGATATATTTTCCCACACAGCGTGTACTCTTTCCAAGTGTGAATTTACTGATGACCACGGCATGCTCTGGTGTATGATCGAGACTCCTGACTCTCGCTTCATGATTGGTCGTGATGGCGAAACTCTCCGATCACTTAACCATCTTATACAGAAAATGGTTGAGAAAGATTCAACACCAGAAGATAGTTCTAAAATATTCATCGATGTGAATGGCTATCAAAAAAAGCGCTTTGATAATCTGAAAACGATTGCGCATATGATGGCTGAGCGTGCGCGTTACTTTAAAAGTAATATTGAGGTTGATCCGATGCCAGCCTATGAGCGTCGGATTGTTCACATGTTCCTCGAAGGTCATCCCGATATTAAGACTGAGTCAGAAGGCCAAGGCTCAAATCGTAGAATAGTGATTAAATATATACAAGATAGTAAAATATAAAATACCGAGAGTTATACTCCGAGTGTTTTATGAAGTAGTATCACCTTCCAGTTGTTGACCAGTGCCAATTTTCTTTTTTGAAATTTATTAATCCTACTCCATACTTACTGGCATTTAAAGATAACCAATCAAAACACTTTTTTGTTGAAGTTATCACAGGGAATCTTTTCTGTTGACCATCAAAATTAATAAGTTTGCCATCGCATTTTAGGTCAAACGCCAACCCACTTTCATGCATAGAAGTACCTGGTTTTGCTGTAGGAGGACTACACGCAGACTTTCCACTACAATTTTTATTATAAAGAGCTACTTGTTCACTGTGAGTTCTGAATCCTCCCCCGGAAAGCACGATACTAGGGTTCGAATGATATGCATCAGAGAACATTTCTTGAAGATTACTTGCAAATGTTGTACATACGATAAAATTACCTCCGGTTGTGCTTGTTTTTCTTACTCCACCTGGGCAATTTGCAAACTTATTATCTGTTCCATTTGGGACTGTAGTATTCTCATCAGAGAGAATAGGAGTATCATCTATCTCCGCACTCACCTGCTCCACACTCACCCCATCCTTTCCCGTCAATGCTGGATTAATGGTATACAGAAGTACATAAGCTCCAAGCGCAATAAACAA
>JAYVQT010000045.1:0-3624 GCA_043776915.1 Minisyncoccota bacterium | reverse complement strand
TATAACTAAAACACATATGCTATTGTACTTAAATTTAAGAATTTTGCAATCATTGATTGCTCATATTGAAAAAGCTTACGAAGTATAGTACTATGAGCGCTATTGGTTACTATGCCGTTATAGCTCAGGCAGTAGAGCACGTTCTTGGTAAGAACGAGGTCATCAGTGCAAGTCTGATTAACGGCTCCAAAACTAATTTCAATTTCTTATTCTAAGGAAAAAGTTTTTTTATAAAATAAAATCCTCAAATCACGAAGAGTATCGAATGCATTAAAAATTTTCTTAAATAGTCATTTTTAAAATATGCCAGGTAAAAATATTACCAAACATATGTAATAAATATCTATATCACTCGTAACTCTTCGAAAAAGTTTTGGAACATTTTAATGGTTCGACGGCCTTCAATCTGCGTGAGGGAGAACTCCGAACCTTGGTGAGCAATCTGATTACGGATGATGTGCGCATCCCAGGCATTCTGCATAGAGGCGTAGCCATTGGAGCGTGCTTGTTCGAGCTTCGAGCTTAATGTATCACCGACCATACCCTTCTCAGTCAGTACTTCATCGAGCATGGTATCAGCTTCGATAATCGCTACACGCCAGTCAGATTCATTTGGGCTTTCAATTAAGGTTAGGATATAGTGCCAGCGTGGATTTTCATTACGCAAAGTTTCTTGATCACGAAGTAGTGCTTCATGTATCTCGTGATTAAGTTCATGCTTTTCTTCATTTTGAATCTCACGCATCCGAACAAGAGAAAATATAATAACCGCAATAAAAAAAATAGACATAAGAGAAGATATAATACCAATAACTGTCCACGTATGTGCATTACCTAAAAAAGCAAGAATGGGTTTAATAATTGCTAAAATCTTAGCAAAAATATATTCAATATTAAGATATGTCGGCTCATATAAAGGCCGACTAAGAAAAGGTTGTACAATACCTTGGTCTTGCATATGCTTTAGTATACTAGTTTTTCATACTATTCTCAAAGGCTTTACCAAGAGTAAACAAAGTATCTTCACGTAGATACGGGGCCGTAATCTGAATACCAAGTGGTAATCCCTCAGGAGTCTTACCCGATGGAATGGTGATTGAAGGAATATTAGCTAAGTTTGCTGGTGCTGAGAAAATATCACAGATATACATAGCGAGTGGATCATTCATTTTCTCACCTAGTTTAAACGGTGGAAATGGTACTGTCGGAGTAATGAACGCATCGATATCATCAAAGGCCTTAGTAATCTCGGCAGTGATAGCAGTCCGAACTTTGATAGCTTTATTATAGTAGGCATCGTGATACCCGTGAGACAAAATATACGTTCCAAGCAGTATACGACGGCGAGCTTCTTTGCCAAAGCCTTTGCCTCGTGACTTGGCATAGACATCGTAGAGCTTGTCGGCTGGTTCAGATAAGCCATAGCGCATACCATCATAACGTGCCAGATTACTTGAAACTTCAGCCGGCATAATAATGTAATAGACTGCAAGTGAATATTTAAGAAGCGGTAATAACACATCGACAAGCTCGTATCCAGCATCTTTAAATTTCTGACAACTCTCTTCAAAATTTTTTAACACAATTGGATCAATACCACCAGACAAGAACGATCGTGGAACACCAATTCTCTTCTTAAGTGGTGCACCCATATTCCTCCGGTCATCAGGAATTGACGTACTATCCATCACATCATGCCCAGTAATACTATTAAAAAGAATTTCAACATCGCGAACGGTTTTACCCATAGGGCCTACCTGGTCGAGAGAACTTCCCATGGCGATAATTCCTGAGCGTGATACAGCACCATAGCTCGGCTTCATTCCAACAAGTCCACAGAAAGATGCTGGCTGTCGGACTGATCCACATGTCTCTGTCCCAAGAGAAGCGAGACACATATCAGATGCCAAAGCCACCGCTGAACCACCGGATGATCCACCGGGCACTCGAGATGGATCGTAAGGATTGCGTGTGACACCGTAGGCCGACGTCTCCGTTGATGAGCCCATAGCGAACTCGTCCATGTTCGTCCGGCCGATACATACCGCACCTTCTTTTTTTAATTTTTGTATAACAAAAGAATCGTACGTCGCTTTATAATTCTCAAGAATTTTTGAAGACGCTGACGCTGTGTGACCTTCGAATAAAATATTATCTTTAAGTGCAATTGGTATACCTGTCATGAGCGTCGCCTTACCACTTTTAAACATGTCTTCAGCCTGCCTTGCTTGCACAAGGACATCATCATATACCTCAAGATAGGCATTAAGATTAGCATTTTTCTCTTTAATTATTGCCAAGTATGCCTGGACAAGCTCAGTCACCGTAAAGTCCCCTCTGGTGAGAGATTCGTGTGCCTTCTCAATTGTCAGACCTGTTAGATCAATCATAAAATTTGTTTTACTTTTAAGAAGCCATCATGCGTATTGGGCATCTGGGCTAGAATTTTGTCAGTATATTCACCTGTTTTATTAGTAGCGACATCCTCGCGCATGACATTGTAGAGCGGATAATCAGGTGCAACATCAGATGATTCAGATACGTCCTGAACTTGGCCAACATATGCCAAAATAGAGTCGAAATCATGAATGAGGCCACTCAATTCCTCTTCGGTTATATCGACGCGAGCGAGGTCAGCGAGTTTCTTAATATCAGCTAATTGCATCCTCTCAGAATAGCATATTTATAAAATCTTTAAAAATTCATGTTCAGAAAGGATCTGAACACCCAACTCGACAGCGTCGTCGTACTTACTACCCGGTTCATCACCAGCAATGAGGTAATCTGTCTTCTTAGACACAGAACTTGTAACTTTCCCACCTTCTTTTTTAATTTTTGCTTTTGCTTCATCTCGAGAAAGTGAAAGGAGTGTACCCGTTAAGACAAATATTTTTCCACTCAGTTTATTACCCTTTTTCAAATTACTTTTTTCAATTGATACACCATTGTTCAGTAACTTAGCAACAAAAACTTTATTTTCTTTTTGTACAAAAAAATTATGTAAACTTTCAGTGACAACGGGGCCAATATTCTCAATTGCTGATATATCATCCTTTGTCGCTGTCATTATTTTTCCTAAATCTCCAAAATGATTGGCAATATCTTCAGCCGTCTGCTCGCCGACATGAAGTATGCCGAGCGCGTAGACAAAGCGCCAGAGAGGCACAATCGTATGAGATTTTATTGAAGTAATAATATTCTGAGCTGACTTTACACCAAAGCGTTCGAGTCCCGAAAGATCCGACTCTATAAGTGTAAACAAATCAGCGACATCGCTAATCAGACCTTCGTCTTTGAGGCGATCAAGAATTTTGGGTCCGACAGAATAGATTTCAAAAATATTGACGAAGTGTTGCATCCCACGTCTATTCTTGGCCGGACAATCTTTATTCGTACAGTAATAAGCAACACTTTCAGTACTCAAGGGGCTTTGTCTTTTCGCACTTACTCTTTTGTCCACATCTCTACCACATACAGGACAAACTTTTGGCATGTTGAACTTCTTCTCAGTGCCTGTGCGCATACGTGTTAATACTTCAACTACTTCAGGGATAACATCGCCGGCTTTTTGAATAACCACAGTGTCACCAATCCGAATATCGAGGCGGTTGATCTGGTCCATAT
>JAYVQT010000044.1:0-14959 GCA_043776915.1 Minisyncoccota bacterium | reverse complement strand
TTATTATAGTACAGTTACAAATCTTTTACTATAGTATTAATAATTATACACTTCTTTAAGTGGAATAAGTCCACTTACCGTTTTCAAAATTGCATCTTCACGAAGCGTCAGCATACCTTTCGATCGTGCTAGTTTATAAATATCTTGCTCCTGTGGAGTTTTCAAGATCACATTCTGCATCTCTTTATCAATCTTAAACATTTCGAATATGGGCATACGGCCACGTAATCCTGAGGGGCAGTCAACAGACGGAATAGCTTCATACACCGTATCACCAATGTTGAGTTTTGATCGGAACTCTTCTGGTAAATCTTCAAACTCTTTGTCGAGCATCCGTTGGATTGAGTCATCAATGGGAATCGCATGTTGTGATGAAGGATAAATTTTATGAGCAAGACGTTGGGCGATACAGAGTATTAAGGTTGGTGCAATTAAATACGGATCAATACCCATGTCAATCAAACGCGGAATAGCCCCAATCGCCGTATTCGTATGGAGCGTAGAAAAAACCATATGTCCAGTAAGTGCAGCTTGAATAGCGAGCTCAGCTGTTTCTTTATCACGGATCTCACCGACCATGATAATGTCGGGGTCTTGACGAAGGATTGAGCGTAAGCCTGAGGCAAATGTATAGCCAATCTCAGACATAACTTGTGACTGATTGACACCGGGCATATGATACTCGACAGGATCTTCGAGAGAGATAATATTTAGTGTCTCATGGTCGAGCTCATTTAGCATTGAGTAAAGTGTCGTACTCTTACCGGAACCAGTCGGACCTGTAACAAGAATAAGCCCGTATGGCCGACCTAAAGCTTCTTTAATCATAGCTAAGTAATCAGCGGACATTCCCAGCTGATCGAGAGCCTTGACTCCCTTCTCCGAATCAAGAATACGCATTTCAACTTTCTCGCCATAGTAAGATGGCATTGTTGAGACACGGAAGTCAATCTTGCGTCCTTCTATTTTGGCTGAGAAGCCACCATCTTGTGGTTTGCGTTTTTCATCAAGACGAAGCTTAGAAAGAATTTTAATACGCGCCACAACACCATTGTAGACACCAATCGGTAGAATGAGAGAGGTGTGAAGCGTGCCATCAACACGAAATCGTACACGGATTTTGTCGCCAATATTTTCAATATGGATATCAGAGGCTTGCCCTTCGACAGCATGACGCAATATCACCGCCACAATTTTTATAATTGGTGCATCTTCGACGATCCGTTCTTCTTCGCCAGGCTTAAGAGAGTCTGAAATCTTTTTATTTGTCTCAATCGTTACTCCCCCATCTCCGACAGCATCAGCAATCTCGCTATCAAGCTCAGACAATGCTTGGTCGACTTGGTCATTTATACCCTCATATGACTCAAGTAATTTATTGTAAACCGATGTTTTAATTAAGAAAAGTTTAAATGGTTTATGAAGTTTGGCGGTAATAAATGTCAGTGCATCAATTGCTTGAACATTCTCTGGATCAAGTATTCCAATCTCAAGCACACTATCGGTTTCGCCAATAGGCAGGAAATGATAAATCTTAACCGCGTCAACAGGAATTAAATTAAGTGTAGAAAGCTGAACGCTCTCTGGATCAATATCTTTTATAGGAACATTAAAAACCTCAGTTTTTATTTTAAGTAAACTATCTTCATCAATATTAAAATCCAGAAGCGCTTCATCGATAACACCATTATATTTCTCATCAGCAATCTTAAGAACGTCAGCAATTTGATTTTCTTTGAGAATATTATTTTGTACCAGTGATTCAAGAAGTGTCATACTAATTTGTAGTAAAGGAAACAGTGGTGCCATAGCCTACTGTTCCGTTTATTTTTGCTGCTGCACGAAAAAAGTATTGGGTTTTTGATTTTAAGCCCGTCACCGTCCCCACAAATGCACCACGTGTAGGTTTGATACTTGCAGACGTCACCTTTCCAAATTTATTAGTAAGACCATACTCAAAGTACGTGTTTGTAATCCCGGTCGTCGCACTAGTCGCACCGTTGAGCATCGCACTATTAGGAGTAACTCCGGTAGCATCACTTGTTGTTACGAGTACCACTGGGGTAGGTAATGGGAGGGGGTCATTTTTACGAGGAATAGAGAACGGATTTAAGCGACCGATAGCTACTTGTTCCAATATGACACTATTATCAGTGAGAGCATTAAAGGCTTTATTGGAAAAGAGGCTCGTATCAATTTTTATTTGTGTCAGTGATGTCAGAGTTGCAAGAAATGCAGTATCTTGTGAGAAAGAACTGTTAGTAGCGAGTGGCGTTTGAGATGATGATGTCAGTGATGACTCTGCTTCCACATCAAGATTATGAGAGAAATAAACATATACCCCTAGAAAAAGAAGAGCAAGAGAGGATACTATTAGAAATTTATTATAAAATTTAGTCATATTTATTTAAGCCAGTAGGTTTCGACTTTTAAATTATACGTGTAGATAGTAGGGTCGATAGCACCAGTCTTATCAGGTGAAGGCACAACAAGTTCAATAGATTTAATATCAATGAGGCGTAAATTACGCTCAAGATCTTTTAAGAAGAGCACAAAGGTATCATAATCTCCTTCAACACTAAATTCAATAGGAAAAGATCCATATGGCGTTGATAAAGACTGATCAACTGAAGTTGAAATGACTTGTTGGGTCGCCTCAGATGAAGATGGAGTGTCTGATAGTTTTACTGAATCAAGTTTAATATTTTTAAGAGACATGAGATGCAAATTCGCGATTCTTTCAACTTCAAGAACAAATTTGATATTATTAACGGTATTTGGCAGAAAGCGTTCAAGCCGATCTCTGTCTTCCTTTTTTATACTTTTATAGGTTGCAAAAAGCTGGTCTTGAGTATTTTTAAGTTCGGTCGAATGATTAAGAGCAATTTTATAGGTCACTACATCATTACGCAAAGATACCACTTGACCATAGAGAGGATTCACGAGGAAGAAAAAGAGTATTCCTGATAGTATAAGAGCGATGAGTGAAAAAATAAGTTTCATATAATTATGGTGTTATTATCGTTGTTCCCGTATTAGGCGACGGCTGGACTGTCGTATCAGAAACTGGTAGGCTCACGGGCTCTTTGGAAGAAATACTACCCATGTCTTTGGTAGAATCTGGTAGACTTGATGGAAGTTCATTACTAAGAAAACTTTTCTCATACGAAACAAGCTGAGGGTCTACCATAAATTCAAGATCAAACTTAATAGTATTTTTATCTTTTGTAATATTAGAGAAGACAACATTTTTGAATTGAGTAGCCGCTGGACTGTTAAACGCATCAGCTTGAAGAGCAATAGTTTTATAATCACTTGCAACACCGGAAAGTTTTATAGAGAAACCATCAAGAGTGACATGCTGTGTAAAATTCGTATATTGAACGAGTGGGAGTGTTAACTTACCAAGTAATACAAATATTGGAGAGATAACAATATGCTTAGTAAAAATATCTTTAGCTACAGAGATGCGCTTATCATACAGTTCAAGTTCAGCAATCTTATCTTTTTCAAAAGTACCGCTTATGCCGTTCAATGATATAAACAATGCTGCTTTTTGTTTTGTTAAAAGATTCTTATATAAGAATAATCCACCAGAGGCCACACCGATAAGTATGAGAAGCACAAAAGACAGGATGGTGAAGATACTTCTCATAGGTTTAGCTGTGGTATCTGACTTACTGCTACTTGTGGTAGCAGACATTGATTTTTTTGGTATAAATGATGTTTGAAATGAATTCTCCATAGTATATTTTATGACAATTGTCGTAGTGCAAGTCCTACCGCTACTGAGAACTCAGGTCCACTAATCTCTAGTACTGGTTTAAGAAATGCTGGTGCTTCTGTTTTGGAAAAAGGATCGCCATAGATAACTTCTGTATGGAAACTATCTCGCGCTTTTTCGATAAGACCTTTAGCAAGTGACCCACCACCAATTAAAATAATTTTGCTAATGGTTTTATTATACTTCTTCTCGTACGCAAGTACAATACTATGTGTATCAGAAAAAATATAATCGACTGAGAGGTGTACAATGTCTGCTACTTGCGCATTGTTTGTCTTATCCATACCAACACTTCGTTTTAGTTTCTCGGCTTCTTCAAATGTAACACTGAGAGAAGAAGCTATATTGCGAGTTATGTCTTGCGAACCGCGATTCACGATATGGAACACGCGGACTATGCCACCTTCGACAATTGAGAGCTTGGTCTTTGAAGCACCAAAATCCATAAAAAGTACAGGGGCCAAGTCGTGGCCAAATGACGAACGAATATTACTGAATATTTCCATTTCAAAAGAATCAGAATGAATATCTGTCTTTGTTAAAATATCTTGATAACGGGAAAGTATGTCATTGTGAATAGCGACAACCAAGACTTCTATTTTTGCTTCGGGGGGTTGTGTATCTGTCACATTAGTCATAGCGTCAGTATTAAACACCGAAACCTCAGAAGGAACTACAAACCAATCAAGGCTCACTTCTGAAATCGGAACAGGAATATACTTACGAGCCTCAATAGGTACAATAGTCGATAGTTGCTCTTCCGTTACTTTGCCTGGAAGCGTAATAGTAAATATCAAACTTGACGATGAAGGAATCGCAATGACACCAGAGTGCGTCGTTATGTTGGATTCTTTCATAACATCAATTAATGCTCGAGCAATATCTTCTGTTTGCAAGTTAGTTACCGTTCCAACTTCAGTTTTACCATAAGGACCAAGCGATAAAGCTCCATAGGTCTCAAGAATAGCTTTACCTCCTTTCTTTTTAAGCTCTACCACTTTAATAGCGGAAGACCCTATGTCAATACCAAGATAACTTGTCGGTTTTTTTTCAAAATGGAAAGCATTAGATATGCTTGCAAGGCCGGAGGATATTATTTTCTTCAGTGAATTATCCATACTATCTAGTATAGCATAGCTATAGTAAAATAAAGATGTGAAAATCATTATTTATTCTATTCTATCGTTTTATGCATGGTTCCTGAATATAATATTCCCAGAAAAATGCCTCTGGTGCTCTCGTCGAGGTGATATTCTGTGTGATACATGTATCGGCAAAATCCGTCTTGCCGAACGCCAGACTGAGGATGGCATCAATACTCTCTATGATTACCGAGATCCTATTATCAAGCAAGCCATTTGGGCGCTCAAGTACTCTAGGCGCCGCCATCTTGGAGAAAAATTAGGACATCTTCTCTATGAATCACTAATAGAAGAGTGTGCTGATATGAAACAGTACTCCCCTGGTTCACCGCTGTATATCGTACCAGTGCCAATATCAAACTCACGGCAAAAAAAGCGTGGATATAATCAAGCTGAAGTGATCGCTATGCATTTCTGTGCTCGTGGTGGAAAAATTAATTTTGAATTAAAAAATAATCTCGTTACTAAAAAAGTGGAGACGGTCCCTCAAGCAAAAATTAGCAATCGAGCAGAACGATTTCGTAACATAAAGGGAGTATTTGAAGTAAAACACAAAGAAATTATTCGAGGGAGAACAATTATTATTATCGATGATGTCACCACAACCGGAGCAACTATTATGGAAATAATAAAAATTCTTAAAAAAGCAGGTGCAAAAAAAGTTGTCGGCTTCACCCTCGCCCACTAACATTCCAAAAGGCAAGGCCTAGGGGGCTACTTCCACATATCCCAAATCATACCGGCAATATTACGAGGCTTACCTTCGAGAGCAAAGTAGTGCATATCAATAAAAGGTAATGTGTTGCATTCGATAATCCCCCATCGTTGAGAGTCGGCGTCTTTAGTCGGATCAGGAATAATACAATCAAAACCTGCAACAGCAAGACCGACAACCTTGGCCGCTTTCTGTAGTATTGGAATAAAACTTGGATGAAGTTCATCAATCATTTCCTTGGTATCACCTCCAAATAACTGCCCTCGACGGTGAGACACAGATAAAATCTCATGTTCTCGGAGGACGCTCTTGAGTGTAAATCCTGAACGTGCAATATGATCATAGAGCTCATCTTCAATGCGTATGCTGTACCGAGCATTCCTCTCAGCATTTTTATCTACTATTAACTCTTCGATTGTTTTTACGCCATCACCAATAATAAACGGTGCTTGGCCTCGATAAAATCCAGCCAGAATACCACCGACAAGTGTGGCACGGCAGATATATCCATTCAAGTGTTCTTCAACAATAACAAAAGGGGAAATTTGTCGAGTAATAGCAATACCCTTTTTAAAATCTTCTAAGGTCTGTATGTTAGTAACAGTGTGGCGAGCACGCGATCCACTCTCTGGCTTTACAATAACTGCCGTATCGAAGCGAGAGAATATTTTTTCTATTGAATTTAATTCAAATGGCGAAATCCCTGCATAGCGAGGCACGGGAATAGCATGCTTCGTGAATTCATTTTTAAGAACTATTTTATTATCCCAGTCTTTTTTAAAATCTAAAAATTCTGACCGAATGGGAATACTTTCAAAATAAATAGGAGAACTAGTGACGAAGGCACGATACGAATCAAGAGGTCGCCTGCCGATAAAGATTTGCTCCATACGAATACCACGTGCTATAGCCTCTTCCCAAATAACTCGCGACCGAAAAGAACTTACTTTTTCAATATCAGAAGAAAAATGAGCGAGTTTTAATTTGACTAATATTTCAAAAAGGAAAACGGGAACTCGATCAGCGAAATTCTTTAGGAATCGTGGAGCATGATAAGTCAGGTGAACCATCTGAGGATCAAGGAGTGTCGAAAAAAGATTCTCCAAATAACAAAGGCGGTGATTGATGGGAGACTCTCCACAATATGAACACTGTTTTTTAGTATAGGCACTTTTCATATACTTAAACAAAAAGAGAGCAGAAGCTCTCTTTTTGTAATTTAATGACCTTCTCCTTTAATCATGGTATAAGATGTTCTAACAATTAATAATATACCCGACCTCTACGCAGTATATCATACACTTTCATTTGCAACACCCTTTTCTATTTTCCTTCTGAGACAGTATCATTCTTTTTCAATTCGTCCTCTTTCATAACATCGTCAATTGTAAGCTCTGACTCAGGCGCTATGTTTACATCAGGAGATAAACTCGAGACATACTTTTTCTCAACAATAAAACCTTCTAAGAACTTTTTAAAATCGTCAGTACGCGACTCTTCTTCGATTTCAGCAAAATGCTTAATCGGCTTACTTTCAGGCGTATACTCATGGTGACCACGAATTTCACCATCTTTGAATACCCGAATATGGTACTGATGATCAAAGTCTTCAAGTTTACGCCATGATAACACTTGCCCATTATCAGCCCAAGCTACGAAGTGATTACCGAATCCCCATGTTTCGTGTAAGTGCATCTCAAGCTCTTTTAATGTTTTTCCCGGTGCCAACCAGCCGATATGGTATGGTTGACGACCATTCTCATGCCAGACCAAATGCCACTTTAGAAAATGTGTTTGGACCCATGGAAATATGGGATACAATCGTCGCCAAATATTTTTCTTAATTTTTTGCCCTCGGGTAAGATTATTTTTATTCATACTTATTTATGTAAGCTCGTATTACTTTCTGCTTCCAGTACGATTGTATCCAAAACATACCTTTCTAATTTCTGAGACACAAATTTAAAAATACCAATATTAATAAGAGTAATAATGACGATGAGAACCCAGTAATTTTTTATTTTTGTACTCATCCTATTTTTCTTGCCTCGGTAGTGGATGCAAGTGAGCTGCAATACCAAAAGCACAAGCAATCAATGCGATATTCTTAATAATATACTGCCCTTCAAGTGTTGGCGTCAAAAAGCCTGACCATGTTTCTTGCGTCAATAATAGAAGTGGCATAACTGTTGTAATCATATGAATAAAGAGGAGAGGAATAACAATACGTTCAACGCCTCGAATCAAGAACAGGATACCAATCAGCATTTCAAAAAGACCGAATAATATTAAGAAAATAGAGAATGACATCCATGGTATGGTGCTCTCGAACAGTCTTTGCACTAAGCCACTCGCTGGAGAAAGTCCGATAACTTTTAAAAGTCCAAACCAAAAGAAAATAATAAAGAGCCCGGAGCGTGCAAGCGGCACTGATGCGCGACGAAAAAAGTGAATAAGTTCAGTATCTGTCTTTCGAATATTTATATGCATGCAAGTAGTATACGTTATTTTCTTTGTAAAACAAAAATAGAATTTAAATCCAGTGTGCAAGATATGCAATGAAAATAATCGCCCCAAGTAAGCCAAGAAGTGACTGAGCGCGCGCGAGTAATGCGATAATAATAACTGCAATAATAATCTTTACAATACCAAGAGCTATCAAAGAAGCTAAGATAGTGTTCAGAAATGTCTGTAATATAAGCATACTACTAGTATAACGGAATACTAACCAAAAGTAAAAGTAAATGACTAGTAACTAAATGTAAAGTAAGGTTTACTCGCTCCCGTATGTTACAAAATAATGCGAGTTGTCTCGTGTAGAGTATATTTATGTTTATGTAAAATTCTTAATTGTACGAGATACCACATCGACCACTCCCTCATCCCACATTGTCGGGATAATCTTCTCTCGTGAGACATCGACGACAGATTCTGCTAATGCGAGTGCTATCGCACTAAACATTTCAATTTTAAATTGTGGAATATGTGCTTCAAGCATTCCTTTAAAAGCTCCGGGGAAAACGAGTGAGTTATTTATCTGATTTTTAAAGTCACTCCTCCCGGTAGCTACTATATATGCCCCAGCAGCGAGTGCTTCATCAGGCATTATTTCTGGGATTGGATTTGCAAGTGCAAAGATTACCGGTTTTTCTCCCATCGTACGAACCATATCCTGAGAGAGTACTCCCGGCTTTGAAAGACCGATAAAGATGTCTGCCCCCTGTATCGCATCCACCAGTCCCCCACCAACAGAAATGGCTGTACTTTTTTCTAATAATTCTTTTTTCTCTTTGTTTAAATCTGTGCGGTCTTTGTGGATTATACCGTGACTGTCACAGAAAATAATATGTGTAATACCGTAAACAAAGAGGAGTCGTGCGGTAGCTACACCCGCAGCACCGACCCCAGAGACTACAACTTTTACACTTTCTTTAGATTTACCAGTCAGTGTCAGTGAATTTATAATTGCAGACAAGGTCACCGTTGCAGCACCCCACTGATCATCGTGCATCACAGGAATCGAAAGCTCGTGGCGAAGCCTCTCCTCTATCTCAAAACATCGTGGAGCAGATATGTCTTCAAGATTTATTCCACCAAAGACGGGGGCTATTTGTTTTACCGCTTTTATTATCTCTTCTGTATCTTGAGTATCAAGGCATATTGGAAAAGCATTCAGTCCAGCGAATTCCTTAAAAATACAAGCTTTGCCCTCCATAACAGGAATAGCAGCGAGTGCGCCAAGATTACCAAGGCCTAGTATAGCTGAACCATCACTAATAATAGCAACGGTATTCCCTTTTAATGTAAGATCACGAGCAGAGAGTGGATTACTCGATATAGCACGAGATATTTCGGCCACACCAGGACTATACGCAAGCGAAAGAACTTCCTTGCTATCAAGTTTGACCTTGCTAACCGTTTCCAGCTTTCCATGATTTTTTTTATGTAACTCAAGTGATTGTGTGTAGATATCATTGTTCATAGTGTCATTCTATTTTTCGGATCGTCTCGTGTTAGAACTATTCTCCGAAAAGACCTGCAGGATTATTAAAAGCTATTTTATTATAGCATTAAGATTGAGTACGTATCTAGGGTTTGGAGTGTAGAAACATGTTCTATGAAAAACCACCGTTTTATATCTTTATCAAAATAAAACTATCCGTCTTGTTGCTCCTGTTTTTGTGAAATTAAATATTACAATTAATGCAGTCACAATGTGCATAAGAATAAGTATCCCAACAACAATAGGAGTTGCTCCGACATTATCTGCATCATGGGACGATAGTAATTGAAGGTCTGGAATAAATGACAGGAATAAGGCAACACCAGAAACTATCTTAAATATTGGATTTGGATTTTGTATATATTTTTTGATTAATATATACACAAGCGAAGCACTGATCACTCCTAAAACTGTAAACAATATAACTGGCCCGTACATAAATGGACCGAAGGTGAGCGGTGCGCTACTAATACTTCGAGCGATAACTAAAATAATTAGATTAACAATGACTGATACGAGAATTGTTTTAATCAATGTTTGAATAAACTCCTTTGTAAAGAAATTATTATTTTTCATGTTCTATGACATCTTTCTTAGTTTTTGTAAGATAGAGCACTGTACCTAATATAGCTACAAGAAATAGTGCGCTGGTGATAACAGTACCAAGGCCTAATCCTCCCTTATCAGGTGATTGAGAAAGGTAGTCTCCGATCGAAGCTCCAAGTGGGCGAGTTAAAATATACGCAATCCAGAATGAAAACACTGGATTAAGATTCCATTTTTTATGAGCAATATATACAAGTCCTATTGATCCAGCAAATAATATTGCTGACCAGAAATATCCAAAATTAAGACTTTCCGCAAGTAAGTCTCCTGAAGCTGTACCGAGAGCGAATGTGAAGAGAATAGTCAGCCAATAGAATGCTTCACGTTTCCTGGTAGTAATTGCATGAATAGATAACGTCTTCTCACTCTTGTACCACCAAGTAAATATACCTGCCAATGCTACCGCAAATAATGTTGCTGTTATTGAAAGAGAAATACCAAGATTGTCTGTAATATTGTCGGTGATGAGAGTACCAACAACACTGATGAGGACAACGCAGAGCCAATAGATACTGGGTGTATATCTCTTTGCTTTAAATTGAAATAGTAAAGCAACAACGAGCAATGCTCCCATAACCAGACTTGTGCCCGTAAGCCCGAGGTTAAGACTTGTATTCAAGAAATCGGCAGCAGTTTCTCCTACGGTCGTACAGAGAATTTTAATGACCCAGAAAAAAAGAGTTATTTCTGGTACTTTGTTTAATAACTCCTCCAGAAAACTGACTCTTTTTTGTTGTGTAGAATTCATACAGTGTATAATATCGTAAAGTTATGAAGAAATCATGAAATCAAAAAGCCCCTCATAAGGGCTTT
Source organism: Minisyncoccota bacterium (assembly GCA_043776915.1). Taxonomy (GTDB): domain Bacteria; phylum Patescibacteriota; class Minisyncoccia; order Phycocordibacterales; family UBA9973; genus UBA8515. Next base: position 3,896 of record JAYVQT010000044.1, on the reverse strand, counting down.
TTGATTAGATATATTTAGTCGTTTGTTTCGACATCGTTATCATTTTTATTTTGGTCACCACTTTTGTGCTTACCATTATCACTTTCTGATTTTTCAATCTTTACGATTGATCCATCAACAGCGTTAACCTTTACTTCTTGAGTACCAATAGTTACTTCGTAGACAGGAGTACTATCTTCGTCACCAAGTTGCACATCTGTCACGGTGCCCGATACTTTTGATAAAGCAATTGTTTTTGCTTGTTCAGCAGTTATCTTTGCTTTTGCCTGAAGACTTACTTGTTCAGCCGCATCATTTTGTTCACCATCATTTTGCTTCTGATTAGCAACTTCGACATCACCTTTGTCTTGTATATTATCAGTATCAGAAACTTGCTGATTAACGATTGGTGCAGTGACTGGTGCTGATTGTGCGTGTACAGCGAGACCTATTGACCCTGCTGCTCCTGCAAGCATTCCACCCACGACGAGCAAACTAGCTATTTTTTTATTTTTCATATGTGCATTGTTTATATTAATTAATACGTTAATAATAATTCATATGACCAGTATGAATTAAATTAATTATATATACTGAGTATGAGGAAGTTATGAGAGTACCACAATGTCTTTTTTAAATATCTTTGACTGAATACTCGCATATATCCAAGTAGTGTTCTGATAATAATAAGGGGTATCATTCCACCCGCCGTTGGCACAATGTATTTTCTGAATGAGACAGAAGAAAGTCCTGAAGCATAACTTAATATATCAATATATCAAAAGAAAGTGGCGGGCTTAATCTTTTAAGAAAATATCCTCCATAGTGAATTCATGTTATGTGATTGGTATCGTAATTATTACTTCTGTCCCAATTCCTACTTTACTTAAAAGTTTAATACTCCCTCCATGTTGCTCAACAATTTGTTTTGTAATTGGAAGCCCGAGTCCTGACCCAGAGCCATCGTTTCGAGAATGTTCTGTTTTATAAAATCGATCGAAAACATAAGGTAAATCTTTCTGGTTTATACCAACTCCAGTATCAGTTATTTCTAATAGACATACATTTTTCTCTTGAGTAAGGGACAGTGAGACGGTTCCATTATTGGGTGTGTAGTTAATAGCATTTTGTACTATATTTCGTATTGCTCTTTCTAAGGTATGAGTATTACCGCTAATTAAAAATGGAATAGAATCTTTTAAAATAAGTGTAATATTTTTTTTATGAGCCTGTATTTCCATTTTTGATGTAATTTTTTGAAGTAGATTTTGTACATCAAATTTTTCTATTATTGTATTAATGTGTATTACATCAGTACGAGCAATAATAAGTAAATCATCCACAAGTCTAGACATTTTATTTATCTCTTCAAGAGTACTCTCTACTACCTTTTTATAATCCTGCACCTGATCTGAATTGCTTTGCATCAGCACTTGGGCCTCACTTTTGATGATTGCAAGTGGTGTACGCAAGTCGTGTGACGCATCTGCGAGAAACCGTTTTTGGGATTCCAGTGTTTCTTTTATTGGTTTGAGTGTTTTGCCTGCAATAACGTATCCGAGACCACTTACTAAAAATAGTAGAATAAAATCAACTACAAAAATAGTGTTCTCCACATCTTCTATATTATGTTTTATATCTTGATACAGAATTGCACTCGTGGTATCAATACTCTCATCGACTATATCCTGTGCATTTTTTTGTAACGAAAAAAACAATACAAAACTAAAAACTACCACAATAATCATTGTGACGAGTGTATAGAATGCAGTTAATTTAAGATGAGCCTTCTGAAAAGGATCATTTTTAAACTTATGCATTAAGTTTATAGCCAACTCCGTGGATTGTTTCAAATAGTGTTTCATTTTTGTTTTGTAATTTCTTTCTTAGATTCTTGATATGCACATCGACCACATTACTAAATCCTTCAAATGCAAAATCCCAGACATGACTCATTATCTTGTCGCGGGACAAGACTTCATTTGGGTGTCTAAGGAATTGCTCGAGAATGGCAAACTCTTTTGTTGTTAACACTATATGTTTATTATTTTTTGTGACAGTTCGGGTCACAGTGTTTAGTGTTATACCAGCAATTGTGATTTCTGGAATAAATATTTCGATCGGACGTCGTAGTTGTGCATTAACTCGTGCCACCAGTTCAGCGAATTCAAATGGTTTAACTAGATAATCATCTGCTCCACCATTGAGCCCATCGACTTTATCCATGAGCGTATCTTTAGCAGTAAGCATGATGATAGGTAGTTTAATCTTTTTCTCTCTAACTGTTTTGCAAATAATAGTACCATCAATGGTCGGAAGCATAAGATCAAGGATCACTAAATCATACTCTGTATGACTATTCTCAATACGACGCAAGCCCTGTCCTCCATCATAAAGAGTATCAACGGCATACCCGTGATGTTCGAGCCCTTTCTTTATAGAGAGAGCAAGTTTCTCTTGATCTTCAATGATTAGGATTCTCATACCTTTTATAATAGTACCATTTTATGAAGAATTCATGAGGGGTGATCTGTTTACTGTATACAAATAAAAACATAATTTCTCGTGTTTTTATTTGTATCCATATCTCACACAAAAGTGAAGCAATTCACTTCTTCGCTTCCTCAAAAAGAAAAAATACTCAACGGATGAATTTTCATTTGCGGTGTCTATATGTACAAAATTCGAACTTAGTTTAAATCAATTCGTGATAAGAGCATTTTAAATCGAATATTTTTAGATAAAAATATTCGATGTTTTTTAAGAAAATCCCAAAATTTAGTATCAAACTCTACATTCCACACGCCATCTTTTTTATAATTACTCATTTTTATAATATAGTTTGAAGCACATATATAGGGCTTTGTTGCAAAAATACCTCCGTCAGCAAATTGACTCATATCATATACATTGGGGACCATAACCCAGTCATAAGAGTCTATAAATAATTCCATAAACCATTTATACACCTCATCGGGGTTAATTTCAGACAACAACATGTAATTCCCAAGAACCATAAGTCGTTCTATGTGGTGACAATACCCATATTTCAAAACTCGAGCTATGGTTGTATCCAGAACAACATTATTTGTGTGAGCCGTCCAAAACGTAGTGTCAAGTGCATGTGTATGGTTGAAAAAGTTAGAAGTTCTCATACGATTTCCATGCATATCGTACATAGCTCTCATAAATTCTCTCCACCCAATGATCTGACGTAAAAATCCCTCCAAACTATTCAGCGGAATTGATTGTGTCTGTTTGGCTACATATTCGAGAGTGCGTTTAATTATATAAGCAGGAGTAACGAGTCCAATATTTAAGTATGGTGTCAGCACGCTATGATGTATCAGACTATACTCAGAAGATATTGCATCTTCAAAATCACCAAATTTTTCTAAGCGATATGTAAGAAAATGTTCAAATGCCTCCTTGGCACTTTTTGAATCTATCGAATAATTAAACTCTTCTACTGATCCATAGTTAGATTTAAAATTTTTTGAAATATATACTTTTGCTTCTTTTATATATTCATTTTCTTCAATTTTATATAATGGGGGATGAGAAAAATGCTTAGGAAGTTTTTTTCTATTTTCAGCATCAAATGAAAATACACCCCCTTGTGGTTTACCATTTTCATCCATTAGTATACTGAGACGCTTTCGTTGCCACTCATAAAACGTTTTCATAAAAGGCTTTTTTTGTTTTTTAAAAAAATCAGTATTTTCTACTCTAGAATTTATAAACATCGGAGTCGGAATAATCTCAAATTGAATTCCTAAAGTGTTTGAGGCTTTTATAAGGTCTTGTTCTAGCCAATAATCAACCACCTCATTACATATAATTTTTTGTATGGATTCTTGCTTTACATAGCGCATCCATGCTCTACGTGAAGTCATTTTAGTACTATCAAGATAGAT
>JAYVQT010000043.1:0-15164 GCA_043776915.1 Minisyncoccota bacterium | reverse complement strand
TTTCTTTTAGCATTGTACAAATGTTTTAATTGGTTTTATGATACTATATCACAATTTAGTATTTTGTAAATAGACATTGGTTTTACAAGTTCTGAAGTATTAACGATGGAATAATGTCAAAAATCTTAGAGAGCTCAATATCTCTTTTAATTTGAACCAGTTAAGAGTTCTGAAACTTGTCCACTAGGGGGAGCCCAGATAAAAAGTGCCTTAATGGCATCTTTTTTTTAGCTCCGGAAGCACATGAACTGCTTCATGTATGTGGCAGGAAGCGAAAGGATTTTTAATATTATGTTTACAAAATTGAAAAGCATCCACGACGGTAGTCAAGATATCCTACCTCCAGAACCCTTGGTGCCTCGGCACCACTGAGATAGCATAAAATTTTAACCTTTGATATAATCCAACGATGAATACACTCACCCCTGAAGAAGAAAAAGTGATACTACACAAAGGCACTGAAGCTCGGTTTACTGGTGAATACGTAAATACGAAAGAAAATGGTGTCTATGTCTGTCGTCAATGTGATGCGCCACTTTATGATTCAAGCAGTAAGTTTGAGTCTACCTGTGGCTGGCCAAGCTTTGATGATGAAATAACAGGAGCTATTCATAAAAGTATCGATGCTGATGGTATGCGTACAGAGATCACATGTGCACACTGTAGTGGACATTTAGGGCATCTCTTTACTGGTGAAGGATTAACAGATAAAGATATACGACATTGTGTAAACTCTATTTCTATGAAGTTTAGACCTGGGAAATAATATGATTAAAAAAATAGTACTTGCAGGTGGTTGCTTTTGGGGATTAGAAGATCTGATTAGAAAACAGCCAGGAGTAACAAACACCACCGTTGGATATACTGGTGGCAGTATAAAAAATCCAACATATGAAAATCATGAAGGTCATGCCGAAGCAGTCGAGATTGAGTACGAAACTCTTACAACTTCTTACAAGAATTTACTTGATTTCTTTTTCCAAATTCATAATCCAACTACCTTGAATCAGCAAGGTAATGACACAGGTACATCATACCGCTCAGCTATCTTTTACAGCACTGAAGAAGAAAGAGTAGAGGCACTCAACTTCATAAATATTGTAAATAAATCAAAAAGGTGGAAAGATCCTGTTGTGACAACGATCGAACCATTGGTCACATTTTACCCTGCAGAAGAATATCATCAGGATTATTTACAAAATAATCCTGGAGGATATACCTGTCATGCTATCTATTTTGATAGTTATATATAGTTGCATAGAGAAATAAATAAGTTATAATAAGTGTATGTTTGTCATTACAAACATACACTTATTATTAATAAAATTAAAAATGTATGAAAAAATTTATCATTTTAAGTTCAATGCTAGGATTGGTCTTACCATTCACAATGTTCGCAGAAGATACAGTACCCAAATTAAACGTAGCAATACCTCCTATTGTTACTACGTATAATGGAACATGTGCTTCAAATGCAGTGATCGCGTATGAAAATAGTCAACAAGCTATATTTGACACTAAGCAAGCTTCTATAAAAGCGGCGGCGCTAACTCGTCGCGATGCGTTGAGTGCAGCATACGTATTAACAGATGAAGTGAAGAGAAATACAACTATTAGATCAGTCTATGATGCATTTTTGCTCTCTCAAAAAAATGCTGATCTCATAGCAAGAGATGCTTTAAAAATACAAAGAGGTTTATTTACAACAACCATGCAAGGTTGCGGAGCACTGTTACCTGATCCAACAAGAGATCAGATGGAAAATCAAAATTATCAAGATAACAATAATAACGAAAACAACAGGCAACAAATGAGAAATATGCCTGGTGTAGGTGGTATGAATAGTGATACTACAGGAACACAAAATCAATATCAAAATAAATTCTTTAAACAGGGAATGCGAGGTGAGGAAGTAAAAAGAATTCAAAAAATCCTCAACCTAAATGCAGATGGAGTATTTGGACCAGAAACTAGTAGAAAAGTGAGGGAATGGCAAAAAAAGGAAGGTCTCAAAGAAGATGGAATTTTAGGAAAAGAAAGTTTTTATAAGTTAGAACCACAAAGGGAAAGTAATAATTAGATAATTCCCCAATATAAAAATAGCCAACTCTGTACGGGTTGGCTATTTTTATACACTAAAACAACATACATAACATCGAAAACACTCTGTGTATATGCCATAACATTTTATTACTTTTTAAACTATAATAGACAGATATGGATAATCCAAGATCACAAATTAAAACTATTAAAAGAACGAACGGGTGCGAGGTCTCATACTCGTGTGAGCAAGGTGGAATAATTACATCACTTATGCTCGAAGGTACAGAAATTCTCTATGTTGATAAGGAAACATTTGAAAATAAAGGCAGGAGTGTTCGCGGAGGTATCCCAATTCTTTTTCCGAATGCTGGACCTATCCCTCCCGAATTAGAATATACAGAGCTCAATACTCTAAAACAACATGGATTTGCCAGAGATACAAAATGGTCTCTCGTAAAAGAAAGCAATGATTCTTTTATAGAAATGCTTAGAGCAGATGATACTACTAAAAAAGTGTATCCTTATAATTTTGAACTTTCCCTCACAGGAGAGTTACAAAAAGATGGTGCATTCACTCTGGTACAATCGATAAAAAATTTAGAAGAAATAAAAGAACTTCCTGTCTCAAGCGGACTACACCCGTACTTTAAAGTTCCCAATAAGGAAAAGAAAAATATTGCATTCAATTTTAAGGGTGGCCATTTTATTGAGCAACATATCGAAAACTGGGCAAATGGTGAATATATCTCGATCGATAACCCCCTTACTTCACTCGAAATCTCTATTCCCTCTCTTGGAATTTTAGTATTAGATATTTCAAAAGAGTATCAAAAGATCTGGATTTGGTCAGAGAAAGGAAAAGACTTCATTTGTATTGAGCCAGTCATGGGAGATGTTGGAGGTATTATTACTGACCCACAAAAAATTAAGCCAGGAGAAATTTTATCTGCTACGATACGTATACAGCTAAGAGAGCCAGTATAAAAAAACAAAAATCCTTTACATAACATGTAAAGGATTTTTGTTTCATATATGAGAGTAATTAGTGCATTGCAACAGTGTGAACATCATGATGTTCTGATCGGCCAATCATGCGAGTAATAATAATGATTCCGAGGATGAGTAGAATAACAAGGAACCATTGCCAAATAGAGCTTGGCATAAATCCTCCAGAACCATTCAGAGAAAGTGCAGCTAAATCACTATTCGTCGTACTTACCATAGGTTGTGGTTGTGTAGTTACGACAGGCATTAGTTGGGAATTAGCTTGGGTTGTGTAATACATGGGAGTATTAGTTCTTGCTGTATGTTGATTAGTATTCGAGATAACAACAGTTCTTTTTGTTGAAGTATTAGTTGCTACCGTATTTACTGGAGATTGTGTTCTTGGTTGAACGGTAGTTGGAGGAGCATAGTAATTTTCGGGATAAGCATAAAATGCTGTTCCATTACTACTTACGTTATGATTCTGAGTAGGAGTCCAGGTAGGAAGCTCATCAAATTTTTCATTATTTGAACCACCTAATTGTGAATTTTCCATTGGGGCAAAGTATACAGAGGCGGATGCGATATGAGAATTAATAAACAAAACTGCCAATGTTCCAACAAGTATTATATTTTTTATTGATTTGATATTCATATGTATATTATAGCATATATATGTCATATTTGTCAAGTACCTTCGCTTACCTTTAAAACCCTTATTATTTAACATATTATTGATAAATATAGCTTACTATATAAAAATAATAAAAAGAGTATAATAAAATCTATTATTGGTAGTAAGACAAAAACGTATGAATAATCCATTCCAAAATGCTTTGCTTCAGCTCGATCGAGCTACAAAAATAAAATCTTTTAGTAAAGAATTCCTGTCACGATTACATCAACCTAATCGTGAAATACGAATTACGATCCCTGTCACTATGGATGATGGAACCCTTTCCCTCTTTGAAGGCTACCGTGTTCAATACAATAATGCCCGTGGACCATACAAGGGTGGTATTCGCTACCATCAAGATACCGATATCAATGAAGTCAAAGCTCTCGCATTTTGGATGGTACTTAAATGTGCTGTGGTTAACATTCCGATGGGTGGAGGTAAGGGTGGAATCACTGTCGATCCTAAGAAATTATCTAAGACGGAACTCGAGAAACTTTCTCGCGGGTGGATTAAACTTATGGCACCAGTAATAGGCCCCACAGTCGATGTGCCCGCACCTGATGTAAACACAACCCCTGAGATTATGTCATGGATGGTAGATGAATATAGAAATATTACTGGTGATACATCCAATGCTGTTATTACCGGTAAACCTATCGAAATCGGTGGTTCCGAAGGCCGAGGGCCTGCTACTGGACTTGGTGGAGTTTATGTATTCGATGTGATTCGCCATAAAATGGCCATGCCAGATTCATGCAAAATTGTCATTCAAGGATTTGGTAATGTTGGGGGAAATGCAGCTGAACTACTTTCAAAAAATGGACACAGTATTATCGCTCTGTCAGATTCTCAAGGTGCGATCGTGAAAGAAGATGGGATTGATATAAAACTACTCAACGAATACAAAAAGGGTAACGGCCAGATTTCTGGCTTTCCAGGCTCACGAATGATTACCAATGAAGAACTCTTGCTCCTTCCGTGTGATGTCCTTATTCCTGCCGCGCTTGAGAATCAAATTACGGAAGTGAATGCGAAAGATATACAAGCTAAGCTCATTATAGAACTTGCCAACGGTCCAACTACTCCGGAAGCCGATGATATTCTGTACGCTCGAAATATTCCAGTTGTTCCTGATATTCTTGCTAATGCTGGTGGAGTAACTGTCTCAACCTTTGAATGGGAGCAAAATCTAAAAGGTGAACACTGGGATGAAGAAAAAGTTTTTAAGAAATTAAAAAAGATTATGGAAGAAGAAACAGAAGTAATCTTTGCCCGTTCAACCGAACTTAAGACCGATATCCGCCGTGCTGCTTTCATTGTCGCTCTTGAGCGAATCGAAAAAGCTCTATTCTAACAAAAATAACAATACCAATGATTAAAAAAAAGGTAAAGAAAAAATCAATAAGACTTACACCCGATATTAAACCAAAGCGGTATACCATAACCTTAAAGCCAGATTTAGAAAGTCTTACCTTTAGTGGAAAAGAAATAATTGATATTACTATTGGGGTGAATACTAAAACTATCACTCTCCATAGTAAAGATATCAAGATAGAAACAGTTGAGATACAGTGTGGGAGAGAAGTACAATTTGCACAAAAAATTTCCTACAGTATCGATACTGAAACAGTAACCTTCACATTTAGACAACCCATTAAAAAAGGTAGGGCAAAGCTTTTCCTTATTTTTAACGGAATTATTAATGACAATCTTCGTGGATTCTATAGGAGTCGATACGTCGTCAACGGAAAAGACAAAACTCTAGCTACAACACAATTTGAATCAACCGACGCACGTCGTGCATTTCCGTGCTTCGATGAGCCAGCAAAGAAAGCTATTTTTGATGTGTCATTGATAATTCCTGGCAACCATACAGCAATATCGAATACATTACCGATAAGCATAGAGGAACACGAAGTCGGATATAAAATAGTCGAGTTCGCCTCGACACCACGCATGTCGACATACTTACTGGCATTTATTATCGGAGAGTTTGAATGCATAGAAGGATATACAAAAGATAAAGTACATGTACGAGTTTTTACGACAAGAGGTAAAAAGCATCAGGCGAAGTTTGCGCTAGAGGTAGCAATAAAATCCCTTGAATTTTATAATACGTATTTTAATATTCCCTACCCTTTACCGGTTCTTGATCTCATAGCCATCCCAGATTTTGAAAGTGCTGCTATGGAGAACTGGGGAGCTATAACATTTCGAGAAACGGCAATCCTTGTCGACGAAGAACATACATCACTTGCAAACAAACAGTGGGTAGCAATCGTTATAGCTCATGAGATTGCACACCAATGGTTCGGTAATCTCGTCACCATGGAATGGTGGACAGACCTGTGGCTCAACGAAGGATTCGCCTCGTATATGGAGAACTTTTGTGTGAATGCCATATTCCCCGAGTGGCATATCTGGGATTTATATATAGCTGACCGCTACAGTGTGGCACTCAAACTCGATGCACTCGCTAACTCACACCCGATTGAAGTAACTGTTAACCACCCAAATGAGATTAGTGAGATATTTGATATGGTTTCCTATGCCAAAGGCTCAGCTGTTATCCGAATGCTCGCCGAATATATTGGTCACGATCATTTTCGTAACGGTTTACGCCACTATCTCAAGAAGCATAGCTATAAAAATACAAATACCGTAGATCTCTGGGAATCATTTGAGAAAGTAAGTAAAAAGCCGGTTAAAAAAATAATGGAAACATGGACCAAGAAAACTGGCTATCCACTTATATCACTTAGTAAAACTAGGAAAGGATTCCAGGTACATCAAGAACGATTCTTCTCAAGTCGTTTATCGGCAAAAAATAATAAAGAAAAAACTCTATGGCATGTGCCACTCAAATATAAAAGTAATAATGACGTAATTCCACTTCTTGCCACAAAGAAGTCAGTTCCGCTCATCGGTACAACGATTGGCAAACTTAATACGGGGGAAGGATCGTTTGTGCGTACACAATACGACACACAAACACTTAAAAAATTAAGTGAAGAAGTAAAGAACAAAACACTTCCGGTTGCCGACAGGCTTGGTATTATTCGAGACTTATTTGCTTTGGCTGAAGGGGGGTATATTTCTACAATTGAAGCCCTCGAATTTTCACTCTCATACAAAGATGAGACGGAGTATATTGTCTGGTCTGAGCTTGCTACGGGTCTTTATCGAGTCTATAACCTCATTTCTGGAGAGAAATGGAAGAATAGGTATGAGATATATGCTCGCTCGCTTTTCAGCCCCTTGGCTGAACAAATGACATTCGAAAAGAAAATGAATGAAAAACATTCGGATACGTTTCTTCGTAATCTAGCACTTGGACACTCAGCAAGCTATGGTGATAAAAATACCATCAAGAAAGCACGAGAACTTTTTGTTCATCGACACAAGAAATCAATTCCTGCTGATATTCGTAGCGTCATCTATGGAATAGTCGCATCATATGGAAGTAAAAAAGAGTGGCATGAGTTTGAAAATCTTTACTTACACGAACATCTTCATGAAGAAAAAGATCGCTACGGCCGCGCACTTACTCAATATAGAGACAAGGCATTACTGCAAAAAACACTAGACTTTGCACTCTCCGATAAAGTTCGAACACAAGATGCCCCATTTATGATGGCAGGGGTTTGGGCTAACAGTATCAGTCGAGACCTTACCTGGAAATTTATGAAAAAAAATTGGACTCTCATACTCAAACGTTACGGCGAAGGCGGGTTTATATCACGACTACTTCCAGCACTTGGGAATCATACTAAGATAAAAGATGCAGTTGATGCCAAAAAATTCTTCGCACAACAGAGTGCCCCGGGTGCCGACAGAACTCTGGAACAAGTCTATGAACGCATCTACTCAAATGCAGCCTGGCTTCAATCTGACAAAACTGCCATTAAAAAGTGGCTAGAGAAAAACTTTTAAGACTTTCTTTTCAAGAATGTTCGGCGATGAATTTTTGTGAGTCCATTTTTTGTAATAACTTCATAGTGAGCTTTCGTACCATAGCCCATATTATTTCCAAATCCATACTCAGGGTATTTTTTGGCGTGGAGTGTCATAAGGTGGTCCCGAGAAACTTTGGCCACAATTGAAGCACAAGAAATAACGGGGTAAAGTTCATCGCCTTTGATAATAGTTTCTTGATGTGTAAATTCTTTTGGTGCTTTCAATCCCCCATCTAAATACACATGCACTTCATGGGGAGTTTTTGCAATTTTTAAGAGAGAAGTATTGAGTGCTTTTGAAATCGCTCTCACAATACCAACTTTATCTATCCACTCTGCACTTACCATCGACACTGCAAAGTCACAATTCCCTTTCTTTTTCTCATCACTCAGATATTCGAACCACTTCTTTCTCTGCTTTTTAGTAAGTTTTTTTGAATCTCGAAGTGGCGTATCAATAGAAATTAAATCAAAAAAGGTAGAGTGGCATTTAAATGCGCACACCGCCACCGGCCCCGCAATCGGACCTCTACCTACTTCGTCAATTCCGATAATATACTTCATATTTTTCGTACTTTTGTCCATATAGAGCTATCATACCTCATTTGCTATACTAGTGGAATGGATTCTAAATTTATTCACCTCCACACCCATTCGCACTATTCCCTACTTGATGGATTATCTAAAGTTGAAGATATGGTCCGGATTGCTAAAGAGAGCAAGATGCCTGCGATGGCGATTACTGACCATGGCAATATGTATGGCGCCATAGAGTTCTATAAAGAATGTAAGAAGGCGGGCATTAAGCCTATCATCGGCTGTGAAGTATACGTAGCAGAGCGAGGCATGACTGACAAGGAGCCTGGTATAGATAACAAACGCTACCATTTGATACTACTTGCAAAAAATATGCAAGGGTATAAAAACCTTATGAGAATAGTAACCGAAGCAAATCTCAAAGGATACTATTATAAGCCGCGAGTAGATATGGATCTTCTTCAAGAATTCCATGAAGGTATTATCGCACTCTCCGGCTGTATGGGTAGCAAGCTCTCGCGAGCAATACTTGCTGGTAATGATGAAAAAGTGGAAGAACTCATAAAAGAGCATATCAATGTCTTCGGCAAAGAAAATTACTTTATAGAAATTCAAGCACATCCACATATAGAACGTGATCGTGAACTTAGAGAAAAGCTTGTCGCCCTTGCAAAGAAGCATGACCTCACCTATGTGGCTACCCAAGACTCTCATTATCCTTGTAAAGATGACCACGAAGCTCATCATACACTGCTCCAAGTAAACACCGGAGCAGATGGCAAAGATTCTAGTAAATTTGAATTCTCAGATGATGACTTCTCACTCATAGATGAAAAAACAGCTCGTGAATATTTTAAAGATATTCCTGAATCAATTAATAATACACGTATAGTCGCTGATCTGTGTGAAGACTATGACCTTGAACTTGGTAAAGCCTACTTTCCTGATTTTCCAATTGAAGAAGGCACAACGGCTGATGAAGTTCTCCGAGATCTTGCATACAAAGGATTTGTATTCCGAGAGCTTCCACAATCCACAGAATACGTCGACCGCCTTGAATATGAGCTTGGTATCATTGCTCAGAAGCATTACCCAACATATTTTCTTGTCGTTGGTGATCTCCTTCGATACTCTCGTGAACATGGTATTTTAACGAATATCAGGGGATCGGTTGCTGGCTCTCTGACGACCTATTTACTTGGAATCACCAATGTTGACCCCCTTGAATACAAGCTTCCTTTTGAAAGATTTCTAAATCCTGAGCGTCCATCACTACCTGATATAGATATGGATTTTGCCGATAATAGACGTGATGAAATGATTAACTATGCTAAAAAAAAATATGGTGCTGATAAGGTCGCTCAAGTCGGCACATTCGGCACTATGATGGCCAAAGGCTCGGTGCGTGATGTAGCGCGTGCTCTTGGCTATCCATACACCGTTGGAGACCGCATTTCGACCATGATACCGCTCGGCTCTCAAGGCACTGCTATGACCATCGACACCGCCATGAAGCTAGTCCCCGAACTCAAAGATGCCTACGACAAAGAACCTGATACTAAGCAAATTATTGATCTAGCTAAAAAAATGGAAGGTTGCGTCCGCCATATTTCCGTCCACGCCGCCGGTATCGTCATCGCCCCGCGACCACTTTATGAATTCTCACCCATTCAATACGACCCAAAAGGAGGAAATATTATTACGCAGTACGACATGTACTCGATTGAAGATGCTGGTTTACCAAAATTTGACTTTTTAGGAATTCGAAACTTAGCAATACTTGCTGACGCTATCGATCGTGTCAAAATGCTTCATAATGTTGATATAGATCTCGACAAAGTCCCGCTTAATGACAAGAAAACATTTGCCTTACTTTCTCGCGGAGAAACAATGGGACTTTTCCAGCTCAATGGCTCGGGTATCACGCACTATCTGAAAGAACTGCGTGCGACGACTATTCATGATATTAATGCTATGGTGGCATTATACCGTCCGGGCCCAATGCAATTCATCCCACTCTATATTGAACGTAAACATAATGCCAAGCTTATTAAATATCTTGACCCTGCCCTTGAGCCAATACTCAAGCAAACATACGGAGTGCTTGTCTACCAAGATGATCTTCTTTTGATCGCCATTAACATCGCCGGCTATAGCTGGGGTGAAGCCGATAAATTCCGTAAAGCTGTCGGTAAGAAAATTCCAAAAGAAATGGCCGAGCAAAAAGATCACTTCATTAATGGAACCGTTGAGCATAGTAAGTGGCCAAAGAAAAAAGCCATCGAGCTCTGGGATCAGATCGAGCCATTTGCAGCATACGGGTTCAATAAAGCCCACTCGGCAAGTTACGGGCGAGTGGCTTACCAGACGGCCTACATGAAAGCAAACTTCCCTGTCGAATATATGAGCGCCATTATGACAGCTGAATCTGGCGACACCGAGAAAGTGGCGGAAATCGTACACGAATGCCAAAAGATGAAGATTGATGTCTTACCTCCGAATATTAATGAGAGCTTTGGTGGATTCACGGTTATCGTCGGCAGTGATAGAGAAATAGGGCAAACTATTCGCTTTGGACTCTACACAATCAAAAATTTGGGTGTCGACATTGCTGACGCTATTATTGAAGAAAGAACGCATGGTGGAGCATTTAAATCACTAACTGACTTCTTTGAACGCATCAATCATAAAAATTTAAATAAAAAATCTGTCGAGGCCTTAGCTAAATCTGGTGCTATGGATGACTTTGGCGACCGTAACATAATTATCGGTAACCTTGAAATACTTTTGGCTTTCAACAAAGAATCAAAGGGTGTAGCCGCCCAAGATTCGCTCTTTGGTTCAATGGGTGGTATTGAAGCCCGACTGATGCTTGAACCGAAACCCGAAGCAACTCAGAATGAAAAGCTGACGTGGGAAAGAGAGTTGCTCGGTTTATATATCTCTGGTCATCCGCTTGATGCCTATCGAGAAAAGATTGAAAAATTTGGCTTACTCATTAAGAAAATTAAAGAAGAAACAAAAGTGAACATGGCCGTGACTGTTGCCTGCATTATCGATGATATTAAGATTGTTACTACAAAGAAAGGTGATCAGATGGCTTTTATTAAGCTCTCTGACTTTAGTGGATCACTTGAAGCAGTTATATTCTCCAAGCTCTATGTCACGACAAAAGACATTCTTATTAAAGATACTATCATCGCCCTTCAAGGCAAAGTCACCGAGCGCAACGGAGAAAAAAGTATTATGATCGAGAGTTTTAAGAAAATATAACAAAAACCCTTGCCAACATCTCTCGAAGTTACGGCAGGGGGCTGTTATATTTAAAGTATCTCTTCTTTCGAATCAACCAGTTTCATAAGTCGGACTACTTCGCTTGGGTAGTTAGGAATAACTGAGTTATATTTTCGTAAAATTTGAACAGTAGTTTTACCATTATAATGATGAGCAGTCTTCTCATCGTTGCCCCCAAGACTTGCTGAGACTTTCTCTATAGCGTCATCAATTGATTTAAATCCTATTTTACATGATCCATAACCAAAAGGATTATTAGGGGCTTTGGGATTCTTGCACATATTTCTACCAAAAGTGGTCTCACGACCAGCAATCGACACAAGAAGGCGCCAATCAATATCATTATCTTCGGCTTCAGCTACGAACTTCGCTCCATATCCTGCAAGGACTGAACCTCGAGCAGTTAAGAATGTATCAATAGCTTCAATATGTTTTTTGCGAGCCTCGGCCTCTTGCGTGGTTATCGTAGAGGTTTCAGCTATTGGTGTATTTTGACTCAGGACTACAGTCGGGCTTGGTAAAGCGGTAGCTCCGAGCATTGGTGTTGTTACAGCCAACATCGGGATTGCTACAAACGACTGCAAGAACTTTGTAATTGTTTTTTTATTCATAATCGGCAGTTATGCTCCGCCAAACTTATATCAGAAATTATGTTCACAATATATTTTGCTCAAATGGTGAACCATCCAACCAAAATAAAAAGCCCATATCTATATTATCAGTACGACAACATATGTGGACTTAGGAATATAATATCACAAAGCTATATAAAAGTCAATAGTTACACCATACTTTTTACTGTCGTCAAATATAAAATACCCTTATTTTATAAGGGTATTTTATATTTGACGATTTGACAATATTAATAAAATATTGGTTAATCAGCCTATATTATAAGGTTATATTAGAATTTTGACAAATTTTGTCATATATTCTATAAAAATCCTTATTCTATAAGCCTAAAGTCATTTTTAGGACTTTCCATGACAGTTTTTAAACTTTTTTCCTGACCCGCAGTAACAGGGATCATTACGTCCAACTTTAGTGTCTTTTTTGGGACTTCCAGGTACATTCCCTGTATCATCTGGTGAGTTTAGTATAAGAGAAAGGCGCTCTTCAGTAACTTCAAGAGGAGTATTAGCTTCAATATTCATAGTCGTAATGAGAGAAACAACTTGTTCCTTAAATAACACTTCCATTTCTCGAAAGAGTCGTAACCCTTCCTTTTTATATTCTACTAAAGGTTCTCGTTGACCGTAAGCACGGAGGTTAACTGAGCTTCGAGTATATTCCATAGTCTCAAGGTGCTCAACCCACAGAGTATCAGTTGTATAAAGTGCGATCTTACGAACAGTTTCAAAGAAAGCTGTATCACCTACTTTAGCTCGTTTTTCGACAATAGTTTCTGGAAAGCTTGGATAGTCAATCAAAAATGTTTCCAAGAATTTCTCTAAATCATCATAGGTACCTGTCAGCATCACACGCCTGCGTTCATAGATAACTTTACGTTGATGGTTCATAACATTGTCATATTCAAGTGTATGCTTACGAGCATCAAAGTGAAAGCCTTCAATTTTGGCTTGAGCACTTTCAAGTGTTTTTGAAATAAAACCATTATCAATCGGTTGATCTTCTGGAATATTAAATCGGCCCATCATTGTCTTAATACGGTCAGATCCGAATATACGCATAAGGTCATCTTCAAGTGATACAAAAAATTGGGTTGCGCCCGGATCACCTTGGCGGCCAGAGCGCCCGCGCAGCTGGTTATCGATACGTCGAGCTTCATGGCGCTCAGTACCAATGACGAACAACCCGCCGAGCGCTTTCACTTCTTCATAGTGTTCATTATTAAATGGAACTCCACCGAGCTTAATATCAACTCCACGACCTGCCATATTGGTGGCGACAGTCACAGCTGACATTCGGCCAGCATTGGCAATAATCTCCCCTTCACGTTCATGGTTCTTGGCATTCAATATCGTATGAGGTACACCTGCTCTAGTCAAATAGGCTGAAAGAAGTTCATTTTTTTCAATTGAGACGGTACCGATAAGTACTGGCTGACCAGCAGTGTGGAGCTCTTTAACCTTTTGCGCCACAGCTTCAAGTTTGGCTTTCTCAGTTTGATAAATCAAGTCATTATAATCCTTTCTGTTAATAGGTCTATGGGTTGGAATGACGGCTACATCAAGTCCATAAACTTTTAGAAACTCCTCTTTGGAAGTTTCAGCGGTTCCTGTCATGCCAGCGAGCTTGTCGTAGAACCTAAAATAATTCTGAAATGTAATCGAAGCTACAGCACGTGTCTCTTTCTCAATTTTCACTCCTTCTTTAGCCTCGATTGCTTGATGCAAACCTTCACTCCACCTTCGGCCTGGCTGAAGTCGTCCAGTAAATGAGTCGACGATAATAACTTCACCATCTTTAACGACATAGTCTTTATTGTTAGCATAGAGGGCACGAGCACGAACAGCTGTTTCTAAATGGTGGACATATTTAATGCCTTTTTCTGTATAAATATTTGAAATACCGAGAAGATCTTCGGCTTTGGTGATACCATGATCAGTTAATGATATTGCGCGAAGCTTCTCATCAACAGTATAATCTTCTTCGACTTTTAATTGCTTTGAAATATCAGCAAACGTATAGTATAAATCTTCAGAATCTTCGGCTTGAGAAGATATAATAAGTGGAGTTCTTGATTCATCGATCAAAATTGAATCAACTTCATCGACGATAGCATAATGATGACCTCGTTGCACAATATCGTTCACACTATGTGCTAAATTGTCACGAAGAAAATCGAAACCGAATTCATTATTCGTACCGTAGGTCACATCACATCCATACGCTTCCGCACGAGAACATGGTCGCAAAAATTCATACAGTACTTTGAATGAACTCAGGTCTTCTTCACCTTCTTGTTCAGGGGTTTTATGTGAAGGGTCATATATATATGAGGTGTTCTGAGAATTTACAACAGAAACAGTCATGCCGAGTAATACAAAAATTGGAGCCATCCAGACTGCATCACGACGTGAAAGATAATCATTCACGGTCACAATATGGACTCCCTTTCCAGTTAGTGCATTTAAGTACGCTGGCCCAGTAGCCACAAGTGTTTTTCCTTCACCAGTACGCATCTCGGCGATTGTACCATTATGAAGTGCGATACCACCAATAAGCTGCACATCATAATGACGTTGATCTCGAGTACGAATTGCTGCTTCACGCACAAGAGCAAATGCTTCTGGTAAGATATCATCAAGTGAAGCACCGCGAGCAATGCGAGCTTTTAGATCAGCTGTTTTTAGGGCGAAATCTGAATCAGAAAGCTCCTTCATGCCTGGTTCAAGAGCATTAATTTTGGTAACAAGTGGTTGCCATTTCTTTATGGTTCGGCTATTTTCACTGCCAAATACAGTATCTAATATACTCATAGTTTTGTTATTCTAACACAAATAAAAAATCCCCGATAGAGAGGGGATTTTTTATGTAAAACAAGATTACTTCTTTTTCTTAGTAGCCTTTTTCTTTGTAGTTTTCTTAACTGCTTTTTTTGCTTTCTTTTTTGCTGCCATATATTTAAAAAATTAATTATTTTTAAAAGATGTATGATTTCACGACCTTACAAATTTATTTAAAAAATATTTTTGTAAAAAAATTAA
>JAYVQT010000042.1:0-3958 GCA_043776915.1 Minisyncoccota bacterium | reverse complement strand
GAGACACCAGAAGATCTATCCAAAAGAATATCTCTTTTGGCGACGACATGTGGGAGGAGAGAATTTTTAAAAATATGGATTAGAACAGATACTGCGGGAAGTGGGAAAACCAAAGAATGGGAGCTGACCCCATTTATGCACCATTTATGCAGGGTGTGAGAGGTATAAAACGTAAATTTTAGTTGTTTTTATGGTTAATTTACGTTTTAATTGACTATTTTACGTAAATTATCTATAATATACTTATATATTTATGCCAGCTACACGTAAAAAAAGTCAAAATATAGTGAACCTGAAGAAGAAATTCGACGCTCTTAAGAAAGGAAAAGAGTCTCTTTTAACTGTGCTCGAGGAAGTAGAGGTTGCAGAATCAGTCTACAACTCCAATGCTATAGAAAACAGCACACTCACACTTTCTGATACAGAGAAGATTCTCCTTGATCTAGAGGTTTCAAAGGACTATTCACTTCGCGAGGTATTCGAAGCGAAAAATCTTGCGCGAGTGTATGAATACATTAAAGTAAAAAAAGACAGTATCGTTTTGAACCAGGAGACCATTCTCTTTATACATGGACTACTCATCGGAGGTATTGATGATTCTATTGCAGGACGATTCAGAGCTCAGGGAGAGTACGTGCGAGTGGGTAAGCATGTGACTCCTGCACCAGAACATGTGATGCGCATGATAGAGATATTGATTGATGAGTATAAAACAAACCATGATGCAAACGTCCTTACAAAAATAGCCCATTTTCATTTGCAATTTGAAACCATCCATCCATTTTGCGATGGTAATGGGCGTATTGGTCGTGTGTTGATCAACCTACAATTTCAAGAGTATGGATATCCAAATATCATCATCCGTGACAAGGAAAAAAATGCATATTATAAAACCTTTACAAATTTTAGAGACACCAAAGCAACAAAGCAGATGGAACAAGTGCTGTACCTTGCGCTCTCGGAAGGATTACATAAGAGGATTGCATATTTAGAGGGTGCAGAAATAGTTACTCTTGCTAGGTACTCAAAGCAGCACTCGTTACCGTTAGCGAGTTTGATTAATGCGGGAAAACGACAAACAATACCAGCCTTTCGAGAAAAGGGGGTCTGGAAAATAGGCGCTTCGTATAAAAAATAGGTATTATTTGACATGCAGGCCCTTCCAATCAGGCGCGATGTTAGACCATTCCG
Organism: Minisyncoccota bacterium; assembly: GCA_043776915.1. GTDB lineage: Bacteria > Patescibacteriota > Minisyncoccia > Phycocordibacterales > UBA9973 > UBA8515. The sequence continues at coordinate 2,767 of JAYVQT010000042.1, read as the reverse complement.
GCTTTTCGAGAGGGAGGGGTTTGGAAGATTGCAGAATCGCAAAAATAAGCCCAGTGTTATAATGCGAAAGAATGGTGGCTGACCCCATTTATCTCACTGGGTGGTGATGCTTAGCGAGAGCGTCTCGCCACCGAGCTAAAGCTCGGGTACACCCCGCGAGGTGTTGGAAGGCCAAAAAATGGGTCCTGACCCCATTTAGGTGCAAAATCCGCAACCTGTACTGGTCATGAAATGGTCAAGAAATGTAATCATGGTCCTAGCGACCTAATTTTCTTAGCGTTCATACGCTTTGGAAAATGGATGTACTCTTGTGGTGTCCATCAGCTTTGGGCATCAAACAGACAATAGGGGTTTCTGGTACCGTATATCTAGGTTCGAGTCCTAGTCCCGCAGCCAGTAAAATTGCTATACTTTAAGCAATGAAAAAAATAGATGTACCATTAATTCTGCAAGGAGAAAACTCTTCTGATTGTGGTCCAACGTGCGTAAATATGGTGCTTCAGTCATTTGGCATACATAAGGATATTGAATCGCTGAAATCAGTTCTTACCTATACCGAAGCAGGTACAAGTGCATATGATAATGGAACACTCCTTCTTTCGGAAAAGTTAAAAGTTACGGTAATAACTGCTCACCCAAGATTGTTTCCACCCGAGGTCATTGCCAATACTCATTCAAAGGAAGACATAGAATCCGTGCTCGATAAAGTCTCAACAGAACAACCTAAATCGAAATGGATCCTCGATACGTTTAAGAATTTTCTCGATAAGGAAGGGAAGTTCTCTTTAGAAATACCTACATTCGATCATGTAAAAAAAGCCATTGATGATGATTGTCTTTTAATTGCATTATTATACGGACAAGCGCTTGGCTCAAATGAGGGAGGATATCATTTTGTTGTCGTAAACGGATATGACGATAATGGAAATGTGTTTATTACAAACCCCCTCCCAAATTCAAAGAGGCAAAGCTGGTTTCCGAGTAAAGAATTTCTTTTTGGACTTCACACCTCAACAATGGTGGATGTCGACAATGGTTCGTTGCTTATTGTTTCTAAATAGGTTCCAACGTCGTACCAAACTCCCAGCCAACTCGTGCTAGGGTATTGCGCACGAAACGCGTAGGTTTCCTTAATGCAAAACAGCGATATAATTAAACTATGACTTGGTTAAAAAACAATTGGTTTAAACTCCTCGCGATCGCAATACTACTTGGAAGCTTCGGTGATCATCCTTATACTTATTATCAAATCTTGAGGTGGGTTGTGTGCGTTGCTGCCGGATACACCGCTTATTCATTCTATGAATCTCAACAGAAAATTGGTTCTTTGGTATTTGTAGTTATTACACTACTGTTCAACCCAATCGCTCCTATCTATATGAACCGAAACACATGGCAGATTTTTGACTTGATTACGGCATTCGGATTTTTTGCCTCATTTTTTCTTTTTAAAGAAAGGGTACATGAGTAACTTATTTAGGAGTTTTTGGAATACGACGAAAAGTGATAGTTCCGTCTTGGCGGAAGTAAAAGATTATTCCAATACAGAAATCATTGATATTTATAATAAGATGAAAGGTGAGTGGGCGTTAATTTCTTCCGATGAACCAAATTATGAATTGGCAAGAAAGGTCTTTTTAGATTTTAATGATTTTAATCAAAAAAACCTAAGTATTCATCTTATGTATCTTAAGTTTATACCAAAGTCGTTATTGCCCTATCCAAAAAATTATATCAAGTGCGCATACTATATTTTCTTGCAGTCATTAAAGAAAGACGGGGATCTTAAGAATTTCAATAATGTTCAAGAAGTCGGAAGTGCTCTTTTTCTTTCATATCCTGACTATGAGAAGTATACAGAAAATCTTAAGGATAAGGCATATTATGACGATTTAATCTTCAAGGACGGCAACCCCTTTAACGGTTGTGTTCCAAGGGAGGAATTTAAAAAGCTGTATGGGGTATATCAAATCTCAAAGGAAGAATATGATAACTCACCAAACTCTGTTGACGCGACAAAGGAAAAATTAATTCACGATTTCGGTGTTTTGCCAGAAATTGAAGAGGACGTTGATTTAGCAAGGTCTATGAAAGACCCAGAGTGAGTCTTTAAAAATATATGAAAAAGCTTAGTGACATAAAAATTAATTCGACCGAAGAGCAGATAATAGAATTTTGCGAGGCGGTTCCGATGCTACCGGATTTAAGTTCCGAAATGAGAGAGATGTATTTACATTATGGAACTAGTCTACTCACATTAAAACAAGAGGAGAAACTTCTGGCTGAACAAAATACCTATAACCAAAAGCAGTTGTTTTGGTCTCGCGCATTAACTGTTGGAACTTGGGCTTTGGTCCTGGTGACTCTACTTCTAGTTAAGTGCCGTTAAGAATTATTCTACGTACTAAACAGTTCTGTCTGCTCAAAAAATCTCCCGTGCACGAGACGCGTCGCTTCGGATTAGCCTCCACTCACCAAACGGACTAACCCAGGCTTGGTTCTATACGGTTCGAACTCGAGACGGCCAGCAAATAGTGCGGAGCATCTATTTGCTCGGGAAGTCGCTATGGTATAGCGACATCTAGGACTCGAAAAGGTTGGGAGCATTTTGCATAGCAAAATCCGCAATCTGAACTGATCCTGTAAGGATCGAGAAGCGTACTCGCGGTCCTAGTCCCGCAACAATGGAAAACTCCCGGAAGGGGACTTTTCATTTGTAGCGAGAAGCGAACTTTGGAAGTTCGCGCCTAGAACTCGAAATGAAAAC
>JAYVQT010000041.1:0-3986 GCA_043776915.1 Minisyncoccota bacterium | reverse complement strand
GACCTTCAGCAAAAATAGTATCGAATGCGAGTGATGATTTACCTGAGCCCGAAAGACCTGTAATAGCTATCATTTTATTGCGTGGCATCTCTACGGTGATGTCTTTCAGGTTGTGAGTACGCGCGCCTTTAACCACGATCAAATCATGGTTTGTTTTATCATTTTCCCTGGAAATTTTCATATGGACGTATGGTATAAGATAAGTGACAGAATGACAAGAAAAGCCTCCCGCCGTGCAAGATGCACGACGGGAGGCGATGGAGCGCGGGACGCAAGGGCTAAGTTCTGACTAATTGGAAGCCAGGCAAATCATCAATAACCGGAAAGCACGGACCTTCATGAGCAAGTTGGTTTTCGTGGGGTGGTGGCTCTGGCACGTCAAACCCTGAGTCGACATGAGGTTTTTGTGGTTTTTGATAATTCAATCGCCGAACTTCGTGACCGTGTGTTCGATCAAGGTTGCCTAGGAATGTAAACATTCCTTCATCTTCGGTTGGGTCTTCCATATAATTTACTACTCTGTTTGGTTGAAGTTGACTGCTGGTTAACTGAGTTTCCTTTCAATAATAACGTTTTGATAATTACTGTCAATTGCTTGCATTGCTATCTTTACCGTGTTGCGGTTATAAATTTCGTCGTATCGATTTCGCTTTTAGCAGAGATGGTAATATGTCCACTTGTATCTTGAGCTACCGAGTACGCAGTGTTGTAGTCAGTGAAGCTTGTAAAATGCGCACCTGCTTCTGTGGGATCGTAGGGGACATTTGCTAAATAGGTAGGAACAATACATGAAGCAAAGTCCGAACTACTTGCGTTCGAAGAAATAATTGTAGTTGTTGCAGGTAAGTTTTTAGCAACACCACCACACGTAAACACTCCTTTATTCTCAGAAATGTTTTGCCCTATCGCATTAAGCCACGCACTGACATGCACAGAACGTTGCGAATCGCGGGCTAGTTTGAATTGGCGTGAAGGATTAACCGCAACAAGTGCAGCACTTGCAAGTAAAGCAATGAGACCTATGACGACCAACATCTCTACCAATGTAAAACCTCTCATTTTCCGTTGATACACTCTTTTTTGTATTTTTTTCATGTTCGTTCTTGATATTAAATAATAAAGTAAGTTTATAAAACTCATCTCAAGATCAAATAAATAAAATATCAACAATTTATCAAGAAATTGGGGTCGTAAGAAACATAAAGAACTTTAAGGTTTTGACAGCTTTTCTTTTTAAATTGTGCGTCAACAAATGATTCATAACGGGAAAGTGAATAGCTCAAATTTAGATTTCGTTCGTGGTTTGAATAAAGCAGTAAAAATAACAAGCTTGTAATAATGAGGACAGGAACTAACGTCATAAAGCCTTTTTCTTTTTTATTTTGAAATGTCAGTGATAAATAATTCATGAGTGCTTATTATTAACGTCTCTGTTTTGCGTGAACTATCTAGCATGTCAATGAAACTGGTAAATATAAGTGAGAGAAGAAAAGCTCCGAGCGCATAATAAATAATTATTTCTATTAAAGTGAATCCACTGTTCGTTGTTTTCATAATGAAGGTTTAATTACATATATGAGACGACTGTTCTCAAGCGAAATATAAAAGGTGTTTTGATCGCAATCAAAGCCGATGGGTGTTAATGGAAAGCCCACTTTAACATTTACTCGTGTCGAAGTTGCTAACGCACTATCATATACGCCGAATCCATCAGAGGTGTTTGTTGAAAGAATATAAAGTAATGAACCGTAACCAAACACACCCTCGATACTTGCTGCAATTGGAAACGAAAAGTTTTTTACTAATGGTGAACTACTAGCTGAAAGTGCGAATAATTCATCTTTACCTACTGTTCGTCCGAGGTAAAGTGTATTGAGAAAAAGCGAAAGTCTTTTACCATTTCCAGAACCTCCTGGAGCATCAAAGACAGAAAGAAGCATCAACGTTCCATCTGGATTGATTTGAAATACTTTCAGTTCTTCGTTATTAGGCGTTGCGACATATAGCCGATCTTTAAAAGCAAATAGGTCGTTTACTGCATTACCTATTTCTGCAGTAGATAATTCATGTGGTGAAGTTGGCAGACTAACATCAATGGCATGAAGTTCATTGGTTACGCTTTTTTGAGTACCAAGATAAATAATTCCTTTTTTATAAAACACAGAATTCCCCACCGTTGTTGCATCTTTGTAAGTTCACGGAATTTTAAATGAAGAAATAAATTGTGGATTTGTTTTATTACTTACATCCACAATTTGTAGTTGCTTATTAATACTTGTATTTCCAAGATATGCAAAATGTCCCGCCACCGCAAGCGAAAGTAGTCCGGGTCCCGTATCAAGCGACGAGAGTAAAAGTGGTGAAGAATAATTTGAAATATCAAAAATATATAAGTCTGCGTCGGTGGTGATTGCGGAATTGGTTGCGAGGTAAAGATAATTCCCCACCACATCACTATCAGTGATATCATTTCCTGAATTTATAAAAGACGAAAGATCAATTATGCTTTTGACCGGTAGTTTCCATTTCATTTTATCCTGTGTTGGTCGGCAAGAACTTTGACCTTCACTTTCTCTCGTATCGGTTACGCTTGCTGAAAAAGCTGAGCTCACTAAACGATTCATCAGTTTATAAAATACATTCACTTGAACTGACGTGGTAAAATTATCCACAGGAAGAATAGTGGTTACGACTTGATACCCTTGATCAGTCGACGTCGATGAAACAAGATCAAAATTATTTTTGATATCATTTAACACAGAGTCCAAATGATCCTTTGCTATAATCAACGTCTTACTACGAAGCGAATTTGATGTGATCAAAAATTGATCCTGATAAATAAGCATTACCAACAGACTACCGAGTATAGTAAATACCGCCATCGAAATAAGAAGTTCAATGAGAAGTGAACCTTTTTTACTCATAATTTTGTAGGATTGATAGATGTAGTAATACTATAAAGCGGAGTGATCAAAGAAAGCGCAATAAAACCCACGATGATTCCAAGTACAAGCATTAAAGCTGGTTCTATTAGCGAGAAAAGATATTTTTGAATTTCATCCAGATCATTATCCGCCGATTGCGCCAGATGAAGAAGTGTATGAGAGAGGTTACCTGTTTCTTCAGCGAGTGAAATAAACTGAACGGCTTCGTTTAAAAATAGTTGTGGATAGACCAGTACCGCTTTTGAAAAGCGTTCACCATAACGTACTCGACGTGCAAGTGATTGAAAAGTTGATTTGTAATTTGGATTGGTTTCAGAATCACCACAATGAGATAGAGCTTCAACTAATGTAAATCCGCTCTGTAAATAAATCGAAAGTGAATGACTAAAATTTGAAATAAAATTAAGCCGAAGCCATTTGCCGAGGAGAGGAATTTTGTTTATTAAAAAGAAAAGCTTCACCTGCATTTTTACATTTTTTTTCCAAAGCCATATCAGCATGAATACAATAGTGACCATTGTAAAAGCTAATACAATGCCATTGTTTTTTAGAAATGAATAGGTAAAAAGTAATAACCGAGTGGTAGGGGGTAATTCAATATTAGCTTGTGTTAAAAGCGGAAGAATTTTCGGGAAGACATAAAAGAGTAAAAAACTAATAAGTACTACCGAAAAAAGGATGACACAAGACGGATACAAAAGCGCGGCAACAAGTCGTTTCCTTCTCACACCTTGCGATTCGAGAGACTTCGAGAGACGCTCGATTCCCTCTTTCATGCGCCCCGACTGCTCAGAACTTTCGATAATGCGCAGTGATGACTGATCTAAAAGCGGTGGCCTTGTATTAAAACTTTTTGAAATCGACATACCACTTTTAATACGCATAACTATGGTTTCGAGTAACTGTTTGCGTTTTGTGTGCTCTTCCTTTTCGGTAATGATATCAAGAGCATGAAGAACTGGAATTCCTGCACCGAGTAAAAAAGAAAATTTCTTCATAAACTGCATACGATACGCGAGGCTGATTTTCATATCATCTCAG
>JAYVQT010000040.1:0-16046 GCA_043776915.1 Minisyncoccota bacterium | reverse complement strand
AAAATCACCTCTTTATCTTTAACGAGTGCATCACGAAGAGCTACCCATTCAGGAGAAAGTATCCAGTCAAATATCGTCTGGTTTGATGGCGTCGTTTGTATACTATTTTCGCCACGTGCAAATATCTCGCACTTCTGTAATTTATCCTGTAAGAATGAATTATTCTCAGTAACGAGGGCTACGGCACGAACCATTTTCTCGGCTACAGTTGCTTGCTTGGTTATAGTGTACGTATCAAGAATAACTTTGCCATTTTCTGGTAAGACTTGAGCAATCGTCATAATATGACACTCAGTCACTTGATCAAGCCGTGAAGGATCGTGGTTTGTAGGTGTTCCTGATACCCCACTATACGCATTTGCAACTTGATTCTTGACGACAGTAAAGTATTCATTACGTGCATCAATACTTCCCGCTACGTTTGTAAGATGGAGTCGCATTGCCACAAAAACTCCAATAGACACAAACCCAAAAAGGGCAAAACCGTATAAAGAGATCTGAAATATCTTTCGGGAAATTTTTGTAATATGTGGATTACTCATCGTTTGCTAATAATTGATTTTTTATACGTTTCTAAGTGATTTAATGCTTCTCCCGTCCCACGCACCACACACAATAGTGGTTCGTCAGCGACGCGAGCTTTCACTCCAGTGCGCCGATAGATCAGATCAGCAAGATTTCGTAACTGTGATGATCCACCTGTCATTATTATACCATCATCTATAATATCTGCAGCAAGTTCTGGTGGTGTCAGTGCGAGGACATCTTTAATGGCGCTAATCATTATTCGTAATTCTTTATCAATGGCACGTACAACTTCATTCGTTGAGATCTGAGCTGTACGTGGAAGACCTTGTATATAGTCACGACCCTTGATGGTAATAGTCAACTCCTCTTCAAGTGGTACTGCGGCACCAATTTTTATTTTAATGGCTTCAGCCGTCTTGTCACCAATAGCTAAGTTAAATGTTTTCTTTATATAGTCAGCGATGGCTTGATCTACTTTGTCGCCAGCGCATTTAACAGACGTCGATGCCACAATACCACCGAGCGAAATTACCGCAATGTCAGTTGTACCACCACCGATATCCATAATCATATGACCTTTCGATTCATGAATCGGAATTCCGGCGCCAATAGCTGCGAGAATGGGTTCTTTAACAACATATGCATTCTTGGCACCAGCACGAACAGCTGCTTCGACAACCGCTCGACGCTCAGTCGATGTAATCCCTGCTGGAACTGAAACCATCACATCAGGCTTGAATAAATTATATGTGCCAAGGGCTTTGTTGATAAAGTAGCGAAGCATGGCTTCGGTCACACGATAGTCAGCGATAACGCCATCTTTCATTGGACGATAAACAATAATACTCTCTGGTGTTTTACCAATCATATCTTTTGCCTGAACACCAATAGCAAGAATAGTATTATCTTGTTCAGAAACAGCTACAACTGATGGCTCATTGAGGATAATTCCTTTGCCAGGCAAATACACCAAGGTATTAGCTGTGCCCAAATCAATCCCCAATTTTTTAGAAAATAAAGCCATATATATAAAGTTACTATAGCATAAAAATATATAAATTAAACTGGTCATCTATGCTACGATAGAGCTATGTACATAGCTACTGTTATCCCCATAAAGAAAGGTCTACAAAAAGAGTATTTAACCTATTTTTCAGTAAATGACATTCCGCTCGGAGCTATTGTAACCGTACCTGTTCGAGCACAAATAATTGATGCGATCGTGATACATAGCGAAGATGCCACATCGATGAAGTCCGATCTTAAAAGCGCTGAGTATCAATTAAAGAAAATTATTACAGTCAAAGGTCAATCACCATTCACCAAAGAATTTTTTATGGCTTGTGAACGTATGAAAGACTATGCAGTCAGTTCGACGGGTACTATTATCCAGAATCTTTTACCAGCTGTATTTCTTGAGAATATTAAAGACTTAGAACAATCAAAACAAAGTGAGGGTGTAGAAACGGTAGAAAATATAAAACATGAAAAAGTTATTTTTCAAGCATTAACTTCTGATCGTGCCTCTTTTTATCGGACACTTATTCGGGAAGCCTTTGCTAAGAAAGAATCAGTCTTCATATGCGTACCAACTCGCTACGATATCGAAGAATGGAAGGGTGCACTTATAAAAGGTATCGAGCCATACGTCTTTGCTTTTCATTCTGATATGACGAAGAAAGCTCTTGTGAGTGCCTACAACAAAACAATGAGCGAACCTCATCCGATCCTTATGATCGGCACCGGCATGTTCCTATCTATTCCACGTCATGATACTAAAACTATTATTTTAGAACATGAGAGCTCTGAGGCCTATAAACAGTTCATGAGGCCATATATTGATATTCGTAGTTTTATCGAGGTATTATCATCGATCCAGAAATCAAAATTAATTTTCGGTGATACGCTTTTACGACCTGATACTTTGTATCGCCATGACGAGGGTGAGCTTGGCGAGATAGCTTCACCTCTCTTCCGACTTCCGCAAGCCGAGCGTCAGCTTGTTGTTGATATGAAAGAAGAAGTGAACGACAAAGGTACAAAAGCTTTTACCGTTCTGTCCAACAAGACAAAAAAAATGATTGAATATGCTCTCTCGACCAACGGATCCGTTTTCCTTTTTTCTGTTCGTAAGGGTTTGGCTGGGGTAACCGTCTGCCATGACTGTGGTTCGACACTACTCTGCCCGTACTGCTCAACACCAGTCGTACTGTACGGAGCAAAGCAGCGTACCTCAACCAAGATTGAAAACACGAGGATATTCATGTGCAATAAATGTGGCTACAAAGAAACAACAGAAATTAAATGTAAAGACTGCGAAAGTTGGAACCTGACTCCACTCGGTATTGGCACCGACCGCGTGTATGAAGAAGTCAGAAGTTTATTCCCGAAGGCAAATATTATTCAAATTGATAAAGAAGTCACCACGACAGACAAGCTCGCACATGAAGCCATCAATCTTTTTTATAAAACACCGGGGAGTATTCTCATCGGCACCGAAATGGCATTCTCGTATCTTCATAGTAGCGTCATGCATAGTGCTATCATTTCACTCGACGGACTTCTTTCAATCCCAAGCTTTAACATCACTCAGAAAGTATTACATATTATCGAGAAACTTCACTCGACTACCACACAAAACGTCATCATCCAAACACGTATTCCCGATAATCAAATACTAGAGTACATACTCTCCGGTAATGTCCTGCCACTCTATCGTGAAGATTTGAAAGAACGGAAAACATTCGGCTATCCACCCTTCAAAAGACTTATCAAAATTACGTTCACGGGTACAGCTCCCGAGACGAACAAAGCTCGCACCTATCTTGAGCACATCCTCGGGCCGTATGATCCACAAGTCTTTAGTGCTTTCATCGGTAAAGTCAAAGGCCAGTATGTTACGAACACTGTTATTAAAATCGATCGGAACGAATGGCAGCTTCCGACACGAGATAAAAAACCAACATTATCAAAACTAGCCGAAAACCTTTCTCATTTACCTCAGTCATTCTCAATAAATGTTGATCCGGAGGATTTGCTCTAGAATTTCGTAATAATAAGACAATTGGGCATATAAAATTTGACAAGTTAAGTTTTATATGCTATCATACTGAAAGTAATTTGATCTTTGAAAAAACGTTTTTTAGTGTGAGAATTTTTGTTACGTTTAAGCTCCCCTATCTTAGAGAAGTTTAGAGGTAACAAAAATTCAAAACAAAAAAAACAAAAAACATGAAAAAGGTTTTATTTCTTTACGCATTCATTTGCACCACGAACATGGCAGTATTCTGCCAAAACACCGATTCAACAATTTCTGAAGCAAAAGCACTAAATTTAGTAAGACAAAATGCTTCCGAAAACCGGAATGCTGGCGTTAAAAACATTGATTCAATTTATGAAGGCCAGGTTCTCAGTTACAATTTTGTAAATGGAAAACACAGCCACATGGTAAGAAAGGATGAGTATCAAATCCAAATCGTCCAGGATATGGAAAAACTGTACGGCAAACGGATTATGCGAACTGACACTACAAGCAAAAGTGGGACTGGCGGAAAAATTCAGCCAGGCAAATCCGAAGCCAGTTTTGATTGGCAGTTTTGGTTACTAATGTTGATTCTTGTAATTTCAACACTCGGTATTATTTTGTCCATTCAATCAATGATTAAGAAGCACCAGAAAAAGAAGAGCAATGAACCTGAAGTATTGCACCCGGTTATTGAAGGAGGTGTATCAGACGCTGATGCCCCGAACTATGCAGATTCTTTAATAAGGAACATGGGGCCAAATTTTCACCGGGTCGGTGAATCATTGAAAGTAAGAATCACAAGTATCAATAAAGACGGAAGTCCTGTTTTATACAGGGAAGGTTGGAGGTTTACATTTTTTGACAAATTTGTTTGTTTCCAAACACACGTTAGGATTGATGGTAAAAAAGAATTAAAAAAAGCATATTATGTACAACCCTGCGGTAATGATGCAGGGATTATTGAAGACAAAGATATCCTGATTGAAATGATGGATCAACCTGCTGCATTAGTAGAGGCAAACAAAAATTTGCTGCAGAGATTACAAACCATGGAAAAAACTGCTGATGCTCCACAGGTAACAGAGGAAACCGCCGCTCTTATTAATGCCATGACCCAGATTCTGGCAAACAAAAAAAATGGCATGCTGACCATTACGGCTAAATCTGGCCAAATATTTGAATTATTATTTTCTGAACAACCAATCGGTTTTTCAAAAAATGGCAATTCTAAAAATTTACCCGCGGCCACCGTTGAAAATGTAGAAATGCATTAAACCCTTTTTTCATGAAAACTAGCAAAGCGACCCACTTACTTGGAAAAGTAGTTGGGTTGTTTTCTTTTTTATATCAGTATAAATTTCTTGCCTCAAATATAAAGGTATGCTACTATAAGTCCTACATATGATAACGGTAATAGAAGTTAAGAAAAATACAAACGAAAGCAACATGAATCTTATTCGCAGGTTTAGTCGCAAGGTCCAGGAGACTGGCATTATTCAAAAGGTCAAAAGTAAGCGCTATAATGAGCGTTCACTTTCAAAATTAAAAACAAAGCAAGCAACCCTAAAGAGACTCATTCGTCGAAAGGATAGAGAGAAGCTTATTAAGCTTGGTAAGATGTCAGCTACGCCAGTCCGTGGTGGTAAACGCTAATATGATAGAGAATGGTTTTTGTGAAATCATCCAGAAAACAAAGACAACAAAAGGTAAGCTCCCAAGCTTACCTTTTGTTTCTATAAAGAACAAGATCCTCGGCACTTCATACGAACTCTCAGTTAGCTTCATCTCATCGAGCGCTCAGAAGAAGCTTAACAAGACATATCGAAACAAAGACAAGACAACCAATATTTTATCCTTCCCTTTTTCGAAGCACTCTGGTGAAATTACGTTTGATCTAGTCTGTGTGAAGCGGGACGCCCCAGATTTCGATATGACTTTTGAACAATTCCTGATGTATTTATTTATCCACGGATGCCTCCATTTGAAAGGTTTCAAACATAGTAGTACAATGGATACAGAAGAAAAGAAATATCTGAAATTATTTAGTTAATTTTCTACTTCGAGAGCAACTAGTGTCACGTTTCAATGGACAATGACGCGACATGATTTTGTAAAATCAAATGGCAAAAATAAAGTATACGTGTGGCATAGATGTAGGCACTCATACAACGCGTGTCGTTGTCATAGGGTACAACAAGGACGATAGATCGCCCTATATTCTGGCTACCGGTCAAGCATACACTCAAGGAGTCCGCTTAGGCTATATTACAAACGTTGAGCAAGTAACCAAAAGTATTAAAGAAGCTCTCACCCAAGCTGAGAAAATATTCGGCTCCAAAATTCGTCGAGCTTTTGTTTCTCTCGGTGGCATTAGTTTAAGCTCAGTGGTATCGAGTGGCCAAGTTATTATTTCTCGAGCTGATCAAGAAATTACTCAGCTCGACATCTCGAAAGCTCTGGCTGACTCGGAAGAGAATTTGGATATCATTAATAAAAAAATAATTCACATCATACCGATTGCGTACAAACTCGATGGTAAAGATCTTCACGCCCGACCAGAAGGTATGAAAGGTGTAAAGCTTGAAGTGAAGACACTGTTTGTCACATGCCTTGAGCAAAATTTAGATGATCTCATTACGGCACTCTCGCTTGCTGGAGTGGAAGCGCAAGACGTTATTGCCTCGCCTATTGCTGGCGCTGGTATCTTGCTTAATCATAAAGAGAAAGCAGCTGGGTGCGCGCTTGTGGACATCGGTGCCGAGACTGTCTCGATCGCCGTCTTTGAAAATAATGTCCTCATGTCTCTTCAAATATTCTCAATCGGTAGTATGGATATTACCAAAGATGTAGCGCTCGGTTTTAAGATTGCACTTGAAGAAGCTGAGAGTATAAAGCTTGGAAGTGTCATCGGTGGTGACTATCCAAAGAAAAAAATAGATGAGATTATCGAAGCCCGCCTGTCTGATATATTTGAACTTGTAAATAATCACTTAAAGCGTATTCGTCGAAGCGAACTATTACCAGCTGGTGTTATTATTACTGGCGGTGGCTCACACATCAATCACATTGAAGAGATCGGCAAGAGTCAGCTTAAGCTTCCATGCCGTGTCGGACCTGTTGATACAACATTCAGTACTAAATTCAAGGTTCGTGATTCATCGTGGTATACAGCGCTCGGACTTGCGCTTTCCTCCGGCGAAAAATCTTCAAACACTGACATCGAAAATTCTATCGGCGACAATATAAAGCAAGTCAAAGGATTTTTTAAATCTTTATTGTCTCAACTTTTACCATAAAATATACTTTTGTCAAAAAATGCTAGGTATAGCCTTTTTCGGAATTTCTGCTATCATGTACTTATTAAATATTTATTATTAATGAGGTGTTTACACTGAGAGAACTCTTGTAAATATATACACTATATGGCCAAAATTAACCCAGACATAGAATCATTCGCTCGAATTAAAGTCATCGGAATCGGTGGCTCTGGTAAAAATGCACTTAATCACATGATTAGCTCCAAAGTCAGAGGTGTGGAGTTTATTGTCATGAATACTGATACACAAGATTTACACAACTCTTTTGCCGAGAAAAAAGTTCACCTCGGTAAGAACCTGACCAAAGGCCTTGGAGCTGGTATGAATCCAGAAGTTGGCAAACGCGCTGCTGAAGAAACAAAAGCTGAAATCCAAGACGTCATCAAGGGTGCTGATATGGTTTTCATTGCATGTGGAATGGGTGGTGGCACAGGCACAGGTGCAGCTCCTATTGTGGCTCAAGCAGCTAAAGAACAAGGAATACTCACGGTGGCTGTTGTTACTAAGCCATTTTCATTCGAAGGCAACCAGCGTATGAAGCTTGCTGAAGAAGGTCTTGCTCTTCTTGAGCGTGAAGTTGATGCCATTCTTGTTATTCCGAATGATAGACTCATTATTATCTCTGGTAAAGAAGTTGGCTTTCGTCAAGCCTTCGCTATGTGTGACGAAGTTCTCAAGCAAGCTGTCGAAGGCATCTCTGAGCTGATTACAACTCCAGGTATCGTCAACGTCGACTTCGCTGATATCAGAGCTGTTATGCATGATGCCGGATCGGCACTGATGGGTGTCGGTATTGCTGCCGGTGACGGTCGCGCTGAGAAGGCTGCACTTGAAGCTATTAACTCACCTCTCCTTGACCTTTCTATTTCTGGTGCCAAAGGTGTCCTTTTTGCGATCTCTGGTGGTGACGACCTAACAATCCACGAGATTAGTGAAGCAGCCAAAATTATTACTGAGTCTATTGATAAAGAAGCAAAAGTAATCTTTGGTACCATCCGCGATGATAAGCTCAAGAAAGGCGAAATGAAAGTAACCGTTATTGCTACAGGCTTCCCGACTGATATGCCACGCCGCTCACTCTTCCAGAGCCAAGCACGAGTCACTGAACCAACTATTGTAACTGCAACTAAGGAAGATATCGTCCAAGCAAGCAATATGAAAGATATTGGTACCGAATATATTAAGAAGAATGATAAAGAGAAGGAGAAAGATGATGATCTTTTTATTGATGATACCGATGACTGGAGCACCGTTCCAGCATTCTTGCGAAGAAATAAAAAGTAAGCTTAGTAAAAAAATCAAAATAGCTATTTTGATTTTTTTGTATTAAAATACACTGTATGTACGATTTAATTATTTTAGGAGCTGGACCAGCTGGCGCTGCCGCAGCTGTCTATGCTGCCCGTAAACAACTGAAAACACTTATTCTAACTTCCGAATTCGGTGGCCAGTCAACTGTCTCGGAGCTTATTTATAACTGGATTGGAACTCCTGAAATCTCAGGAGTTAATCTTGGTCAAGATTTTAAAAAGCATATCTTTTACTACAAAGGACCTTTTCTTGATATTACTGAAGGAGATAAAATTATTTCTGTTACTAAAAAAGATTCTACTATTACTCTCGCTTCAGAATCTGGTAAAACATTTACTACTCGAGCACTCCTTGTAGCTACCGGCAGTGGTAGACGCAAGCTCGATGCCATCAATGCCGATACATTTGAACACAAAGGCATCACGTACTGTGCTTCATGCGATGGCCCGCTCTTTGCCGACCAAGATGTACTTGTGATTGGTGGTGGTAATGCTGGCTTTGAATCAGCTGCGCAGCTACTAGCATACTGTAAGAGCGTAACAATGATTCATCGAAGTGCAGAGTTTAGAGCCGATGAGATCACTATCAAAAAAATCAAAGAAAATCCAAAGTTTAAAGCTATCACCAATGCTGAGATTCTCCGCGTTGATGGTGAGCAATTTGTATCTTCTCTTACCTACAAGGACAAAATATCTGGCACAGAATATACTCTTCCAACAACTGGTATATTTGTCGAAGTTGGCCAGATTCCAAATACTGACTTTATGAAGAATATTGTTGCTATTGATCAATTTAATAAAATTATTGTTGACCCGATGACACAAATGACGAATGTTCCTGGTATCTGGGCAGCCGGTGACTGCACGAATGGGCGCTACCATCAGAACAATATCGCTGCGGGTGATGCGGTAAAAGCACTTGAAGATATCTATCTATGGCTTCACAAGAATAAGTAGTAAAAATCCTCTCAATTTTCATTGAGAGGATTTTTATAAGTGCTCAATAAGCTCTAGTTGTTCTTTTGTATTTACTCCAAGCGCTTCTCGGGGGTCTATCGATAGCGATGCAATAGGTTCATGTTCAGCAAAAGCCATACCAACTAGATCAGTGAGGTAGTATTCTTTTTGAATATTTTCATTTTTAAGCATATGAAGATGCTTCCACATCCACGTAGCATTAAAGCACATGTATGCCGGATTTACTTCTTTCACTTTTAATTCTTCAGTAGTTGCATCTTTAACTTCTACAATCTTTGTGATTATATTATGTTCATCTCGGATAAATCTACCAAAAGATACAAATGCTTTCCGCCAATCATTAAAATCTGGCACTACGGCAGTCGCCATGGTGAGAATGGCATTTGTATTCTTGTGCATATGTATCAAGTTATTAATTGTATCAGCACTCACCAATGGATGATCGGCATAGAGCACCATAATAATATCTTTATTCTGTGTGAGAGATTCAGCAGACATAACTGCATGCCCAGTACCGAGCTGTTCTTTCTGGACTGCATATGAATACATCGAACCAAGAACTTCACGGACCTGATCTCCTTTCTCTCCAATAACAATAACAGGATCACCAGATGACTCTGAAGCATGAACGGCCTCAAGAATATGCTGAATAAATGGTTTCCCATGAAGTAATGTCAGGGCTTTCGGTATATCAGATTCCATGCGTTTACCATGACCTGCTGCTAAAATTATAATTTGTGTATCATTCATGTATTGTTTATACTATCAAATCTTTACTCTTTTTCCAAAGATATATTTTTGTATTTTTAACAAAAAATGCTATACTCATTTTCGTTAGTTACTTTAGTTTTATCTAAGGTATTGGCCTTATCGTCTAACGGTTAGGACATCGGCTTTTCAAGCCGGTAATCCGGGTTCGATTCCCGGTAGGGTCACAAGGGCAAAGTGTGCTAATTGGAAGCGTGGCTGAGTGGTTGAAGGCACCGCTTTCGAAAAGCGGCAGGGGTGAAAGCTCCTCGTGAGTTCAAATCTCACCGCTTCCGCAATTGTTTTATTGAAATGCGCGGTTAGTTGTTTTCGTGGATAACAAATGATTATGATGTAAGGTTAGTTGTTTTGGTGGATAACGAATGATTATGATGCGCGGTTAGCTCAGTTGGTAGAGCGACCCCTTGACGTGGGGTAGGTCAGAGGTTCGACTCCTCTATCGCGCACAAATTCTCTCTATAAACCTTACAGATCAAGCTTTTGTAGCTTGACTTTTATTAATATATATGCTACTATATATTTAGAAATTGCTCTTTGACAGAAATTTGAGTGTCGATATTCTTCCCTCTTTTCACAATATATATATTGTGAGCACAGGGAAGAATATCTTCAAAGAATTAACCAAATTTTAAAACTCAAAAACAAATATTATGTCAACAACAGATTCAACTCCAGAAACTGAACAAAAAAACAAAAGCAAAAACTTTACACTTTTAGCATTTATTGTAGTTTTTTTCTTTCTTGTAGTTGTGTTACCGCGGTTCTTTAATTCGCCCAATACAGATAAAAACAAAGAGCCAGAAAGCGGAGCACCTAAATCATCTCAAAACATTGGTAGTTACACTACCATTATTGAAGTACATTATACAGGACAATATAAAGAGACAATACATTTACCAAATGGTTTTAAATTTGGTTTTGTTAATAGTTCTCAACCATATTCTGTAAAAAATAAAAATGATGAAGAAATATTTGGCGAAAAAGGAGAAGACATCGCTGGGAATTTCTCTATACAGGGAGATTGTAATACAGAACTAAGATTTGCCTCAAGAAATGGAAAATCTGGTAATGTTATTATCTTACTCAAAAGTAATTAATTTCTACACAAATTAAATTTTAAGAAATGAAAAAAAGTATTGATAAAGTTATCGCAAGTGAAGCAAACTTACTTATCGCTGTTTTATTATTCATAGCTATCTTCTTTGTATTTTTACTCGCATTAAAAGCTGATAATTGGAATCATAATAAATTCTTTTTACTAGCAAATATTATTGTAAGTGCGATTACTGCATTTGGAGATTATGACTCAGTTGACATTCTAAGCACTAGACTTCTATTATTTAGAGGTACAGAAACTGGAATAAGGGCTAAGCCTGGTTTTTATTTCACATTTTGGTTTTGGAGATTATCTGTAGCTGAAGGTCAATCAAAGGAAAAATTTGATTTAGAAATTCCTTCCTTTAGGTGTCAAGATAAAAAAAGCAAAGTTTTAAAATCAGGAGGAAGTGGCAGGTGGAAGATTAGGGAAGATTCAGAGCAATACAAACTACAAGATGCTAAAACTATACCTCTTACTCTTGTTATTCTTGTACAAAAAACAGCAATGAGATTAACTGCTACATTACTCTATAGATCTGATGATTCTGACAAACCACAAATCATGGGGGAAGATTTGGGGGAGAAAATTTTAATTGATGATATTTTCACGAGTGAATGTGAAAAATTGGGGATTGAATTTACTAGCCTCATACTTGATGCCATAGCAGAAAATTTAGAGCAAGAAAATATTAATTCATATACTGAGGAATTAATTGCTATTGAAAAATCTAGATATCGTGAGCCTGAAAATTTAACACATGAACAATTAGAAGACATTAGATCAAGTGTTCAAGTTCAGATTGGTAGAGCACGAAAAATTATTACAGATTCTCCAATATTAGGGAGATATGATATTGATTCACATTAGAAAAATCCTAAAAATAGGCACAAAGACATTCCTTACGGAATGTCTTTTTTTATACAATATTATTTCGGAGCCTGGATGGCAATCCAGTAATCATAGTTGCCTGTCGTTGTATCTATCTCATAATACTTCTCTTCAAGAATAGTCTTTTGTGTTATCTCTGATGTATTACTCAATCCTTTTAATTTGGCAATCTGTATCAATGCATTATTAATAGCAATAGTACGGGCTGTTGAGTAATCAGCATCCACACCAGAATCTACAACCCGAAAGTATTTAGTATCTGATACATATACCTTCGTAAATGGACTTGACTTCTGGCTTTGAGGACCAGGTTGGGCTCTCGAGGCTACAACAGGTAAATCACAGTCATAAACAGTACCTCCTTTTACTGGTGCTCGAGCATCCCACCAGATATAGAAGTTCTTTGTTTTTTTATCATAGGCACTCAATACTCCGTAGGGAGTAGGCAGATTTTGAGGTGCAGTTTCCTCTTTCAGGCCATTATCTGACAGATACGTAGTACGCACTTTTGTCTTTATATCTTGGAGTGCTTCATACTCACTCATAGAGCTCACTGATATCTCCTTTTGCCAACATAATGGATTTTGCTTATACACCCGGCCAAAAGGACTCTTCGTATAATCTATAATACCAACATTACCAACGGGTTCACCAACACTATCACCACCTATAATATGAGTTTCATTCACCGTCGCAACAGACTGAGAATATATAATCGAGTCAGGGATACTAGGTGCTTGCGCTACAAGATTAAGCCTACAGTTACTCATAGTTCCGTTTTGGATCGGCCCACGTGCATCTACCCAAGCATGATACACTTTATTTGCTTCATTATACAGAACCTTAGTCGCGACTATTATTGGGTAGTCAATCTTACTTTTCTCTGTAGCCAGTACTCCTGTTTCTGATAGATACCGTCCTCGTGCTTTTGCGGTAACTTTATTCAGAGCTTCTTTTTCAGTACTTGCAGAATCGGAAAGAATAGTATTCCAACAGAGAGAGTCTTTTGATACATATGTCGGGAAAGGACTCGTCGTAAACATACTAGGTACTACGGCTTGAGGATCAGCTGGTTTAAGGAGAGCACCTCCTGTCTTTACATCAATATTAATTCTATCAGGAAGTGGAGTGCTGGTGCCGGCAGTAAAGTTACCGTTATTCGTGACACCAACTTTATCGACTATGAAGTCACCATTATTATTGAGCTTAATTCTCTTCTCACCGAGAGTATTCAAGAGGAGATTCATAATACCAAATACCCCAACCATAATAAACAATCCAATAATACCCCACATCATGACCGACTTACTTTTCTTATGAACTTCTTCATTGCCTGGAGAAAGTAAATACTGAGCCAAGCCATAGATAAAGTAAACAAGTGCGCATGCAAACATGAAAAATATAATAGGGTTAATAATAACCCTATTAATATTTTGCATGAGTGTCTTCGTAGCCTCTGCAACGGGGATAATCTGAAAATCAAACATAAGGCGTATTAACAATAAATACCAGCAGCACGATTTTCAATACATGGAATCTCACCATTTCGTAACTGAGTAGACCCAACACCGAAGGTATTTGATACCACTCTGATAATTCCCCAGAAAGCAATGATCACAAATAAGCCGATGAGACCTTGGATAATAGCGCCACGAGCCTTCTTCTTCTTCTCTTCATCACCAGAGATAGTGTACTGGATAACACCCCAGATAAAGTACACAACTGCAAATGTAATCAGAATCGGAATAATAAAAGCGAGGATTCGATTTAATACCGAAAGAACACTGAACACATCTGCAGCAGAAGCGACAAACGGAGCAAAGCTAAGCGCAAGACCAAGCGGAATAATTTTCTTCATAATAATATATTTCTCCTTTTGGGAGCCTCTTAAAAGAGGAGATAAATAATAAACTTATAATAATTTTTCATTTCCGCCGACCGCGGACAATGATATAACGATACACTTAAGTATACCACAAAAGAACATCATAAATACAAGCTATTACTGAGATAACTGTGGAATCAGAATCTTAACGCCAAAGGTATTAGTCAGAACTCCGACTAATCCCCAGACACTCACCATCATAAACAATGCTATCAACCCCCACATAATGAAGTTCTTGCCTTTCTTGCGCTTTTCTTCATTATCAGCATTTAATACATATTGAATAACGCCCCAGATGAATGCCACTGTCGCAAGCGTAAACAAAAAAGGTAGGACTGAGTTTACCAGAGTACAGCTAGCCCAATTAAATATATTACCGATGCTTGCTTTCAGATCTATGTTTTTACAAATATCCATGGTTTTATGTGGTTTTAATAATTTCTTCGACCGTTCCTTTGATGGATTGTGCTATAACCAAAGACCCAAGCAAAAGGGCTGCTCCAATCAAAGTATACAGCAGTGTCTTCTTGGCACTCTTAAGCTTTTCAGAGTTACCACTCGCTGTTACAAAAAGAAATCCTGAGTAGATAATAGCCAGGGCCACAATCGGTATTCCGACGTATAAAACAAAGTTAAGTATAGCCAGGATGAATGTAGGAATATCTACGATCGTATTCCCAAGTGGATTTTCTATACCCGACTGTATTTCTACTCCAGTGGTACCTTTTAAATCACCAGTACCTCCCTTCAGATCTCCTGTTCCACCTTTCACGTCTCCGGTGTCCCCTTTTAGATTTTTATCACACCCAATAGGAGTTTTATTACCATCATTATCGACACCAGTACATACTTGAGCAAAAACTGGTAAGACAAACATGAGTGTAATTATAAAAACAAAACTATATTTTAAACAGATTGATAGAAGAGTATATTTATTTTTCCTAAATGTTTTCATAATATAAAAAGTATTATAGCATTATTTATAATTTTATTTCGATACCTCACACGCGGGAATTTTATTACCCAGCCAGTTCAGGCATGTATCAACCCCGAGAGTTGTAAATATCGTATGAACAGTAAGCCATGCTGCAAGAGCTATCATGTACCCAAAAATGATATTCTTAATAATCTTTTTAGCTTTCGTTGTTTTCTCTGAGCTTCCACCTGACGTAAGCATAAGGAATCCTGCGTAGCAGATAATAATAGCTGCCAAAGGGGTAGCGAGTTCAAGAAGTAGGAACCGTATGGTGGTGTTGACAAGTGTCATAACAGAATTAAAATTACAAGGATTTGCAAAGTGAGCCGGAGTATCTTTTGTCCCAGCAATAACAGCTCCTGTATTACAATCAGGCACAATTCCGGCATGGGCAACCTGCACATATGCAAATAACGTAAGTAGAAGAGTGCACCCGATAATGAATCCAAATATCTTTTTCATAATTATTTTTTAGTGATGAACTCAAGCTGTCCTTGAGCTTTATTGAGAGCATCACCAACAGAAAGCTTGTTAGATACTATATTCTGGATCAACTCAGCAAAGATCCCATCACTTGCTTTGGCATCAGGATCAGCCCACGTTCGGGTGATAATAGCCGAGTTAAAAAACGTAGACAAGTATGGATCAATAGGCTTATCTGCCAACAGAGCGCGAGACGCTGGTGGTAACGAAAGCGCAACACCAAGATTCTTTGCTTGATCACCACTACTGAGTAATCCTGCAACTCCAAAAGCGGCGCTTGCATTCGTCGACTTCTTGTTTATAGCTACAGCATAGATAGTACCATATGTCCGCTTGGTTGTATTCGTTCGAGTTTGGAGGATAGTGGACACATCAAAACTTAAGTTTGGGTTAACTGATTCAATGGTAAAAAGCTCACTGGCAGGGCCCACATACATGCCAAGCTTACCTCCTGTAAACATATCGAGAGATTTGGGTAGTGATCGATTCCAAGAATAAACGTCATACGAAGGATTTGAAAAAGGAGTAAAAAAATTAAGAACTTGCTCAGCTGAGGATATGGGTAAAGACGTAGTATTCTTATTGAGAACTGGCAGATACCCACTGTCAGTATTTTCTACAATAGAATTACCACTTTGCAAAAGAAGTGTTGCCAGTATATCTTTCGAGTGACTAATATTATCGTAGCGCCCAAGAGCTACCATGCTTTGCAGTATGGTACCATCATCTTTCTTATTGGTGAGTTTCGCATTTAAATCAGACAGTTCATCCCAGTATTGAGGAGGTTTG
>JAYVQT010000039.1:0-4180 GCA_043776915.1 Minisyncoccota bacterium | reverse complement strand
AGAAAGGGACTCTTTTCGGAGTAATTTTGTTAACATGAGCCACGATGTTTGTTGTGCAAGTATTAGTGATCGTATTATAAAATTCAGGGTGGTCTTTGAGAGCGTTGGTCCTATTTATCATATCTAAAAATAAGGCCCGGGATTTTTCCTCAGTGGTTTTTACTGGGTATAGGTATACAAGATCTTTTCTGTAGTTAGAACGGAGCTTGATCACATCCTGTTCATCAGCAATCACATACATGAGTTCGTATTTATTGAAAAGTCCTTTTATAGGATCGAAAGCTTCCCCTTTCTCTTTGCGTATTTCTACCGATATGGAAACGAACTGGTTGCCTTCAAATTCAAAGCTCAAAAATGTATGCGCTGAACCTGGTATACCAGAAAATGGTTCGACGACATACCAGACTTTTTTAATTTTACTCATATCAAATATCTTGTCGTAGTAGTTCGGAATATAGCTTGTAGTTGAAGTGTAAGAAAAATTCCTTATATTGTGAATCGAGACAAGATTGTTGTTGATTTCAGCATACGGAAGAACTTTTTGATCGTCGTTCCACTTGCGATCATTTGAAGCTGTAGTCACGAAGTGAGCTATTGTAAGTGCAATAACAAGACACACAATCAGAAAAAGGATTGGGTATAGAACTAATCTTTTAAACCATTTAAAAAATATCTTCATATTTATCCTGATTAAAATCCTGATAACCTCTTATCGGGAGCAGCATCTTTTTTTGGTTCCTTACTTAAAATATATTTTGCAATATCACGAATCGTTCTTATCTTATTAAGGCTTTTCGGGTCAGGGCTTAGTTTATATCTTGTGCTCAAGATCGCCACCAATTCAATAAAATCCATCGAGTCATGAATGACCTTTTCCAAAGGGGTGTCAACAGTAATATCTTCCCTTTTGATGGGGAATGATTCCTGGATTATTTTTAATATGTCTTGTTCAATCATTGTTATTCAATAAATCCCTTAAACCTCTCGTCTGTCTTAAGCCTATTATATACTTTATCGTCAATGTCATGTAGACGCTTCATCAAGTTATCAACTTCTTCAGACCCATGTTCCGCAGAATATTTATCGAGCCTGACTTTTATCCAACTCAGATGATGAGATTCGTCATCAAGCATTTTTTTAAGTGTATCTGCAATAATAGGATGAGTATCTGGTCGGTTTAGATGAACGTTAAAATGATCGACAACTCGTTTTTCTAGGACTTGTGTAAGGCATAAAACTTCAAGAAGACTGGTGGGCATCCCAAATTCTTTCCCATACTCCGTTTGGTATGTTTGAGTAACTTTCATTGGTATCAAACCAAGATCTTTGATTGCCTTGGTCCAATACCAGCCGTGTTCAACTTCTTCTGCTGCATGACGTGTCAATGGAATTCGAAGTTCATCAATATCTGTGTGGAAAGCAATTTTCCCAAAAAGCAATCCACCTGCCAATTCAGAAGCACGGTAAAAACTCAGTATGTATAACTCTTGTTCTGAGATATTATTTTTGTTCATGAGTTTGATAGTGAATATTCTGTTAATGATTGACCTGTTAATTCCTCAACCATTGAGGCAAACTGATTGATTATGGCCATATTATCCTCCTTAGCATTAGATACAAAGGGTAGGACGTATGCACCCACATGCTGAAAATTCTGAGCGTATTTCATTACGTTATTAATAAGTCCAGGGTTCTTTGCAAGCCGTTCTCTCAAGAGATCAAAAGCGAAACGTGCATGTACGACCTCCTCGGCTGACATCCTTTTAAGCATTTGCTTCAGTACTGCTTCCTCAGTGAGATCAGCTAGGTCAGCAAAAAAGTTAGCGGCAAAATGCTCAGTTGCCATAAAATTTACAAGCTCTTTAATCTCATCGTTGTGAATCTTATTTTTATCCTTTTCTCTAAGTTCAATGACCTCCTCGTCTTTTATGGGTCGGTAGCCAACAGTGTCCAAATATCTCCTTAGTGAGTAGTAATGTGTATAGGCCTCAAAAGCTTCGATGGTATAGGCTGACGTCGCACTTACATCATACCAAAACAATTCCATCATTTTGGCTGTATAGGTTCCGAAATAGGATTCTATCAAACAGGCTTCTCTAATCAGATCTAGAACTCGAGGTGTTGCTAGAGCTTTTTCTTTTTCGATACCTTGCCAGTCATATCGCTTATCAAATATTTTACTTTCTATAGTTTTTAGTGCGTTCATATATTATTTCTTAGCAACAATTACCGTTTGTAATTTGTACTTATCGTGTTCTATTTCATACGAAGAAAAACCTGCTTTTCTAGCAAGGATAATCAGATCATCTTTTGATCTATATGAGGTTCGAAGTTCAGCAAATTGCTTCATCAAATATTCCGACAATCGATGCGGTAGCATGCCTGAAGTCAAGAATTTACCTCCTGGCTTTAATGCCGAGTAGACATAATCAAAAAATGTTTCTGCTTCCTCTTTTTTCAAAAAATCAACGAACCCAGTGCTTATTATCATATCATATTTTTTCGTGTAATTCTTTTTATGGAACGCATCTCCTGAATTAAAAGATATGTTCATATGTGTGTTTTTTGATTTTTCTCTCATTCGTTCTACAAGCTCTTCGTCAAGATCAAGTCCGTGAAGATGGATTTTTTTAGGAGATACGAGTTCATGACCTATTTCTTTATCAATTTCGAAAAACTCCCTACCCAAACCCGTTGGGACATATAAAATATGCAACTCTTTTTCTGGGCTACTTTTAATTAGCTTTTTTAGTTCTTCTTTAACCTTCACATATCGAAATCTCATAGCGGTAGCGGAAGGCAAATGGAGTAAAAACTTATCGATCATACGCCCAATCAAGAATCTACCTTTTGGTGATTGGGCGTAGATATGATCAGCGAACATGTAGCTGCCAGAGTTTTCAATCCCTTCTTTAGCAAGAAAGCTTGTATTTAAAATATAGTAAAGAGGAACTAGGTACCACTTACCTTGAGAGATAAGTTTTTGGGGAATTGATTTGGCTATTCGTGTTTTATTGTAAAACTTACTCATGTTGAAACTTTTTAGGCCAATCTTTTTCTTCGCCCCATGTAAGAAGTGAGTAGGCTGTAAGACGCTCAATGCCAAAAGCTATACATATGGAAAAAGCAGGAAGGTTATCTCTGGTGATTGAAAAGTTTTTACTAAAATAATCTTCATGATAATTAAGAGAAGCAAGAGCAACTGGATTATTACCTACTATTCCAATGTATTCCCTTTTTAATCCTTTCAGTTCTTGAATTAATTTAGCCCCTTCATTTCCTGCTAAGAAAAAAGCATCTGTAGCAAATTCGTATTTTCCTTTTATATTCAGGTCTGTAAATAGTTTTTCAATGGTCTTAAGAGCACGATCATACTGTTCTTTTACTTCTGCTTCTTTTCCAATAGCAACATACTCGAGCATGTTAAAGAAAGGTAGTCTAAATGGTGTTTCCCATTTTCCTTCTTCAAACCTTGCACAAATACCTCGTACTAAATATGTCTTCATCTCATCAATATTGCTCCCCTGAAGCCTTGGATATATATGCAAACATGAGGCCGGTGTACAACAAGCGATCTGATCACCATTTTTAGACACAGCGTTTACTAATTGGTGTGGAAAATGTTCCGAATATTTTGAAGTATGGAGTGTCTGTTCATCTATCATTAGAGGATTGGAGTATATTATTGTGTTTTTTTCTGTAAACATTTCTGTAAGTAACTGACACCAACGATCATGAGCTTTTTTTGCTGACCCAGAAAGAGAGACCTCTCCTTGAGCCGTTGTTTCAAATCCAAGTTTTTCAAGCTGTGTTTTAATTTCTGAGTGCATGGGTTGTAAATGAAGAAATGATTGCGTGAACTGATCCAAAATTATGGATGGTAATTTCTTCATCTTTGATTTTACGTCCCAGATTTTTTTCTAAATAGCCAATGAGACTCAAGATGGAAATGGAATCGAGATGCCGATCTTTAAAAAGTAAACTCTGTTCTGTAACATGGGTGCCTTTTTCAGCAATAAGCTTCTGGTTTATGAATGTTAGTAAATCGGTAGAATTAATCATGGTCATTTTTTCCAGCTTGTAGTTAAGCAGAATTTTACCACTCGGGCATAGAATTCCCTAATTGAGGGGAGAGTCTGCTCATAATCAGAAATATACTTTAAAACAGCATCTTTTTGAA
>JAYVQT010000038.1:0-49856 GCA_043776915.1 Minisyncoccota bacterium | reverse complement strand
GTCCGCCCCGAATTTCGCCAAAAGAAAACGGATGGAGCAAGCGGAGGATTCCTTTCCCAGACCCTTTCCTCCTCCGCTTGCGAAATCCGAAAGTAGCCGAGGTTTTGCGAATCCTTTTCCCAGAAAATAGTTTCGCAAAACCAAGTCCGTATTGTATTCGTGCTTCCGTCCTTTTCCTTTTGGAAAAGCTCTGTGCTTCGCACAGAGGCGCTTCAGCGCAACGGATGCACGATTAGTTAGTCACTTTGCGCTTCAAAAAAAGTTCGAGCAAAGTGTATAATTAGAGCACCAAAATAGAACTCAAAGGTTTTTTGGTGGTATATTTGGTATCTTTTTAATTTTCAAAACCTATGCTTATATTTTTATTTTATATTCTTGAATGGTTTGCATTTATACTATTACTCACTGTTTTTGCCTTGCTTGTGATCTGGATGGTTAGTGGTTATAGGTCAAAAGTACCATTTATATCAGTGCCGAATTCAGTCCTAAAGCCGATATATGAAGCACTCGATATGAGAGATGATAGTGTAGTGTACGATCTTGGCTGTGGTGAAGGACGGGTACTCTTCTACTTGTCACAGGTAGTTCCTACTGCTCGATATATCGGCATTGAGAATAGTCAGTTCCCATTAATTCTTGCACGTGTACGAGCGTGGTGGTATCAAAAGACAACAGGTACTGAGATAGAAATTATCAATCAAGACTTTTTTCATCATAATCTGTCTCACGCAACTCATATTTTTGTGTATCTTTATCCGACTGTTATGGACGATTTATTACCGAAGTTTGATACAGAATTAAAGCCAGGTACGAAGCTTGTATCGGCAAGTTTTAAATTCACCACTAAGCAACCACTCTACGAGATAGATCTAAAAAGAAGTCCATACAAGCTTGTGCATACTCTTTATGTATATGAATTTTAATTTGAAATGATATACTAAAGATATGATCACTGATGATTTAATTGCATATATTCAAGCGCAACTGCGAAAAAAAATATCCAAAGATATAATTATATCAAGACTTCTTGGGGTCGGTTGGCATAGTGATGATGTCGATGAGGCTTTTCGTAAACTCACACCTCCTCAAGTTCCTATCGTTACTCAGAATATTATGCAACCGGAGGTTAAACAAGAAGAGAAAAAACCTGATCTTTATCGTGAGTTACCAACTCTTAATACCGGGGAAATAGAAACAGCAAAACCGCTTACTCCTCTACCAGTATCTCCACAATCTGAATCAGCGGTGAAGCCTATATTTGCTACAAGTTTCAGTGAGGCAAATCCAAAGATTCCTGTTACTTCATATTATATACCGAATAATAGTAGCTTTAAAGAGAGTCCTAAAAAAGAAATTCATACCGAAGCACCTCTAAATTTTGGAGTGATGAATCCAAAAGTGGTTCACGTTTCTCCTCAAAAAACAGAAACTCTTTTACCCCAACTTCCAACTACTCCAGTAGTCACTCCTGCTGTGTTTCCCACTGTCGTTTCTTCATCACTACAAATAATTCAAGCCCCTGAATTTAAGTTAGAAGCGCAAAAACAAGAGTTTATTCCTACTCTCAAACCAAAGATTACTTTGCAAGTACCAGCACCAGAAACTATCACTCCTAAAAGTGTCATAGAGCCACCAATCAAGATTAAGCTCCCATCTGGTTTTGTTACTACAACATCACAAGTAGTTAAGGCTTTTAATGCTGTACCAGAAAATGCCATTCTCTACTCATATCCTAAAATTTTACTTTCTTCAGAAAAGCAAGATGAGATAATTCACAAAGAGGTATCAAAAAATACAAAAAAGAAATTATTAAAATGGCTGCTCATAATACTGATTGTAAGTTTTATAGGAGGTATTATTTTTGCGTTTGCGACTAAGTATATACAGTTGCCACGTTTTAATACTTCGTTTATAAAAAAAGACCCTAAGGCATTACTTGTAAATGCTCCGATTATACTTGGTAAACTAAAATCATATAAAGTAGAGACTAATGCAACTATCTCATTTCCGTCTATTGCTAATATCACACTCGGTCTCCTTAATGGACAAGCAACACAATCAAAAGATAAAGATTTTGTAACTCTTTCAGCAAAGGGTCTTATTGATAATACGAATCAACCAGTACCCACATTTGACTACCTTGCTACACTCAAGAGCTCACTCTTTAAGAACGATATTATTTCTACTATAAAGTATAGTAATACTATGGCATATATTACCATTCCGTCACTTATTGAATTTCTTGGTCCGAATGCGCCAGGAGAGAGTAATGTCATCCTTGCCAAAGGCCAACAATTCAGTCCTGTTGTTGATCTGCTGCCAGCTATCATAAAGGATAAGTTAAAAAAAATTAATGTTGATACAGTGATCACCACGATACTTCCTTCATATGTTACCACTGAAACAAACGCAATCTTTGCGGAATTTGCGACGAGGGCAAGTGTCACCGAGAAAGATTTCGAAAGTATTAAAGGTATGCCCACGTATCATTACGTCTTGAGCGCAGACAGAGAAGCGACAAAAAAATTCTTAAATCAGTTCGTAACTTTTTTTGTTGTAGGTCTGTCTGATGGTGAAAAGTCTACATTGTCTGAAAGTCTTGGAGCTGCTACTCTTGATACCTTTGAAGTATGGGTAGGGAAAGATGATAGCACTATCCATCAGTATAAGTTTACTCTGACTATTCCGCTTTCAAAAGTAATTGGACTTGAGGATAAAGGTATTGCGGGGAATGTCGTTTCTCTTGAGTGGAAGACGACATACTATGATTTTGATCTACCTAATATTATATCAATGCCAACCTCTTCAATAAGCATGGCAAACTTTATAAAAAGTATTACTGATATGAAGATTAAAGATCTCGTTTCAACATTTAAACCTCTTGCAAGTACTTTCCGTAATGCAACTGGTACGTATGGTAAGCGTAGTAATCCAACAGGAAGTTGTACGAATCCGAATCCAAGTTCACTCTTTTCACCAGTTGGTCATGCAAAGGGCGCTAATACCGCAGTTGGCAACATTGCACGTAGTATGAAAGATATCCTTGATCTTACAAATGGAGCCCTATCGTGCTACTCAACTTCGAATGACTGGGCACTTTCAGCCCCTCTTGCAAGCGACCCGACAACTGCATATTGTGTCGATAGCACTGGTACTATAAAAATATTAACGACACAACTCAAAGGAACAGTATGTAAATAATATGCATACGTTACTTATAAATTTAATTAGCCTTCTTGGTTTGTCTGGATTTATTTTGTCTTTTTATATTTATTCTAAAAAGAAAACTAAAAAGAAATTAATTTGTCCCATGAAGTCAAACTGCGATACGGTTATACATTCTGATTACTCCAAGATATTTTCTATTCCAGTTGAAGTTCTTGGTATGGTGTACTATGTCCTTGTCGGAAGCGCCTACAGTATTATTTTTAATCTAGGTGCATGGTCAACAGTGTGGGGTAGTATTCTTCTTGGTATTAGTGCGTCAGCACTGCTCTTTTCTATCTATTTGGTATCACTCCAAGCATTTGTAGTGAAGCATTGGTGTGTATGGTGCTTGTCGTCAGCAC
Organism: Minisyncoccota bacterium; assembly: GCA_043776915.1. Taxonomy (GTDB): domain Bacteria; phylum Patescibacteriota; class Minisyncoccia; order Phycocordibacterales; family UBA9973; genus UBA8515. The sequence continues at coordinate 46,287 of JAYVQT010000038.1, read as the reverse complement.
TCATATCACTTATGATTTTCATACTATCATATCTTCATTTTATTTCGTATCACATTCTATAAAGAGTAGCAGTGTCTGGATTTATAAGTCATTTTCTGGTATAACAGGGTAGTCCGACTTCCTCGGATCATTATGGTGCTTATAGTGTAATGGTTAGCACTGGAGTTTGTGGAACTCCCAGTCTGGGTTCAAATCCCAGTAGGCACCCAGCAAAATGCAATATACTCAGCTGTTTTATCGTGGTATACTACAATAGTCGTTCATTATTAATTTTTTAAGATATAGATATGAAAATTACAACATATATAACAGCCAGTATGATTGTGTTGTCAGTGTTTTTATTGAATACGTATGCATTTGCTGAAAATAGTGATTCTTCAATGCATCAAGGATCTTCTGGTGACAAGAGAGAAAATATCTCAGAACATTCAGATGAATCTAATAACGATGAATCTGATGGTGAAAATAATAATCAAGATGAGGCAGATATCCATACCCAGATATATGGATTAAAAAATATTAAAGATGTAGTAGTTCTTGATGAGGTAAATAAAGATACGATAAAGACATATGCAGATGTGGTAGTAATATTGACGAAATATCAAACTGCACTCATTTCAATCAAGACCCAAGCATCACTTGGATCTCAGTTAACGACCACGTTAGTTGGAAACGAGAAACTTCTTTTTGAGAAATTACTCGGTAGACATGTAAATGATTTTACAAGACTCGATTCTCGTATCACTGAAATAAATACTCAAATTAAGGAAATGATTGATATTCTTTCACCTCTGGGCACAGCAGACCTAACTACATCTTACGGGTTGGATAAACTTATTATTTCACAGATAAATGAATTCAAATCGGCAATCAACAATCTTTCAGACTTGGGTGATCTTAATATTGATGCGGTAGATGAAGAAACTTTATAATTTAATTTTCTAAATAGTATGAAAAAAATAACACTTTCAATCATGGTTCTTAGTATTATGCTTCTTGCAAATCCAGAACTTTCTTTTGCTGAGACAGCAGTAGCAGTGACGACTCAAACAGCAGTCACTTCTCAAGGAGCAGGAACAACAGCTACAACAGCAATGACTACTCAAACACAAGATGCAAAACTACTCAAGCGTAAGCTTCTTAAAGTAAAACGCAAGCAAGCGATCACAAAAGTACAAATTAAAAAAGATATTATAAAAACAAAGTTGGTGATTAAAAAAGTAAAAAAAGATAGAATGAAAGTAAAAAAAGCTCGCACTTCAAATAATAAAAAGACTTCAATTGTAAAACCACTGTAATCTAGATATGTTATATATAAGGTCTGAATCACAAAAATTCCCGAAAGGGAATTTTTGTTTGAGACCCGCCCGCACATCAGAGAGGACTGTGTGCATGGTGATAGAGTAGGTTCTAGACTATAATCCGAAATAACCATTTGCATGAATTTCAGTTTTTACCCCGGCCTGAGGTTTTACTAAATCATGTGTATTTTTTTCTAGGTTAATGAGATTTTTATTGATACTTGAATCATCATCGACATGAATTTTTATATCACTTTTACCGTCTATAATCAGTTTGGCTTTTTGAGCGTCAGGAATAACGTTTGCGAAAAGTGCATAGGCATCAGCATATGCTTGAGCCTCAAGTTTGATCTTCCCATTTTTAAATATTTCTCGGGCGATATTCATTTGGGTAACGGCTTGAGTTCTGATTTCTGCAGAAATATCTTTCTTGTCCTTTATATATTTTTCGACTTCAGATATTTTGTTAGCTGCAGAGAGTTGTGACGTTTCCGCCCATTCTTTTGTTTGATGTTGAGGTGTAGGAGGTTGTGAATTGCCAACAGATTTTATTTCGGTGTTGTTACCAAGATAGATGTTTACCTTTGTAGCAATATCATTAATATTCTCTTGGTTTCTAGTATCATTTTTTGATATATCACTGAGTGCTCGTTGGTGAATAATAAGTGACGTTTCAAAATCAGAATTTACCTTAGCTGCTTTCGTCGCATTCCCTTTTGCTTTTAGATCAGCAACAATAGCTTTCACTTTGTCAGCATGTTCACTAAAGTTTGCGGTGAGAGTATTTTTCTCATCAGCACTAATGTGCCCTTTGACCGCTAACTTCTCTGTCTCTTGTAATCGTTCATTTGCGATACTACTTTCTACTTTTATTTTTGCATCAGTAGTAAGAGCAAACAATGATCTTACATTTTCATTTACGTTTACTTTCACTGGGTAGAGTATATCTCCTGGAAGCGCATTATTCGCAGCGAGCGATGTTCCTCCACTCAGTAGTAACATAAGAGTGAGTACGATAGGCATAAATTTTTTTTGTTTAAAGGTTGATAATGTAAACAACGTTGACCATCCGCTGTTATATCTCTTATGACGGTCGGTCACTGTTTTCATTACAGAGTCAGTATAAGGAGAGATTTTATTGTGTAGAGAAGAACCTAAAGGGTTTGCTTCTATGTGTAAGGAGACCTGAGTAATAATAGTACTTCTCTCTTTTTTGGTAAGGGAGAACCCTTGGGCTCTTTTTATGATATTGTTGAAATTTTTATCCATATATTATTTTTGAGTCTTTTCTTTAAATAATTCTTTGACTTTCTTTAATCCTCGATGAATTTTGACAGCGATCGTGTTTTCAGATTCCCCAGTTATTTCGGCAATTTCTTTTAAAGATAACTCTTCGACGTATCGCATCATAATCATATCTTTATACATATCACCAATGTCATTGAGAAGAAGTAGAGCTTTCTGTGCGTCGATATTATTTTCAAGTATCTCTTTTTCATCAAAGCCTTTTTCTTCTGTCAGGGTATCAAGTGATAGGGGCTTTTTTTTGCGGTATTCGTCGATAATAAGGTTGCTCAGAATTTTATAAAAGAAGGCTCGAATATTATCTACCTGCTCACCTTTTGCGAGATAGTTCCATGTTTTCATAAATGTTTCCTGAACGAGGTCTTTCGCCAGTTCTCGGTCTGAAATTTTAAAGAAGCAATATCGAAAGAGAGCATCGGAGTGCATTTCACAGGCTTCTATGAATTCTTTTTCGATAGGTGCTTTCATATATAGAGACGTTGTTGAGATGATCCTATTACAGATGTGATCAGACTGATTCTGTATGCATAAATTATATACTTATAAACTATAAGGACAATAGGGAATTGCCAGAGTGCAATCCATATAAAAAACGAGCAATAAGATTGCTCGTTTTTTTTTATTTATTATTTTAAAAAACCATAAATTCCCCAGAGTATAATATCTTCTGAAGATCTTGAGATTTCGGCTTGCACTAAGAAACCATTTTTTTCAACTAACTCGCAGAGAACCTTTATCTTGTAGATTAAGGGTTGATTTAAAAGAACCCTATTACCGTTTGTGCCTTTATTCTGCGAATGCTCAATACTACTAATTTTTTTTATGGGAAAATCTTTTCCTTCTTTTGATTTTGGTAATATTTTAACTATATACCTAAATATAGAAGTTAATTGACCGCTGGGTATATAATGTCTCCCATCTTCAAAGTAATCATTTAGCTCTGTGTAAGAAGCCTCGCAATAGCTTTTTAGTCTATTGATGGGTATACCATCTGGTATTGTCGTAATGAAAATACAAGGATCATCGTCAATGAAAATTTTGCTAACTCTGCTCATTTTTTTGGGTTTTAGTTTGGTTGTGAAATTACTTATTTTATTTATTATACTCTATTTTAAAATTTTTGTCAAATAAGTATACATCCTAAACTGAGAGTGATATAATTTAGCGTATATTATTAGTAAATAATTTTCTATGATTAAAGGTTTTAAACAGTTTATTCTTCGTGGTAATGTGGTGGATTTAGCTGTCGGTGTCGTTATCGGAGCTGCGTTTAACGCAGTTGTCGCTTCATTTGTCAAAGATTTAATAACTCCGATTGTGGCAGCTCTCTTTGGATCTCCCGATTTCCATGAGTTATTCTTCACGATTAATGGTAGTAAGTTTATGTACGGTGACTTTTTTAACTCAGGTATATCATTCTTATTAGTTTCAGCATCTATTTACTTCTTTGTAATTGTGCCACTCAATGCGCTTATCTCTCGTAGTCGCAAAGAAGCTCCGACTGATCCGACAACAAAGAAGTGCCCTGAATGTTTGAGCGAGATATCTATTGAAGCGAAGCGGTGCGCATACTGTACGTCGCTCCTTGTTGCTGCATAATTATATCTCTATGAAACGAATCAAACAATTAAAATTAAAAAATCACAAACCAACAATAGTGATGGTCAGTGGTGGATTTGATCCTCTTCATATTGGGCACATTCGGTATATCCAAGAAGCCAAAGCATTGGGGGATAAACTTGTGGTGGTCATAAATAATGATAATTGGCTTCGCAAGAAAAAAGGTAAGGAATTCATGTCACAAAAAGAACGAAAAGAAATTATTGAAGCCATTGTCGGTGTGGACAAAGTAGTGATCAGTAGTCATTTGAAAAATCCTAAAGATACCAGTGTCTGTAAAGAAATTAGAAATATCAAACCTCATATTTTTGCCAATGGAGGAGATCGCTTTGCCGATAACATTCCTGAATTTACACTTTGTAATGATCTTGGTATTACGATGGTCTTTAATGTAGGTCATGGAGGCAAGGTGAGAAGTTCCTCAGAGTTGATCAAAGAATATTCTAAGCATATAAAGAATTAACATATGAGGATCAATAAAATTATTATTCCCAAACAAATACTCACTCTCCTTGTGCTTTCAGTGGTATTAATTATTGCACGAGTCATAGTTTTTCACTCAGGGTACTTTACCTACCTTCTGTGGAATATCTTTTTGGCCAGCTTGCCATTTATGATTAGTTCGGTGCTTCTGTTGTATTCAGAAGATCAAACATTAGACAAGGTTTTATTAATTATCGGTTGCTTTTTTTGGTTGCTTTTTTTGCCGAATGCTCCCTATATTGTCACAGATATGATTCACCTCAATCGTAGTCATAGTGCTCCGCTCATCTATGATACGTTCCTTTTGTTTAGTTCAGCCTGGGTCGGATTATTACTTGGTTTTTACTCTCTCTCGCACATTGAGAAAATTATCCGTCGTACATCCTCACTCAAAAAAACAGCTCTGAGTATGGGGGGTATTATTCTACTCACTTCTTTTGGTATGTACTTAGGCAGATTTCTACGCTTTAATAGCTGGGATGTATTTTCCTCGCCGATCCTCTTTTTAAAGATAGTATGGAATATTTTATCTCATCCTACTTTTTATGGAGATGCCTATACGTTTACAGGAATCGGATTCATCTTCCTGTATGTTTCGTATCAAGGTTGGAAATATGCTGAGTTGAAAGCCTAATACATGCAATAGTCACCTACTTATGTTTTTTTTGTTATATGGTATAATTAATAGATGAAACCTGATATGGATATTTATCAAGAAGAGCGACCTTGGGGGAACTTTCGTAAGTTTACCGACAATACTCCTTCAACAGTAAAAATAATTACGATTAAACCAAATGAGCAGCTTAGTCTACAAAGCCATGCCAAGCGTTCAGAATTTTGGAAAGTTGTTACTGGTAGTGGTTCGTGCGATCTCAATGGAGAAAAGCTGGCTTTGTATGTTGGTGATGAGGTGTCGGTACCAGTCGGAACCAGACATAGACTCGTTGCCTACAGTGATGGAATGCAAATACTTGAAATAGCTACAGGTTTTTTTGATGAGAATGATATTATTCGCTACGAAGATAAATATGGAAGAGTTTAGTATATGCCACAGATTATTAAGAAACAAAAAAAGAAAGTTCTTACAAAATCTATTTCTAAAAAGAAAGTAGTTACGCATATTCTGTCTAAAACCAAAGTAAAAATGAAGTCGAATAGTACCTTACTCAAAAGCAAACTTTTTAAAAAACCTAAACCTAAACCTAAAAAAAAATTTAAGCCGAAAGCAAAAATTTTAAAACCAAGAAAGAAAGAAAATGTTTTTCCAGTCAAACTCGAAAAACATTTTCTTAATCCGATTATTAGCCCAAGTTTTTACTCATGGGAGTCGCGCGCGACATTTAATCCAACTGCTTTTATTTCAGAAGGCAAAATTAATCTTATATATCGAGCTGTTGGTGATGATGATACTTCAGTCCTTGGGTATGCTACAAGCTATGATGGACTCAATATTGAAGAGCGTCCAACGTATGCTATTTACAAAAGATCATTTCACTCTGATACATCAATAGCATCGATCAATTACCTTTCTGGTGGTGGCTGGAGTGGCGGATGTGAAGACCCTCGGGTAACATTGATAGGTGATACACTGTATCTTATCTATACTGCATTTGATGGCTGGGGATCAGTTCGTATGGCACTAACCTCAATTGCCCTTTCTGATTTTAAGAAAAAAAAGTGGAATTGGAAAAAAGCTGTTCTTATTTCTCCACCTGGAGAAATAAATAAAAACTGGGTCTTATTCCCAGAAAAAATAAATGGGAAGTACGCACTCATGCATAGTTTCTTTCCAAAAATTTTGATTGAATACTTTAATAGTCTCGATGAGCTTGATGGCAGACGATTTATTAAAAGTAATAATACCAGACCCATTGATCATGCGCGGACGTGGGATAGCTGGTTTCGGGGTGTTGGTCCATCTCCGATTAAAACAAAAGACGGTTGGCTTGTGATTTATCACGCCATGGAGCATCATAATCCTGATCGTTATCGAATGGGTGCTCTGTTGCTTGATTTGAATGATCCAACCAAAATTTTATATCGCTCAGAGCACCCTATTCTTGAGCCGGAAGAGCATTATGAAAATAATGGTCACAAGTGGGGTGTAGTGTATACATGTGGCGCGGTTGTTAAGAAGGGTACACTTTTTGTATACTATGGTGGGGCTGATAAGTTCGTCTGTGTCGCATCAATCCCACTTGATGAGTTGATTGAAAGTTTGAAAATAGGTAAGGTCGTGAAACTTAAAAGTAATACCATTGTAACATTAAAATAATATGTACGTTGTCAGACGTTCAACACACAATCCAATAGTTATACCCAATCGCGACCATTACTGGGAGGAATTTGCTACTTTTAATCTCTGCCCAATTAAAGCTGGTAAAGAAATGTATGGTCTTTATCGAGCCATTTCGGCTGTTGATAAAATTGCTATCCAACAACAAATCTCGACAATTGGTATCGGTCATAGTAAGGACGGTATTCACTTTGAAGATCGCAGACCATTTATTACACCACAAGAAGAGTGGGAAGCTCACGGCTGTGAAGATCCACGAGTAACCTTTTTTGAAGGGAAGTATTATATATTTTATACAGCACTTTCACGTTATCCATTTGGGCCTGAAGGCATTAAAGTAGCAGTGGCTATATCGAAAGATTTAAAACAAGTCGACGAGCGTCACTTTGTCACACCTTTTAACTCAAAAGCTATGACCCTTTTTCCAGAGCGTATTAATAGTAAGATAACTGTTATTTTCTCAGCTCATACTGATAGTCCACCAGCTCGTATGTCTATTGCTCAATTTGATCATATCGAAGAGCTTTGGGACACTGAACGCTGGGAGAATTGGATTGAAGATCTTGATGCCCATTCTGTTGACTTTAAGCGCACTCAATACGACCATCTAGAAGTTGGTGCACCACCGCTTAAAACCAAACAAGGCTGGCTTCTCATTTATTCTCATATTCAGAATTATTTTGAATCACCCGAGCACCTTGATCGTATTTTCGGCATTGAGGCTATTTTACTTGACTTGAAAGACCCAACCAAGATTATCGGCCGAACGAAGGGCCCGATTCTAGCCCCTGAGGAAGCTTATGAGCTGACTGGCTATGTCAGTAATATTGTTTTCCCGACAGGAGCGCTTATCCATAAAGATGTGCTAACTATTTACTATGGAGCAGCTGATACAACCTCATGCGCTGCTCATGTGAACTTGAATGATTTGCTTTCAAGTATGCATCCCGATACTAAAGATAACTGGAGCTTTAAACGCGCCAAAGAAAACCCAATCTTGTTGCCGAAACCTGAAAATGATTGGGAGTCGAAAGCAACGTTTAACCCAGCAGCGATCGCGCTTAAAGGCACCATCCATATTTTGTATCGTACGCTCTCAAGTAATAATACATCGTCGATTGGTTATGCTTCAAGTGTAGATGGTATACATTTGGTTGAGCGATTAGAGACACCGATTTATGTCCCGCGTGAAGATTTTGAAATGAAAAAAATTGAGAATGGTAATTCTGGGTGTGAGGATCCCCGCGTCACTCAAATCGGCAAGAATCTTTATATATGTTATACAGCATTTGATAGTATTGGTCCGCCGCGCGTCGCCATCTCTTCAATAACTGAGAAAGATTTTCTAGCGAGGAAATGGAATTGGACGAAGCCGCAGCTTATTACCCCCCCTGGCTTTGATGACAAGGACACCTGCTTACTTCCTGAGAAATTAAAAGGTGGGTACTTTGTCCTTCATCGTGTCGGTAACGAGATTTGCGGTGACTACTTAAAGTCACTCGACTTTAGTAAAGATACGGTAAATAAATGTATTCGTATTATTGGTCCAAGTATTCATGGCTGGGATAATGCCAAAGTTGGTATTAGTGCACCACCCATTAAAACAAAGTATGGTTGGCTAATGCTCTATCATGGGGTATCAAAAGGTCACAGTACCTATCGTGTTGGCTTTGTGCTCCTCGATCTGAAAGATCCCGGTATTGTGCTTGCTCGCAGTAGTGATGCTATTTTTGAACCAGAAGAACATTATGAAAAAGTGGGTATCGTCAACAATGTTGTCTTTCCCTGTGGGATGGTTGTGAAAGATAAATTACTCTATATATACTATGGGGGAGCTGATACGGTTATTGGCGTAGCGACGATGAAGCTTTCGATTGTCCTCGATGCCCTTCGTCACGGCATTAAGTAGATAAAAAGTATCAGTAAATCTATATAATCTCAATTACGACTATTTCTGGGAATGTGCCAATTCGAATAGGAAGTAAGGTCATACCCGTGCCGTAGGTTGTCGCTGAGACAGTATTTTTTAGATAAGTAATCCCATGTGAAAAAGACTTGTAGATAGACCTTAAAATTAAATTATCAGGGAAGAATTGTCCACCATGAGTATGACCAGAGAGGACGAGTGATACCTCTAGATCAGAAAGAGCACCACTATTCTTCGGATCATGAAGTAATATAATAGATGGGAAAGATATATCGTAACCGAGATCAAGCACTCTTTTCTTGGTTTGGTCTTTGGATTCATACTGGTTAAAAGATAGACCGATGATGTGCGTTCCATTTATGATTATTTTCTTATCTGTCATATCAGTAATATTTTTAGGGAAGTGAGACTTGAACGTATCGTACTCTCGACTATATGTTTCGTGATTACCTTCGACGTAGAATGTCCCGAGTGGGGGATTTAAAGATTCAAAGTGGTCAAAACTTTTTTTATATGGAAATGTCGGTCCGTCAATAATATCTCCCACATGGAATACAATATCAGGATTTTCATTAGCAATAGTCGCTACTAATTTCTGTGAAAATTTATCACGTTGAATATGACCCAAATGAGTGTCAGAAATAAGAATTATTTTTTTATTCCTCCATAGAGGAAGAAGAGCCGAGGACTTGATCTGCCACTTTACAATACGTGGAGTAAGCGCATTGTAAACACCATAGATGATGATGATAACTGCGATTAAGAAAATATCAATACCAATAGTATGAATCGGTACACCAAAATCATGGTAAAAGTTTATAGTAATATAAAACGTAAGTAATGCACTTCCCATAAATAAATAAATAAGTAGGCCAAGCCAGATTCCACTTAACACATACAAGTAGGAGCCTATTTTTGAGAAATATTTGAAGCCAAGTATAGCTGTTGTTATTAGAAGAATAGGGAAGACATAAAGGCTTAGTGTAAATGTATAAAATAAATATGGATTTGAGTAGTAGAGAGCCTCATGGAATGATGAATAGACACTATATTCACCAAGAGCGATAATAGCAAGAGCACATAGTATAAAAAGCATCATGCTGTATTTATTTCTTTTTCGCTGCATTTTTTGATTTACTAAAGAAGTATCCAATAATAACGAACGTGACAACAGGTGAAACAAATGCTGGTATATGGACACCAAAGCCATCAGTCACCATGATGATGCCAAGTGCCAGTATTGAATACATGGCGCCATTTTTAAGATAGATGTATTTTTTAATCCGATCGATACTACCGATAGTCAGCTTTCGAAGGACAAATGCCCCAATGCCGTTACCAAGAAGGATCAGAGGAATAGAAAGCGTAAAAGCAAAAGCACCGAGTACGCCGTCGATCGAGAATGTCGCATCGATTATTTCCAGATAGAGTATCTTAGAGAGGTCACTCATCTTTGAACTTCCTGAGAGCAACTCCTTTTCGCCCTTTTCAGCATTTTCTTTAAATCCATGAGTGATAAAGAACGCAGTTGATCCGATGACAGCACCGAAGGCAAGCATTGGAGAAATTTTCATCGCATACCATACAATGGTTGCAAGCATGATCGAGACAGTCGCGAAAAACCAGACACCATGGCGATGAAAGAATTTTTCTCCACGAAGGCCAAAATTTTTTGATTCTAAGAATAACCAGTGAAAGAATAAAAATACAAGAAAGACTCCGCCGCCCATAAGAAGAATAGGGGAGGCTTTGTCGATAGCAGCATGGACTGAGGGGTCGTTTGAGAATGTAGCCGTGAATGCTTCGATAGGTCCAATACCAGGGATTGCAGCCCAGACGATAAACCATGGAAGTAATCCTCGGATTAAAAATACTGCAATTAAAAGTCCCCAGACTAAGAACCAACGCTTAGCTTTTGCGCTCATAGTGCCAAGTACTTCAGCATTGATAACAGCATTATCAATGCTTGAGACTATTTCAAAAAGGCAGAGACCTAATACGGTAAGTATCATTGTTCCGATTGTCATAGACTTATAGTATACATATTTTGCCCCTGTCGTACCATATGGTACAGTAAGCAAATGTTGAAAAATAAAACCATTGTCACTATATTCTTCACTATTTTCATTGACCTGCTTGGATTTGGAATCCTGATTCCTGTGCTACCCCTTCTGTTTGCAAGCCCTACTTCAGAATTCTATATGTTGCCGACCGGGATTAGTCTCAATACTGGCTATTTACTTCTTGGTCTCCTTGTTGCTATCTATCCAATCGGGCAATTCTTAGCGACACCCATCTTAGGTCAGCTATCAGATCGATATGGAAGAAAGAAAATTTTAGCTATCTCACTTTTAGGGACATCTATCTCATATGTTATTTTTGCGATTGGTATTGTCACAAAGAATATTCCACTCTTGTTCCTTGCTCGATTTTTTGATGGCTTAACGGGTGGTAATGTATCAGTCGCGCAAGCCATGATTGCTGATGTAAGTTTACCCGAAAACAGAGCGAAGAATTTTGGTATGATTGGCGCAGCTTTTGGACTTGGATTCATTTTTGGTCCGTATCTTGGTGGTCGACTTTCTGACCCAGCGACTGTCTCATGGTTCACTGCGGCGACACCGTTCTACTTTGCTGCTGTGTTAGCATTCTTAAACATGCTCTCAATCATGTTCCTTTTGAAAGAGACAAATATGCATATGAACAATAACAAAATATCTTGGAACAAGTCACTCCTTAATATTGTTCGTGCGTATAAGATGAAAGGACTCAATACCATCTTTCTGACCAATTTCCTATTCTATGCTGGCTTTGCTTTCTTTACTACCTTCTTTGGAGTCTTCCTAATAAATAAATTCCATTTCTCACAAGGTAACATTGGCGACTTCTTTGCTTATGTTGGTCTGTGGAGTGTTTTTACTCAAGCAGTGGTGACGCGATTTGTAGCTAAGTATTTTCCTGAAGTCAAAGTTATTCGCCTGACTCTTATTGGTGCAGGAATAATGATTATGGCCTATTTCTTACCACAGTACGCTTGGCAGATATTTCTCATCCCACCATTCTTCGGACTTTTTAGTGGTTTATCTATGGCGAACCTTTCGAGTCTGCTGTCGCGCTCAGCACCAGCAAATATCCAGGGTGAAATTCTCGGCATTAATGCTTCTGTTCAAGCATTGGCTCAAGCCATCCCGGCTGTTCTCTCTGGTTTTATCGCTGCGTCACTGACTCCGGAGACACCGATTTTTTTCGCCTCCATTGTTATCATCCTCTCAGCCGTTGCATTCAGAATGTTGTATAAAAAAGTATAATAAGTGTTTTTTTGAAGTATGACCTTTTTGGGGAAACTTTTGAAAAATCAGTGAAATTATCGGTAAAAATTTTTAATTTTTACCGATAATTTCTTTAGGGTCTTTTTTGTCAACTTTTATCTGGAATGAGGCTCCCTTTAAACGACTTTTTGACAAAGGCATGAATCGATGTTGACGAATTTCAGTGTGTGAGACATAGTTGTGTTCTTATCTAGAATTCCTTGGATGTTTTCCTACTCTAAGAGTATAATATATGCCCAAGCAACAAGGGGACTTATCACTAGCTAAATTTTTATACATATGCCTTCAAAAAAAAGAGTATCCAACATAAAAAAAGTCCTCACAAAAAAAGTTTCTTCTCCTGTGCCACAAAAAATTCATAAGAATAATCTTACTAAGAGCGTTCAAAAAAGAGATGGTTCAATTGTTAATTTTGATATTCAAAAAATAGTGAATGCTATTCATAAAGCTATGCTTTCTGGTGGTGAAGGGTCTTTAAAAGAGGCAGAGAAAGTGGCTGGAAAAGCTATTACATTACTGAGTAAAGAAAAAGAATCTAGCCACCCGACAGTGGAGCATATTCAAGACTTAGTCGAAGAAGCATTAATGAAGTGCAACTTTCACGATGTTGCAAAGCGATATATTCTCTATCGCAATGAGCGTACTCGTTTAAGAAAGCGTGATATTTTCAAAAAAAGAATTAATCTACGACCGTATGAATATCCTGAGCTTCTTAAATATGTCGACGCAGTCAGACATTCATATTGGATACATACAGAATTCAACTTTATGAGTGATATACAAGATTTTAAAGTGCATATCAATCCAGTTGAAAAAAATGCAATTAAAAATGTCCTCATCGCTATTGCACAGATTGAAGTATCGGTAAAAACTTTCTGGGGAGATATTTATAAAAAAATGCCGAAACCAGAAATTGGATCAGTTGGGTTCACGTTTGCAGAAAGTGAAGTGCGACACCAAGATGCGTATTCACACCTACTTGATATTTTGGGTTTGAATGATGAGTTTAAGCGAGTTAAAGAAATTCCTGTTATTGCAAATCGAATTGAATACCTACATAAGGTAATTAAAAATGCGCACAGTGAAGACAATAGAGAATATGCTCAATCAATGCTTCTATTTTCACTATTTATTGAGCATGTATCACTTTTCTCTCAGTTTTTGATCATTATGGCATTTAATAAGCATAAGAATCTTTTCAAGGGAATATCAAACGCAGTGGAAGCTACTTCGAAAGAAGAACAAATTCATGGAATGTTTGGTATCGACGTCATTAATATTATTAAAGCTGAGAATCCTGACTGGTTTGATGAACAACATGATGCTTGTATTACCGAATCATGTATAGAAGCATATGAATCTGAAAGTAAGATTATTGATTGGATTTTTGAGGATGGGGAGCTTGATTTCTTACCAATTGCTACAGTCAAAGAATTTGTAAAAAATCGAATCAATAACTCCCTTGAGAGTATAGGAATGAAGAAAATATTTGAGATTGATCATAAGATACTTGCAGAGACTGATTGGTTTGACGACGAGGTTATTGCTACAAAGCATGGAGATTTCTTTGTAAAGAAATCAATTAATTACAATAAACGAAGTAAAAGTATTACAAGCGAGGATCTCTTTTAATAGATTAATAAAAATATAAACATATGAATTGGTTAAACGATTACAGCAAGGCATTTCTGAGAAAAGGATACATTGGGAAGAATGATTCCCCGGAGGACAGAATTCGTTTTATTGCAGATACTGCAGAAGCTATTTTAAAAAAGCCCGGATTTGCTGATAAGTTCTATGAATATATGTCACAAGGATATTACTCTCTTTCTTCCCCAATCTGGTCAAATTTTGGACTTAAAAAAGGTTTACCTATAAGTTGCTTTGGATCGTATATTTCTGATGATATGGCTGGAATTCTTTTTACTCAGGCTGAAGTTGGTATGATGACAAAGTATGGGGGAGGCACATCTGGATATTTTGGTGATCTGAGACCGCGAGGTTCTTCTATTACTGATAATGGAGTTTCTTCAGGCTCAGTTCACTTTATGAAACTTTTTGAATCATTGGTAAATGTTATTAGTCAGGGTTCAGTACGACGCGGACACTTTTCACCATATCTTCCAGTAGATCATGCTGATATTGATGAATTTTTAGATATGGGAACTGAAGGAAATCCAATACAAGAACTGACCTATGCGGTCACCGTACCTGATGCGTGGATGGAAGGTATGATTGCTGGTGATGAAGATAAACGTAGAATTTGGGCAAAAATAATCCAACGACGCGTAGAAATAGGTTACCCATACATATTATTTAGTGATACTGCTAATAATAATACGGTGGATGTCTATAAAGACAAGAAAGCTCGTATCTATGCGAGTAATCTTTGTTCAGAAATTTTGTTACCCTCAAATAAAGAATGGTCTTTTGTCTGTGATCTATCATCCATGAACTTACTACATTTTGATGCCTGGAAAGATACTGATGCGGTGGAAACAATGGTTTATTTCCTCGATGCAGTAATGACTGACTTTATTAATAAACTCGAGGAATTACGGGATTCTAGTAAATACGAAGATCGTCAAGCATTTCTGTTTATGGAGCGTTCATATAATTTTGCTCTTGCAAACCGCGCAATTGGTCTTGGAGTACTGGGATGGCACTCTATGTTACAGTCAAAAATGATTCCACTGGAAAGCGATGAAGCAGCTGAGCTTAACATAACTATATTTAAAACTATCAAAGAACAGTCTTATGCTGCTTCTGCAAAGCTTGCAGAAGACTACGGTGAGCCCAGTTTTCTAAAAGGTTACAAGCGCAGAAATACAACGTTATGCGCCGTAGCACCTACTACTTCATCTGCGTTTATACTTGGGCAAGTTTCACAAAGTATTGAGCCCTGCTGGTCTAACTGTTATGTTAAGGATATCGATAAAATGAAAGTCACAATCACCAACCCTTTTCTTAAAAAGCTTCTTGAATCAAAAGAAAAAGATACAAAAGAGGTATGGAATACTATTCGAAATAATGATGGATCAGTACAGCATCTCGATTTTCTTTCAGAAAAAGAGAAAAGTATTTTTAAAACGTTTGCTGAAATTAATCAAATGACAGTGATTACTCAGGCAGCAGCTCGTCAGAAATATATTGACCAAGGGCAATCTCTTAATATAATGGTTAGTCCGAGTACTACAACAAAAGAGATAAATAATCTGTACATTCAAGCTTGGAAGCTTGGTATTAAGACTCTCTACTATCAGCACAGTATGAATGCAGCACAACAACTTGGTAGAGCAAAGCTTTCGGTGGAAGCAAAGCCTACAATTATACCAGAGATATCAGGTGAATCAGGTGCAAATGTGTGCCTAAGTTGCGAGGCATAAAAAATTTGATATACTGTAATAATGAAATCAAAACAAGGTAAATTTGTACTCCTCATTACTAGTGTTGTTATTGTTGTCGCAGTTCTTGGGTTCTTTATTACTAAACAAGATACAGCTCCGAGTAAGTATGACGACTTTGCCAAAGCTCTTAAAACGGAAGGGGCGCAGTTCTTTGGAGCATTCTGGTGTCCTCACTGTTTAGCTCAGAAAGTATCATTTGGAAAAGCAAAACAATACTTGCCATATGTTGAGTGCTCAAATCCTGATAAATCTCCGACACAAATTTGTAAAGATAATAAAATAGAAAGCTACCCATCATGGAAGTTTAAAAATGGTATTAGTCTTATGTCTAAAAGTAAGCCGATTATCTGTGATGTAAAGCCTGGTAAAACCGGGGAAGCTCCTATCTGTGTCAAAGTTGCTTCGCAGTTTTATAAAACTTGGATATTCCCTGAATATGAATTTTCTGTTAAAAGTCCAACTGCCCCTAGTATAAAAGATGATGTCTGGAGATTTGAAAATAATGCCATGACTCAAGGTGAGATACCACTTACCTTCTTAGCACAACAGATAGGCTATACGACACTTCCACAATAATCCTATGCCGGCGTACATCGCAACCTTTAATCAATTCTTAGCACTCGGAACTATATTTCTACAGGTGATTGTTGTGTTTATTGCTATCAATTTTATCTTTATGCGATCGCATGCAAATCCGGTGTTAATATTCTTTAAAGACTATGCCTTTTATTTTGGTTTTACTATGTCACTCGGAGCGGTCGCATTGTCCCTCTTTTATTCTGAAATTATTGGCTTTCCACCATGTGAGCTGTGCTGGATTCAGCGTATCTTTCTCTATCCACAATTCATTCTTTTTAGTATGGAGCTCTATAAGCGTGATAAAGCAATTGTTGATTACAGTATGGTTCTTGCTCTTTGTGGTATTATTGTCTCACTCTTTCATATCTATATTGAGAATGGGGGAACGTCAGCTATTTCGTGCGCGGCTGGCGGTACGGCATCTATTTCCTGTGCGACACTATATGTACGAGAGTTCTCATATGTGACTATTCCAGTCATGGCTCTGACATCATCAGTATTCATTGTTCTCCTCTTAGTGAACTACAAATACATAGCGCGAAGTAAGTAATTTTTTACTGTGAAAAGTGCTACTAAGCCGAAGTGATATGATATACTAGTAGTGTATGCATATTGATGAAAAGAAAATTGTAAACCTCCTTAATAACTCCGGGCTCGTTAGTAAGACTGACGTGGCGATGGCACTCAAAAAGTCAAAAGATACGAATCAATCGATTGGTGCTATTCTCGTGAGCGATGGTAAATTAAATGAAAAAGATTGGAATAGCATGCAGGCTGTGTCGCTTGGTATTCCTTTTGTCAGCTTGAAAGGGGAGAAGATTGAGACAAGTGTTCTCAATATGATTCCCGAGCCGATTGCCCGCAATAATAATATTATTGCCTATAAAAAAAGTTCAGTGGGGCTTGAAGTAGCCATGCTCGACGTTGATAACTTATCTGTGATCGACTTTATTAAGAAAAAAGTAGGGTTAAAAATTCTGCCCCGCCTGACAAGTTCAGATTCCATTAAAGAAGCACTTACTCAATACAAGAAAAGTTTACAGGCTGACTTTGAAGATATTATCAAGAAAGAAAGTGTATTGATCAAGCTTTCCTCAGCGGATAGTGAGGGTGATAATAAGTCCGAGAAAGAGCTTAAGGAGCTTGCTGAAGACTTACCAATTATTAAAATAGTCGACACACTTATTTCTCATGCTATTAATCAAGGTGCGTCAGATATTCATATTGAGCCAGCTGAGACGTCGGTTATTATCCGTTACCGTATTGATGGAATTCTCCATGATGCCATGGTATTACCGAAGGATACGGCCTCGGGTATTGTAGCTCGCATTAAAGTGCTCTCAAGTTTAAAGCTTGATGAGAAGCGTCTTCCTCAAGATGGCCGTTTTAAAATAGTAAATGAAGATGGTAATGTTTCATTTCGTGTCTCGACACTACCGACATACTATGGAGAGAAAACAGTCATGCGTATCTTGCGTGAGAATTCTAAAGGATTTTCACTTGAGACACTCGGTTTCCATGGTGAAGCACTCGAGCGTATTCATGACGGTATGAAGCAGCGCAATGGTATGCTTGTCTGTGCTGGTCCGACTGGCTCTGGTAAGACGACGACACTCTATACGATGCTCGATATTTTAAATACACCAGATGTAAATATCTCAACTGTCGAAGATCCAATTGAGTACCAAATGGCGCGCATTAATCAAACCCAGACCAAAGCTGAAATTGGCTTGACCTTCGCTAATGGTCTCCGCACACTTCTTCGTCAAGATCCGGATATTATCATGGTTGGAGAGATTCGTGATGGTGAGACGGCGTCACTCGCAGTCAATGCTTCACTCACTGGTCACTTAGTGCTCTCGACTATCCACACGAACTCAGCAGCCGGAGCTATTCCTCGTATGATCGACATGGGTGTTGAGCCATTCCTTATTGTCTCGACTGTGCGTACGATTATTGCTCAACGCTTAGTACGCGTCCTTGATGGCAATAAAGAACAATATTTCTTAAATGACACTGAACAGAAAGCACTTGGTAAGGTGATTGATATGGATCGTATGCTCGAGATCCTGATAAAAGAAAAAGTTGTACCCGAAGAGACAACGTGGGATGCGGTGCCATTCTATAGACCAAAGTCAAGCGAAGAATCAGAAACTGGATTTAAGGGACGACTTGGTATTCATGAAGTATTGAAAATTACTCCACTTATCAAAGAGATGATACTAAAAGGTGCTTCAACTGATGAGGTAGAGAAAAGAGCCAAAGTTGAAGGTATGATGACAATGCTTGAGGATGGTATATTCTTAGCCTGCCAAGGCCGAACGTCTACCGAAGAAGTGCTCCGTGTTGTCTCCGAGTAATATATATAATGAAATTTAAATACAAAGCACAAACAAAAACCGGAAAAGTAATCGATGGATTTAAAGAATCAGCTGATAAGTTTTCACTCGCTCGTGAATTACGAGAAGAAGGAAGTATTCCGCTATCGATAGAAGAATCCAATGGTAAGGGAAAAAAGAATTTTTTAAAACTCACTATTTTTAGTGGTGTGTCTTTGTCTGAAAAGATAATATTTACCAATAATTTGGGAGGCATGCTGACTGCGGGATTGTCTCTGACTCGTGCGCTTTCTATTCTTGAAAAACAGACGACAAATCCAACACTTAAAAAAGTATTGACGAGTCTCATTGATGGCGTTAGTGCAGGTGTCACGATGTCTGACTCCATGAAGAAGTTCCCAAAAGTATTCTCACCACTCTTTGTGTCAATGGTTCACTCGGGCGAAGAGTCAGGAGGCTTACCGAAAGCACTTGGTGAGGTTGGTGTTAATCTGAAAAAATCATATGATCTTAATAAAAAGATTAAAGGAGCTCTCATGTACCCAAGTATTATCCTTTGTGTTATTTTTATTATAGCGATTCTGATGATGAAGTATGTTGTTCCAACACTCACTAAGACTTTTAAAGATTTGGGTGGAGATTTGCCAGGGTCAACCAAGTTTATTATTTGGCTTTCTGATATGATTAGTAATCATACGATTCTCGTTTTTGGAGTCATTATTGCTATTGTTGGATTTTTTGTTTTCTTTGCAAAGCTCGAGATAACAAAAAAGTATTTTGATTATATTGTGTTGCGTATTCCTATGATAGGCACATTAATTAAAGAAGTGAACACCGCTCGAACTGCACGAACACTTTCATCACTTTTGTCTTCAGGTGTTGATATGTCACGGGCATTGGCTATTACAGAAGAAGTGCTGCAGAACATATATTACAAGGGGCTTATTCGTAGATCGATAGAGTCAATTGAAAAAGGTGGGACCTTGTCGGCTCCATTTAAAGATGCAGTGAGTCTTTATCCAGTCATGATGGGAGAAATGATGGAAGTTGGAGAGGAGACGGGTAATCTGTCGAAGATGCTTCTTGATATTGCTAACTTCTATGAATCAGAAGTCGATAATAAAACGAAAGATCTATCAGTTATTATTGAGCCGGTACTTATGGTTTTTATTGGTGGTGCAGTTGGATTTTTTGCTGTGTCGATGATTTCACCAATGTATTCAGTGATGAGTAATATTAAATAATATGAAAAAAATACATATAATAAAAGGTTTTACTGTTGTTGAGCTGCTGCTCGTGCTCACATTTATTATTGTAATTGCTTCTATCATTGTTTTCAATTTGGCTCGTTTCCGTGGAGAACAAGCCCTTCAGAATACAGTAAGCGATATTATTTCTCTCCTGAATGAAGCACGTACTAATACTACCTCATCAAAGAATTCTACAACGTATGGAGTGCATTTTGAATCAAGTCGAGCAGTGCTTTTTGCGGGAGCAACTTTTACTGAACCGAATGTAAATAATAAACAGATCGATATTGATTCATCTGTTACAATTCCAAGTAGTGGTGGTATTAGTCTTATGGGGGGAGGGGGTGATGTTATTTTTACAAGAATATTTGGTGATACACCTAACTATGGTACAATTATTGTACGTATGGTCTCAGACCAAACTCGACAGAAAACAATCACCATTAATCAAACGGGCATTGTAAGTTCAAATTAATGTTATTTTTTCATACTACAAATCAAAGGGCAGGGTTTACGCTTGTTGAAATACTTATTGCCTGCGCAATTATCTCGACAACTATTTTTGCTATTATGTCAGCAGCAGAGAAAGGTATTCAGGTTTCACAAAATGCTTTAAAACAAACACAAAGTAATTTACTTCTTGAAGAAGGAGCGGAAGCTGTCCGGTCGATTCGTGATGCGAACTGGACAACAATTGCGAATCTCTCTATAAACAGTCTATACTATCTTTCTTTCAATACGGTAACGAATGTATGGTCGCTCGGATTAACACCCACTACACCGATTGATGGGATTTTTACGCAAACGGTTTCTATTGCTCAAGTATTACGTGATGGAGCCGATGATATTACCACCTCTGGTGGTACGGTTGATGCTCGAACAAAGAAAGTTACGATCACTGTCTCATGGCCATCATCAGATGGGAGTACCGTTTCAAGTACACTCCCTTTTTATATAGCAGATATTTTTAATTAAATGAGTACACATACAAAAAAAGGTTTTAGCTTAATTGAGATGCTCGTGTATCTGGCTATTTTTACGGTGATGTCTGTTGTAGTCATAAATTCTTTTATTGTTGTTGTGTCATCGTTTACTACTACTCGTACCAATCGTGATTTGCTTGAGTCGGGATCGACAGTTATGGAGCGGATCTCACGAGAAATTCGCCTCGCCAAGAGTGTTGATATGGTTAATAGTACACTTGGGTCAAGCCCCGGAGTCTTACAGCTTAATAGTGTTGATAGTCTCGGGGCAAATACATTGGTTAAATTCCAGACTTCTAGTGGAAGCCTAAATTTATATCAAGGAGGGGCACTTTCAGGTAATTTACTTGGTCAGAAGATTATCGTCACCAATCTTATCTTTAGACGAATGAGTACCGCGAATAGCGAAGCCGTCAAGATTGAAATGACACTTCAGGATACATTGAGTAAAATCTTAAAAACAGCTACTTTTTATGACACTATTATATTACGAGGTAATTATTAATGATACATATGAAAAAATATTTATATTATTCTCAAACACAGAAAGGAGCAGCTATGATTATCGCCGTTATCTTTTTCTTGTCGATCAGTCTTGTGATCTTGGTTGGTATTATTACGCCAGTCGTTCGTGAGTTTAAAATCGCCGGCAGTACTCTTGATTCGAAGAAAGCCTACTTTCTAGCTGAGTCGGGTGCAGAAGATGCACTATACCGTCTTCGCACGAATAAGCAAATTAGTGCTAGTGAAAGTCTTACACTTGGGACGGTTACCGTAGCTACGACGATTACGGATACATCAGCAAGCCAAAAAGAAATTAGTTCAATTGGTGATGCTAATACTCGAGAACGGAAAGTCAGCTTGTCGGTAACAACTGGTGTTGGTGTCTCTTTTAGCTATGGTGTACAAGCAGGGCAAGGTGGATTTATTATGGATAATGGTTCGTCTATTATTGGAAGTGTCTATGCCAATGGTCCTATTACTGGCTCAGGATCAGTCACTGGTAGTGTTACTTCTGCTAACTCAGCATCACTTGCCTCTAATCAGTCAAATGGTTCCGGTGTTCCTATGTATGATGTGTCTTTTGGAAATGCAAATGTAACTCAAGATATTGCGCAGAGTTTCCAAGTGTCAACAACTGAAGTTGTTAATAAGGTTCGATTTTATGTTAAAAAGGTTGGAAATCCATCGAATCTGACAGTTCTAATTGTAAATGATGCAAGTGGAAGCCCTTCGACAGTTGTCAAAACAACAGGTACGCTTTCAGCATCGCTTGTGTCTACTAGCTATGGTTGGGTTGATGTTACTTTCTCATCTAATCCGCAGCTGACGCAGGGGGTGACCTACTGGCTCGTGGCTGATGCTTCAACATCTGCTTCAAATTATTATAAATTAGGAGGGAATACGAATGGCTACGCACTGGGATCAAGTAAGATTGGTCAATATGCTGGTACGTGGGGGAATACCAGCCCTTCGACTATTGATGGATTCTTTGCTCTATACCTCGGTGGAATAACAGGATCCATCACTGGTATCACTATTGGTACCGGATTAACCGGTGATGCGTATGCTCATACGGTTAACAGCTCTACAATTCGTGGTACAAATTATTGCAAAGTTGGTAGTGGTAATAATAAATCATGCAACACAACTCTTGCCGATTCAGTCGAAGTTGCCATGCCAATCTCTGATCAAAATATTCAGGACTGGAAAGATGCCGGAACAAGTGGAGGAGTTTACTCTGGCAACTATGTTTTTAATAGCTCAGCTGGTAGTCTGGGTCCGAAGCAAATTACGGGTAATTTAAGTATTACCAATAATGCTACGTTAACAATTACTGGAACGATATGGGTTCAAGGGAATCTGAATATCAGTAATAACGTTATTGTCAAACTTGCCTCTGGGTATGGTAGTGCCGAAGGAATGATTATTGTCGATGGAACGGTTACTCTTAGTAATAATGCATCCTTTTTAGGATCAGGAACATCTGGGAGCTATGTTATGGTGCTTTCGACATCTAACTCACCTTCGGCTATTACTGTTGGTAATAATGCCGGTGCAGTTATTCTTTATGCTGCAAATGGTACTATTGATGTGGCGAATAATGCGAAAGCAAAATCATTAACGGCGAATTATATACATTTAAATAATAATGCCACGATTACGTATGATAGTGGACTCGCTAATTCGAATTTCTCAAGCGGTCCATCTGGGAGCTGGAATGTCAAAAGCTGGAAAGAATCTGAGTAACAGACGACAGCATAATACTTTTGTGGTATACTTACCACATGAAAAAGCTTATTATTGCTAACTGGAAGATGAACCCGCAAACTCTCAAAGAAGCTCAGACTATTTTAAAAACTATATCAAACGAATCTAAAAAATATAAGAATGCCCATGTCGTTATGTGTCCACCCTATCCTTATTTATTTCTTGCAAAGAATACAAAATTAAAAAAGGGTATGCTTGGAGCACAAAATATCTCGCACGAACTAAGTGGTGCATATACTGGTCAAGTTTCTAGTGATATACTCAAGAGTATCGGTGTCGACTATGTTATTATTGGACACTCTGAGAATCGTTCCTCTGGTGATACGAACATCTTAGTAAATCAAAAGATTATACTAGCACTTAAATCAAAATTATTGCCGATACTTTGTGTTGGAGAATTAATTCGAGATAGTCATGGTGGGTATCTGACATTCATTAAGAATCAAGTGACTATATGTCTCGCATCTGTGCCAAAAGCTCAGATGAAAAATATTGTTATCGCCTATGAGCCACTCTGGGCCATAGGCGCGCATGCAGTCCGTGAAGCCACTCATGAAGAATTTACGGAAGTAAAGATTTTTATTCGAAAAATTATTTCTGATATGTATGGACCAGTAATCGCGCATATGATTCCGGTACTTTACGGGGGATCAGTGCATCCTGAAAATACCCGAGAGTTTATTATTGAGGGTGGAGCTGATGGGTTACTTGTTGGTCGCGACAGTCTTAATCCTAAAAAGTTCGACGCAATTCTTGCGGCGGCACACTAATATGAAAAATATAAAAGATATTGAAGGATTATCAGGGAAGAAAGTGCTCGTCCGTGTTGATTTTAATGTGCCGATTAAGGAAGGGAAGGTTGTTGATGATTTTCGTATTCAAAAGGCGCTACCGACCATTGAGTATTTACAGAAAAAAGGAGCAATCGTTATTCTCCTTGCTCATCTTGGTGAAGATGGTAAAGAAAGTTTGAAGCCGGTAGCACTAAGACTTAAAAAATATATACCGAGTTTACATTTTATAGACGCAGCAATATTTTCAGATGAAACTGAAGATGTTATTAAAAATGCTAAAAAGAAAGATGTTATCTTGCTCGAGAATTTGCGCCAAGAAACTGGCGAGAAGAATAATTCACCATCGTTTGCTCGTGCTCTCTCACGTTATGGTGACGTCTATGTGAATGATGCGTTCTCAGTGTCGCATCGCGCCCATGCATCGATTATTGGTATTACGAAGTATTTGCCGGGCTATGCTGGATTCCAACTTGAAGAAGAAATAAAAAATTTGTCATCTGCATTTACCCCAGAGCATCCATTCCTTTTTATACTTGGTGGTGCGAAGTTTAGTACAAAAATACCACTCATTAAGAAATTCTTACGTGATGCTGATCAGGTTTTTATCGGGGGTGCACTTGCTAACGACTTCTTTCGTGCCAAAGGCTACCAAATCGGTACATCGCTTGCTGAAGATGGTAATTTTGAGATTGCCTCACTACTGAAGCATAAAAATTTATTATTACCAAAAGATGTTGAAGTTGTGAAAGGTTCAAAAAAACGAATAGCGAAGTCCGATGAAATAAATCTCGATGAAATGATTGTTGATATTGGACCAGCAACAATCGAAGTTCTTAATGACCTCATTCAAAAAGCTAAATTCATCCTCTGGAATGGACCACTTGGTATGTATGAGAATGGATTCGGTGGGGCGACAGAAAGTGTCCTCAAAATGATTGCCAAATCAAAAGCTCACAATGTGATCGGTGGGGGAGACACCGTAGCACTTATCTCGAAGCTAAAGCTCGAAAGTAAGCTTGGCTTTGTCTCGACTGGCGGTGGCGCTACTCTCGACTTTCTTGCTAAAGGTACACTACCAGGAATTAAAGTTTTAAAATAAAAAATGCCCCTAGAGGGCATTTTTTATTTTAGAAGCGAGTGTTGCAAGTTTTTCATCATCTGCGCGCTCTCCATCGTTGGTTAGAATATATCCTTCGTATACGTCGAAGTAGGTGTGATTGTTTGAAATATGTTCTTTCCACCCATCACTTTTTGTTCCATGCATTGGGAACAGTTTGGCATGAACATGATTTACCCCAAATCCTTCAAATACCATTGCTGTTCTTCCAACATCATCAAATGTTCTATCGAGTAACTTCCCTACTTTTTTAGTGGCGAGGACTAATTCGGAAAGTACGGTATCAGGCAAATCAAAAGCATAGCTATCATAATGCTTTTTTGGAATAATGACAGATGCACCTTCGGTATTAGGAAAAATAGTCAGAAATGCGAGGTGATGGGCATCTTCCCATATTGTATGGCTCGGTATTTCTTTTGCCACAATGTTACAAAAAATACAGTCAGTATTCATAGTATCATTATATGGTACAATCGACAGTATGCCAAATCATGCTGAACTCCTTGATTTATTACTTTTAAATCGTGGAATTGCACCTAGAGACAAAGAAAAATTCCTTAATCCCTCCTACGAAGAGCATCTTTACGATCCATATTTACTGAAAGATATGGAGCGCGCCTGCGTACGGATTTTTAAAGCGATTGAAGCTAAAGAAAAGATTGTTATTTATAGTGACTATGATTGTGATGGTATTCCGGCGGCTGTCATCATGCACGATTTCCTGAAAAAGATCGAGTATGAAAATTTTTTAGTATATATTCCGCATCGCCACGATGAAGGCTACGGACTTCATGCACTTGCCATTACTGAATTCATCGAGGCGGGAGTCAACCTTCTGATTACCTTTGATTTGGGTATAACCGCAGTTGATGAAGTGGCACAAGCACAAAGTGCGGGGATTGATGTTATTATTACCGACCATCATGTACCACATGATGTTGTACCTCATGCGTTTGCGATTATTAACCCAAAGCAAATAGGGTGCGAATATCCCGATAACATGCTTTGTGGAGCTGGGCTTGCATTTAAGCTTGTTCAAGCATTGATTCAAAAATATGGCGATTATTTTAGTATTCAAAAGGGCTGGGAAAAATGGCTTCTTGATATGGCCGGGCTTGCGACACTTGCCGACCAAGTACCGCTTGTCGACGAGAATCGAGTACTTGCGTACTATGGACTGAAAGTGTTACAGAAAGCGCGTCGTCCAGGTCTTGCTGAACTATTTCGTAAAGCCGGTGTTGATGTCACGAAAATGTCTGAAGAAGATGTGACATTCACGCTTGCGCCAAGGCTCAACGCTGCCTCACGTATGGGTAACCCCATGCGAGCGTTTGAAGTACTTGCAACCAGTGATGTGGTTGAAGCGAAAACTCTCGCTTTACACTTGGCAGAAATAAATGACGAAAGAAAATTGATTGTCATGCACATTATGAAAGAGGTTAAGAAGATACTTACCAAGCGCGAAGAGAAGTCAGTTATCGTTATTGGTAATCCAAAGTGGCGTATAGGCATTCTTGGACTGGTGGCTTCTAAAATTGCCGAAGAATACAAGCGGCCAAGTTTTGTCTGGGGATCGGAAGGGGGTGACTTGTCTGTCGATGCCGGAGGGATTATTCGGGGTTCATGTCGTGGATGGGGAAGTGTAAATCTTGTCGACATGATGACAGCGCTCCCTCAGAATAGTTTACTTGGGTTCGGTGGTCATGCTGGTGCGGGAGGATTTTCAGTCTCACCTGAAGAAGTACATTTCCTTGAAGAGCGATTGTTGAAAGTCTGCGACGGTCTCCCCACTAGTCCGACGGGGGGGGGAAAGAGTCAGATTGATGCAGTTATCACGCTCGATGATGTCACAAAAGAAAACTATGCGGTCATCGAGAAGCTTGCACCGTACGGCATGGGGAATCCCAAGCCAACATTTCTATTCAAAGATGTGTCGATACAGTCAGTCAAAGAATTTGGCAAAGATAAAAATCATTTGGAGATTATGTTTCGAGCCAGCCGAGGTCGACCAGTCAAAGCTATCGCTTTTTTCAAAACGCATGAAAGCTACAGACGATCATTAACGACAGGGGAGCATATTGATCTTATCGCGACATTTGAGAAAAGTACCTTCGCCGGCCGCACCGAGCTTCGCTTGCGAATTGTTGATATACTATAATTATGAATAAAAAGATTGAAATATATACTGATGGATCGTCACTTGGAAATCCTGGCAAGGGAGGCTACGGAGTTGTGATTATTGAGTATGGGAAAGTCATACAAGAGCTCGGCGGATTTGAAAAAGAAACAACGAACAATCGTATGGAACTCAAGGCTGTTATTAAAGCTTTGGAGTACAGTATAAAAAAATATAGAGATGCGGAAGTTAGTATTCACGCTGATTCGGCTTATGTTCTCGGGGGAGTGACGACCTGGATACACAACTGGGAAAAAAACGGCTGGAAAACTGCTAATAAAAAAGCCGTCCTTAATCAGGATTTATGGAAAGAATTAATCAACTTTGTACGAGAATTTAAAGGTAATCTATCGTGGCAGAAAGTCAAAGGACATTCTGATATTGTGCATAACATTCGTGCCGATGAGATTGCAACGAGCTGTTCGTCATTGCAAGAAAATCATATATTATAAAGTCTGTATAATTGTGTTTCCACACTCTGTATGAAAATTACTAAAAAAGAAATTTTTATATCACTTGTTTTAATTGGGATGTCTGTGGTGCGTTTTTTATTTTTTATACCGAAAGTGTCGGAGTATACGACTGCAGTTGGAAAGACAGTGAGTGTTGAAGGTATTGTAACGAACACTCCTGATGTACGGTTGAATAATCAAAGGATTACAATTACACCAGAGAATCAAGAATCAAATATTTTGGTTATTATACCACTTTATATACATATTTCTTATGGAGATAAAATAAAAGCGAAGGGTGTACTCGCTACACCAGAGAATTTCGAGACATCCTCTGGTAAAGAGTTTAACTATGTGCGATACCTGGCGAACCAAGATATATATTTTATTATTAAAAATGCTGAAGTAGAAGTCATCTCGCATGGCCACGGGTCGAAAGTGAAGTCAGTACTTTACTCACTTCGCAATTCGTTCATGAGAAATATTGGTAACGGTATTAATCCGCCCGAGAGTGATTTGGCCAATGGTTTAGTACTTGGTGCGCGTGGTGGCTTCGATCAAGATATGCGGAATGAATTTATCTCAACAGGCACGATTCATATTATTGCACTTTCAGGGTATAACGTCACCATTGTTGCTGAAGGAGTGATGAAAGTACTTGGGCTTGTATTTGCTGAAACTGTATCAATAGTTTTTGGAGTTATAGTTATTATTTTATTTATACTACTTGCTGGTGCATCTTCGACGGCTATTCGCGCCGGCATCATGGCCACGATTGCGCTTTTTGCGCGTATGACTGGCCGTACCTACAATGCAGGCCGAGCACTCGTAATCGCTGCACTTCTGATGATTGCGTATGATCCACGGGTGCTTACGGATATTTCTTTTCAGCTTTCGTTTTTGGCGACGGGTGGTGTGCTGTTTGTAACACCAAAAGTTATTACGTGGGTAAGATTTTTACCACTGCGGTTTGGATTTCGTGAACTTGTAGCGACGACTATTGGTGCGACTATAGCTGTCCTCCCGCTTCTTCTCTATGCCACCGGAATTCTTTCTTTGGTTTCACTACCAGCCAACATTCTCATCTTGCCATTTATTCCTCTGACGATGTTCATGATTTTTATTGTTGGTATCTTAGGATTTATTTCTCCAATTTTAGCGCTACCGTTTGCGTATATTGCCCATCTCTTACTCCTTTCTATTCTTTCAGTTATTCACTTCTTTGCTCAATTACCATATGCAAGTGTGACTATCTCGTCATTTCCGCTTTTTATTACAATACTATTATATGGACTTCTTTTATGGTGGCTAACAAAGAAAAATAATTACTGAGCTTTCTTAAAATTTTCTTCAATGACTTCCCAGTTGAGGTTTGCAAAGAATGCATTAATATACTTTTTCTTTTCACTTGTCGGATAGTCGTAGACGTAGGCATGCTCCCACATATCGAGCATAAGGACAGGGGAGAGGCCAGTGAGGTGGCCGAGATGTTGTTCTTCTACCCAGCCGATAATTAATTTGTCGGTTAATTTGTCGAAGTAAAGTATGGCCCAGCCGACACCGCGAGTCATTGCTACAAATTCGAAATGCATGAGAAAATTATCAAATGAACCCCAGTCTTTTTCAATCCGAGTTTTTAAGATACTTTCTGATGATAAGGTTTGAGCTCCACATTCGAGTGAATGAAAATAATATTCGTGATTACGCATACCATCGAATTCAAATGAGAAGCGTCGTTGTAATTCTCCCATAACAAAGCCATTTTTCTCAGGATCAGATTTTAATTCTAATAACGTGTTAAAAATTAAATTTGCATTCGTGACGTAGCCTTTATAAAGCTTTATATGCTCCTCGATATTTTTCGCGCTGATGCCCGTGAGCTCTGGTAATGTAAATGTTTTAAGTGCGAATGCCTCCATACTATTATTGTCCTTAGTGGTAATATATATAGTATATCATGAAAAATTTTCGCAGATATTTACCATATGCACTCGTTTTATTTTTAGTGTTTTCAGCTGTAGGTATTTGGTATATTTCCCATACTCAAACAGTACAGAGCACACTTCTGAAAGTAGCATTCTTGGATGTTGGCCAAGGAGATGCTATCTATATCGAAGCGCCGAATGGTCGACAGATACTTGTCGATGGGGGACCAGGTCCGATTATTTTATCAAAATTGGCAGAGGTTATGCCGTTCGCTGATCGCTCGATTGATATGCTGATAGTCACAAATCCAGATAAAGATCACATAGCCGGGTTTGTCGATGTGATCCAGAAATATACGGTGAATGAAATTCTTGAGCCTGGTACACAAAAGACGACACGTATCTATAAGACGCTCGAAGATGAAGTTGTAAAGCATAACGTTAAAAAAGAGATTGCACACCGTGGTATGCATATTATACTTGATGCTGAGAAAAATATTTATATAGATATTCTTTTTCCTGATCGTGATATGAGCTCGTGGTCCCCGAATGATGGATCGATAGTCGGCAAGCTTGTGTATGGCAAGCAAGCATTTATGTTGATGGGGGATGCGACGAAATACACAGAGCTTTTAATAAAAAATAATGAGGCCCCTGAGACTCTTCATGCGCAGGTATTAAAGCTTGGGCATCATGGGTCGCATACATCATCGAGCGAGCTCTGGCTTGAAGAAGTACAGCCTGATATCGCTATTATTTCAGCTGGCAAAAATAATCGCTACGGTCACCCTCATACGGATATACTTGAGAGATTAACTAATTTTCATATTCCCTATCGTGGTACATATCAGCAAGGTACTATTATTCTTACAACAGATGGAGAAAAGCTTTTTCAATAAAATAAACCACACAATCGTGTGGTTTATTTTATGATTCCAGCTTTTTTGAGTACAGTGTAGGCGCCATGCTTGTTGATTGTTTTAATAGCAGAGGTTGAGAGTGTCAAGGGAAAGTACTTTTTAAGCTCAGGTACGTAGATACGCTTCTTTTGAAGGTTCGGATATTTGCGAACCATGCCAGTCGGGTTGAACTTAGTAGCACGAACAACGTTCGAGTAGCCACCACCCATGATTGAACCCTTTTTAGTTATTGCGCAGACTTTTGCCATATGTGAGTCCTATGCTATCATAGAGGACATATATATGCAAGCAATTGATGGAATATTTTATGTTGGTATTCTTATAATGTCTGTCGTTATTCATGAAGTGGCTCATGGCTACAGCGCATATCTTCTTGGCGACAATACAGCACGACTACAAGGACGGCTGACCCTTAATCCACTCAAGCATCTGGATCCATTTGGATCGGTTATTCTCCCGTTGCTTCTAATTATTAGTAATACTGGTTTTGTCGTCGGTTGGGCAAAGCCGGTACCCTACAACCCAGATAACTTGCGTGATGTAAAAAAGGGTACGATCATAGTGTCATTTGCTGGTATTCTTGCGAACTTACTTATTGCACTTATTTTTGGATTTATTATTAGATTTGCTCCGTTCTTCGGACTACCTCTCTCTAGTCTGGATCCACTGCTCATCCACCCTTTCTATAAAATAACGACTATTATTGTTCTCACTAATCTTGTCCTCGCTTTATTCAATATTATACCGATTCCGCCACTTGATGGATCAAAAATCCTTTTCTCTTTTCTGCCTTCACGACTTCGGTATATTCAGAATTTCTTGGAACAGTGGGGGATGTTTATCTTACTCTTCTTTATTATCTTTCTATGGAGTCATGTGTCACCACTTATCTACGTTGCCTTCTCGTTTATAACAGGCCTTCATTAGTTCGTACCCGGACTTTAGAAAGACTTGCATTTTTAAGCCCTGTATAGTAAAGTGTTCTGACTAGTCCATGAGCGACTATTTTTGTTTTACTACACATATGCCTACAATAAATCAATTGGTTCGTAAGAGCCGTAAAATAATTAAAAAAAAATCAAAAGCTGTCGCGCTTGCGCGTGGTTTTAATTCGATAAAGAATAAGCCCGTCTTCTACCCGTCTCCATTTAAGCGTGGTGTGTGTACGAAAGTATCTACGACTACTCCAAAGAAGCCGAACTCTGCGCTCAGAAAGATTGCTCGTGTCCGCCTTACGAATGGTATGGAGGTTACTGCATATATCCCTGGTGAAGGTCACAACCTCCAAGAGCACTCAGTTGTTATGATTCGCGGTGGGCGTGTGAAGGACTTGATTGGAGTCAGGTACCACATCGTTCGTGGACGCCTCGATGCTACCGGTGTCGACAAGCGCCGTCAGTCACGAAGTCTCTATGGTGCAAAAACTCCTAAGGAAGCCAAGAAATAAAAATAATATAATAACATAAGTATGCGAAGAAAAATAAAAAACCGAAACGTAGTTGAAGCTGATATCATGTATAACTCGCCAAAGCTTGCGAAGTTTATTAACAATATCATGCTCCATGGTAAGAAGGAGACTGCTCGTAAAGCCGTCTACCTTGCTTTTGATATCATAAAAGAGAAAACTAACAATCCAAACCCTCTTGAAGTCTTTGACACTGCCATCAAAAACGCTGGACCACAAGTAGAAGTCCGTTCACGACGTATCGGCGGTGCGAACTACCAAGTCCCTCGTGAAGTTAGACCTGAGCGCCGTACGGCTCTCGCTATGCGCTGGATTATCCTTGCAGCACGAGGAAAGAAAGGTGCCCCGATTCACCAGAAGCTTGCTGAAGAATTAATTCTCGCTTCCAAAAACGAAGGCTCTGCTGTGAAGAAGCGCGACGACACTCATAAGATGGCAGAGTCTAACAAGGCATTTGCCCATTTTGCTTGGTAATTTTGATGTATGGAAAGAGATTACCCCTTAGAAAAAGTTAGAAATATTGGAATTATCGCCCACATTGATGCGGGTAAGACTACGACGACCGAACGTGTATTGTTTTACACGGGAGTGTCACACAAGATCGGCGAAGTGCACGATGGAGAAACGACGACTGACTGGATGGAGCAAGAGCGTGAGCGTGGTATCACCATCACATCTGCCGCGGTCACCTGCTTCTGGACACCGACTTACGCTCTAACTGATAAAAATAAGAAACATCGTTTTAATATTATTGATACACCTGGTCACATCGACTTCACTGTTGAAGTGAAGCGCTCACTTCGCGTGCTCGACGGCGCAGTTGTCGTCTTTGACGGCGTGGCTGGTGTTGAGCCACAGTCTGAGACGAACTGGCGTTATGCCGATGAAGCTTCCGTTCCCCGTATTTGCTTTATAAACAAACTTGACCGCATAGGTGCTTCTTTTGAGCATTCATATAAGACTATCCATGAAAGACTTACAAAGAAAGCTATTCGTATGCAGATTCCGATCGGTCTTGAAGAAAAACATGAAGGAGTTATTGATCTTCTAAAAATGAAAGCTTACTACTTCGAAGGGGAGATGGGTAATAAAGTTATCGAAAAAGATATTCCTGAGAATCTCAAAGCTGATGCTCTGAAATATCACGCCGAGCTTGTCGAGAAGATCGTTGAGCAAGATGACGTCGTCATGAATGAATATCTCGAAGGTAAAATACCTTCTGTCGAAGTGTTGAAGAAGCTGATGCGTAAAGGCGTTATTGCTAATGAAATTTTCCCCGTTTTTGCTGGTAGTGCTCTTAAGAACAAAGGTGTCCAGCTCGTCCTTGATGCTGTTGTCGACTACCTTCCAAGTCCGCTCGATATTCCTGCCATTCAAGGTGTGAATCCAGATACCGATGAAGTGATGGATCGTCCTGCATCAGATGATGTACCATTCTCAGCGCTTGCATTTAAAGTGGCGACTGACCCATTTGTTGGGCAGATCATTTTCTTCCGCGTGTACTCTGGTAGTGTCACGGCTGGAAGTTATATTTATAATCCTCGTACGGGTAACAAAGAGCGTATCGGCCGTATACTTCGAATGCATGCAAACGAACGTGAAGAAGTGAAAAAAGTCTTTGCTGGTGAGATTGCTGCCGCTGTTGGACTTAAAGATACCATTACCTCTGACACACTGTGCGATGAAGAAAACCCTATTGAGCTTTACCGTATTGTATTCCCTGAGCCAGTTATCTCACTTCGCGTTGAGCCAAAGACAAAAGCCGATCAAGAGAAAATGGGTATGGCACTCAACCGTCTTGCACAAGAAGATCCGACATTTAAAGTATCAACTGATGCTGAAACAAATGAAACGATTATTGCTGGAATGGGAGAGCTCCATCTTGAGATTATCGTTGACCGTATGAAGCGCGAGTTCTCTGTCGAGACAAATGTCGGCAAGCCACAAGTTGCTTATCGCGAGACGATTACCGGTGAAGCGCAAGTGGAAGGTAAGTATATCAAGCAATCAGGAGGCCGTGGTAACTACGGGCATGTCAAGATCAAAATCAAGCCGATGGATATGTCCGTTGATGTTGAAGATCTTCCAAAGAACATTAAGCGCGAGAAAGGATTCGAATTTATTAATACGATTAAAGGAGGGGCTATTCCACAAGAATATATTCCTGCGTGCGAAAAAGGATTCAAAGAAGGTCTCGATCGTGGAGTTCTTGCAGGATTTAAGCTTGAGAATGTCTCAGTGGATCTTTACGACGGAAGTTACCATGATGTTGACTCCAATGAAATGGCTTTTAAAATTGCTGCTTCAATGGCTGTTCAAGATGCATGTAAAATGGCCAAGCCGGTGATCCTCGAGCCGATGATGAGAGTCGAAGTGGTGACCCCAGACAAATTCATGGGTGATGTGACAGGCAGTCTGTCATCAAAGCGTGGACTGATTGAAGGTATGGAGCAACGCGGGCTTAACCAAGCAGTCAAAGCTATCGTACCTCTCTCAGAAATGTTCGGCTACATGACGACTCTTCGTTCGATGACTGAAGGCCGTGCTTCCTTCACAATGGAATTCCTTCGTTATGATATCGTTCCTCAGAACGTAGCAACAACGATTATTGAATCAAGAAAGTAAGACGACTGACATAAGAAAAGAGCCCTTCATCATTTCTTTAAAAATTAGTATTACATAAGAATCTTACTGCACGTGTTACAAAAGTTACTCAGCCTGTCAAGGGTTTATACAAAAGAGGGGATATGTTACAATAACTTTCATATTAGTTAATCAGAAGGCACTGCGCTCGTAAAGAGTATGTACGAGGCTGGGTTCTGTTACATTTATATGGAAGATAAAAAATCCGATTTAAATATCAGCATCATTGTTTCTTTTATTATTGTCGTCGCAATCGTTGGACTTGTCGTTTACGCTCTTTTGCATAAAAGTTCTGAGACTGTTTCAGAAAGTGGTGCACCTGAGAGTACAATTGCAATTTCTGATACAAAACCTATGGAAAAAATAGCAAAAAACGGAGACACCTTAAGCATGAATTACACTGGTCGTTTAACTGATGGCACAGTTTTTGATTCGAATGTTGACCCAAAGTTTGGACATGTTCAGCCTTTTGAATTTATCTTAGGAGCTGGTCAAGTTATAAAAGGATGGGATGAAGGTTTAGTGGGTATGAAAATTGGAGAAAAGAAAACTCTTACTATTCTACCAGAGAAAGGATACGGAGCACGAGGACAGGGGTCTATACCACCTAATGCCACTCTCATTTTTGAGGTAGAACTTGTCGCAATTAAATAAGTATGAATCCTGGTAAAAAAGATAAAATAAAAAAATTCTTTTTCAGAAAGAGGGTTATTATACCGGTCGCTCTTATTGTGGTTATCGGTGCTTTTGTATTCCTGTTTCATAGAAATAATAATTCGGTTTCAGTTATTACGCCAACTGTCGGCGATCTAACGCTCTCCATTCAAGCAACTGGTCAAGTGACTTCCAATACTGACTTATCACTTTCATTTAATAAATCTGGCGTGATCAAATCAATTCGCACTGAAGTCGGAGACACGGTGAGCGCTGGACAAATTCTAGCCTCATTATCACAGAGCTCCGAGCTTGCAGGTTTGACGCAAGCTCGTGGTGCGCTCGCAGCAGCAGAAGCACGGCTGAAGCGTACTATGGAAGGAGCAACAGGTGAAGAAGTGACTCTTGCCCAAGTTAACCTCGACCAAGCAAAACTGACACAAGCCATACTTGTGAAGAATGCGTATCATACTCTTCTGAACTCTATACCCGAAGCTGTGCCTGAAGGTGGTTTGAGTGACTATACTGCTCCAACAATAAGTGGAAGCTATACTGGTGAGACTGAAGGAACTATTAAAATAAATATATATGCCACTGGTAGTAGTTCGAGCTTCTCAGTTTCCGGCCTTACGACTGGCTCAGGTGTAGTAACGACGACAACTACTCAACCTCTCGGTAACTCTGGTCTCTATATTAAATTTCCCTCTACCATTAGTAATATTGTTTCAAACTGGGTAGTAACCATTCCCAACAAAAAAGCATCAAACTATCTTACGAATTATAATGCCTATCAATCTGCACTCCAAGAATCACAGTCGACTATCGATAAGCTCTCTGCGGAGCTTGCTCTGAAGAAAGCCCAAGCTCGTCCGTCTGATGTGGAGCTCGGACAGGCCGATGTTCTATCTGCTGAAGGTGGTCTACAAGCAGCACAAGCATTATACGAAGATACGATAATTCGCGCTCCGGCATCTGGAACAGTCACAAAAGTAGCTATTAAGTATGGTGAGCTGGCTGACATTAAGAAGCCATCAATCATTATTCAAGACATTACTCATCTTTACATTGAGTCAGATATTAATGAGTCAAACATTGCTCAGGTAAAAGTCGGACAATCTATTGATCTTACGTTTGATGCGCTAGGGAAGAATAAAAAGTTTACTGGTCAGGTGGTTCACGTTGACCCATCGTCAGTAACGACTGAAGGAATCGTAAATTATAAAATTAAAGTTTCTATTAATGAAAAAGATGTTCAAATACGACCTGGCATGAATGCCGAGATTGTGATTACTG
Organism: Minisyncoccota bacterium; assembly: GCA_043776915.1. Lineage (GTDB taxonomy): Bacteria > Patescibacteriota > Minisyncoccia > Phycocordibacterales > UBA9973 > UBA8515. The sequence continues at coordinate 9,758 of JAYVQT010000038.1, read as the reverse complement.
TTGATACTAAGCCTAATGTTATCGCTGTGCCGAAAGCGGCAGTCACAACTGTTGAGGGGAAATCGTACGTTAATCTTATTACCGATGAAAAAAGTAAGAAGTATATAAAGCATGAAGTAACGACATCGGGATTTGTCGGGGATGGTAATCTGATGGAAATTACACATGGCCTCTCCGCAAGTCAGAAGATAGCCCTCAACGCCTCAAAAAAGTAACACCCTCACGAATCATATAATGTCTGATCGATCAAAAATAGAAAATTCATTCTCGCAAAATATCATTGTCGGATGGTTCCTCGCCAAGCGCGATTTGAAGCGGGCTAATATTTGGACGACTCTTTTGATTGTGGCGGTTATGACGCTCACATTTCTGAACCTGGTTGTTGTCTCAGGCATTCTTGTTGGACTTATACAAGGATCAGAAGATGCACAGAAGAAGTATGCTATCGGTGATATTGTCATTTCTTCATTCTTAAACAAGTCAGCTATTGACCAGACTCCGCAAGTTATCGGTATTGTCAAAACGATGCCTGGCTTTAAGAATTATACTGTCCGCTACTCAGGTACAGCTCGTGTTGAGTCAAATTACAAAGAGACAATCAAGCCAGGTGAGAAGCGCGATGGAGCTTCGGGTTCACTTCTCGGTATTGACCCAACTGAAGAAAATAAATTTTCTGGTATTTCCAAGTTTGTCATACGTGGATCGTATCTCAATAATAATGATGGTGATAGTATTTTAATTGGTAAAAATCTTCTCTATGAATTTACGCCAATTGACGCACCAGGATTTCAGACGCTCAAGAATGTCGAAGTGGGCTCACGAGTTAAGCTTACGGTGGGGACTGTATCAAAAGAATATTTTGTGAAAGGCATTATCTCGAGTAAGGTTGATGAGTTTGATACGTCAGTTGTGGCCCTTGCAAGTGAAGTTCGCAAGATTACTGGTCGGACTGATTTGAATGCGGGTACGATTGCTATTCAGCTCGTGCCTGGCACCAATGCTCTAGAAGCCAAGCAATTCCTTATCGATAGCGGAGTTGGCGACTATGCCCGAGTTCAAGTTGCTGACGAAGCTTTTCCAAAATTCTTACAAGATATTAAAGCAACATTTGGCCTTATTGGATCTATCATTTCTGGTATCGGTCTTGTTGTAGCCTCGATTACCATATTTATTGTTATTTTTGTGAATGCTATTACTCGTCGTAGGTTCATTGGTATCTTGAAGGGGATTGGTATTAATAAAAAAGCCATACTTTACTCGTACATGTATCAAGCCACACTCTATGCATCACTTGGTATTGCTATTGGGATGGTTCTTATCTTTGGACTTATTAAGCCGTACTTCGCAGCGAACCCGATCAATTTCCCATTTTCTGATGGTATCTTGGTTGCGACACTCTCGGGTACGCTAATCCGCGCTTTCATTCTTTTAGTGACGACAATGATCGCTGGCTTCATCCCAGCTCGTATTGTTATTAAACAGAATACTCTCAGTGCTATATTAGGTAGATAACACATATGATCGAAGTCAAAAATTTAACAAAAATATTTCAAAGTGGTGACCAGACAATAGCAGCCTTAAAAGGTCTGTCATTTAAAGTGCCCGAAGGACAGTTCTTGACTATCAGTGGTAAGTCGGGTTCTGGAAAGTCGACACTACTGTACCAGCTTGGTCTTCTGGATATTCCAACAAGCGGGGAAGTACTGATCGATGGCAAAGAGTGCGTCAATATTGCCGAGCAAGACCGGACGATGACTCGCCTGAACGATCTTGGCTACATCTTCCAAGACTATGCTATCTTGCCATCACTGACTGCTCTTGAGAACACCATCTTACCGCTTCTGATGCAAGGCTACTCCATGGACATTTCTGAAGAGAAAGCAAAGAAAGCACTCGAGCGTGTCGGACTACTTGACCGGATGAATAATCTGCCAAGCCAGCTCTCTGGTGGCCAGCAACAGCGCGTCTCGATTGCACGCGCGATATCGCACGATCCGAAAATAATCTTTGCTGATGAGCCGACTGCTAACCTCGACTCGGAAACGTCCGATCAGGTTATTACTGTATTTATTGAGCTTAATAAAGAAGGACAGACGATTGTCATGGTTACTCACGAACCTGAGTATGCTAAACTTGCCGATCGGACCATCACTATGGCCGACGGTGCAATCATTAGTGATACGATGAATAAGAAATAAAAAACAGTGCTCTTGTAAACAAGAGCACTGTAAATTTTTACAGCAATCTTAATTCTTCTTAAAAAGATTTAAGGGGTTCTTTAAATCTTTTTAACAAAAAAAGTAAAATTACAGTACTCACTAAGCTTATTCCTAGTTGAGGAAAACCAAATTCAAAAATAACATTCATACTTTTACATTTTAGGTTTTAAAAATATAAATACTAGAATTAATAGTATGATTTTTAGTAATAGTTGTCAACGTTAGAACTCTTCATTCTGTGATATAATAAGTCTATGGAAACAATTTTAACAAATAAGCGGTTTATAAGGGTAGTTATTATTTTTATGGTTTTACTTTCGCTCTTTACTCTGGCGAAGTTTATTAATGAAGTTAAGTCGAGCGAGTACGTCGGCCGTGGTAATCAACAACCAAATGTTATCTCTGTCAGCGGTAAAGGTGAAGTGATGGCAGTTTCAGATATTGCCACACTTACTATGAATCTGACAAAAGATGGCGTCACCTCAAAAGAGGCTCAGAAGAACTTGAACGATATGATTACTAAAGTTCTAGCAACTCTGAAAGACAAAAAGATCGAGGATAAAGATGTAAAGTCAGAATACGGCGGTATTAATCCAAAGTATTCAAACCAAAATCTAGTTTGCTACACATACCCATGTCCGCAAAATAATCCGAAGATTATTGGCTACACGGCTACACAGTCACTAACCGTTAAGATCAGAGATGTTGATACTGCAAATGACATTCGTACCAGTCTTGCTACTGTGGGGGTAACTGATATTAATGGCCCGACATTCAGTATTGATGACGAAGATACTTTTAAGGACCAAGCTCGTTCAAGTGCGATTAAAGACGCACGAACACAAGCGGAAGTTCTCGCCAAAGAGTTAGGAGTTCACCTTGGTAAAGTAGTAACATTCTCTGAGAATGGGGGGAGTGCATATCCAATGATGTATGATTCAAAAGCAATGATGGCAGGTACTTCTGCAATGCCTTCGGCTCCAGAGCTTCCAAAAGGTCAGAATAAGATAACTTCGAATGTAACGATTACATACGAAATACGATAATCTACATAGTATCAATACAAAATCCGGCTATAAGGCCGGATTTTGTATTGATTGACAGAGATAGTGTAAAAGGGTACTATGCTTGTATAAGCCCTTCGGGGTGGTTTTTAATAAGAGCAACATATTATATGAATAAAACTATTGAATTTCTAAAGGAAGTTAAGGGAGAATTTAAGAATGTGACCTGGCCGACTCGCAGTCAAACAATGTATTTTACCTTGGCTGTTTTGATTGTGTCAGTATTTGTGGCTTATTTCCTTGGCCTTTTCGACAAATTATTTAGCATGGGGCTTGAGTGGGTAATTACCAGATAACCTGCCTGCCGGTAGGCAGGCCTTAAAATTATTATGGCTAAACAAGAATTACGAGGAGAAAGGAATTGGTACGCGATACATACTTACGCTGGCTATGAGAATGCTGTTATGCGTAACTTGAAGCAGCGTATAGATTCGCTTGCTATGAATGACAAAATTTTTAGCGTCATCGTTCCAACTGAGAAAAAGATTAAGATTAAAGCTGGTAAGCGCGTCGAAGTCGAAGAGAAAGTGTACCCGGGCTATGTCCTTGTAGATATGATTGTCGATGATAACTCATGGTACGTCGTGCGGAATACCCCTCGCGTCACAGGATTCGTCGGTGCCGGTGTGAACCCTGTACCACTCAACAAGCAAGAAGTTGATGACCTCTTTAGTCGTATGGATAAAGCCAACGGTGAAAGCGGTAAGCATCAGATTGATGTCGAAGTGGGGGAAATTGTGCGCATTGCTGACGGACCATTTAAAGAGCTAGAAGGCAAGGTAAACGACGTTGATCGTGAACGGGGGAAAGTTAAAGTGCTTGTATCAATGTTTGGTCGTGAGACACCTGTTGAATTGGATTTCTTGCAAATTAAGAAACTCTAATATATACTAACTCCTGTTACGCTAGCTTCAATTATCGATAATACTATATTATATGGCAACAAAAAAAATAACAAAAAAAGTCAAACTACAAATTCCTGCTGCTAAAGCAACTCCCGCACCACCGCTTGGTCCAGCTCTTGGTCAGGCTGGGGTGAACATCGCTGAATTTTGTCAGAAGTTTAATGCGATGACTCAAGCACAAGCAGGGGAGATCGTTGGATGCTTGATTACTGTGTATGAAGATCGTACGTACGATATCAAGGTTAAGACTCCTCCAGTAGCGGGACTTATATTCAAAGCAGCTGGTATTGAGAAAGGTTCAGGTAAGCCAAATACAGCAAAGATTGGTAAGATTACCAAGGCTCAGGTTAAAGAAATTGCTGAGAAAAAAATGCCTGATTTAAATGCAAAAGACATTCAAGGTGCAATGAAAATCATCGAAGGATCAGCTCGCTCTGCAGGTATCACCATCGTTGACTAATAAAGTATAAATTTCCCAAAGGACTTTCCTTTGGGAAATTTATACTGGAAGGGAACTATGAGACGCGTTCAACGTATTCACCCGTCTCGGTGTTGATGCGGATTTTGTCGCCGGCTTGTAGAAAGAAGGGGACGTTCATGTTGATACCATTCTCAAGAACGACAACTTTACCCCCACCGTTCGCTGTATTACCTTTAATTGACGGTGGAGCTTCTTTGATAACGAATTCCATTTTTACCGGTAATTTGATGCTTATGATTTGCTCTTCGCCATCATTATCCCAAACTAAAGCGGAAGCATTCTCATTCATCTTCAGAAATTTCGCTCCATCGCCGAGAATTTTTTCAGAAAGTTGAAAACGGTCTTTTGGATCTTCAGGATTAGCAAACCAGTACTCGCCCTTGTTCGCATATAAAAATTTTACATCTTTTTTGGTAATCTCAGCCTCATCAGCTTTGTCAGACGCATGGAAAACGGTGTTCCAGGTGCGACCAGACAGAAGACTCTTAAGCTTCACTTGGTTTTGGGGTTTTCTTTGCTGTGTACGCGCCACATGAGCCTCTAAGACTTCACATGGTTCATTTTCAAAGATAATTATTTTCCGTTCACGGATTTCACTGTATTCAAGCATGGGGCTATTCTAGCGTAAAGTTTTAAAAAAGTCTATTTATTCTCCAGAGCTTGCGACTTGGATTTCCCCAAAGCGAGAACGGACCTCTTTTAATATTTCCTCAGAGAGCTTTTTATTATCACGAAGGTAGGTGCGAGCGGCATCATAACCACGGCCAAGCTTTATTTCCTCCACAGGACCTTTTTCTCGAGCTTTGGCTGTACCAAGGTATGAGAATATTGCTCCACTTGTCTTACTAATAATACCGAGCTTCTCTCCAAGCGCCATAATCTCACCTTCCCGGGAAATACCTTCGCCGTAGAGGATATCGAACTCAGTTTGCTTGAATGGTGCTGCTACTTTATTCTTGACGACTTTCACGCGGGTACGTGAGCCAACGACTTCTTCACCTTTTTTAATTTGAGCAATACGTCGTATATCAAGACGTATTGATGTATAGAACTTAAGTGCTTTACCACCTGGAGTGGTCTCAGGATTACCGAACATCACACCAATTTGCATACGGATCTGGTTGATGAAGATAACAACCGTTTTTGAGCGTGCTACTATAGCTGTAAGTTTACGAAGCGCTTGAGACATCAGGCGAGCTTGCTTTCCCATATGTTGCTGGCCCATGTCACCTTCGATTTCATCGCGTGGTGTGAGAGCTGCTACTGAGTCAACAACAACGACATCAATCTTTCCTGAACGAACTAAGCTCTCAGTAATCTCGAGACCTTGCTCACCATTGTCTGGCTGTGATATGAGGAGTTCTTTGATATTTACTCCAAGCTTGCCAGCATAATCAGGGTCCATGGCGTGCTCAGCATCAATATAGGCACAGACACCACCCTTTTTTTGAGCTTCAGCTACAATATGAAGGGCGAGAGTGGTTTTACCACTTGATTCTGGTCCAAATATTTCTATAATACGTCCACGAGGGACACCACCGACACCGAGCGCCATATCAAGACCAATTGAACCGGTTGGTATGACGTCAATGTTGACTTTCGGTGCGTCACCGAGCTTCATAATGGCGCCTTCGCCGAACTTTGTCTGGATGGATTTAATAGTATCTTCAATCGCTCCGCCTATTTCCTTTAATTCTTTTTTTGCTTTTTTTTGCATTTTATTTTTTAGTTAGTATTAATAATTGGATTGCTGACGGCAACGACGCCAGTACTTTCTTGATAGACGACTTCAAGTTTTTTGTCTGAGGTATGACCAAATTTATCTTCTGCTTTCAATGTAAGTATAGAAAGTCCTGGGAGGAGAGCGAGTTCTTCGGTAAATGTTCCATCAGGCCCTATGAAGATTTCTCTATCATTGAGGCTTATATAGGTTGCATGAGTAGCTTTGCCGGAGACGGTTACGAGGGACGATGGATTACTCTTGTGTATAACAAGAGAGTTAATCTGTACACCGCGGAACAAGAAATCCATTTTCATGTAGGCAAATATTCCAATAAAAATAAAGAGTGTGATACATGATATCAGTCCAAGCCACCATTTTATATTTTTATTTTTTATTATTGGCATTCGTTAGTATTTATGAACCGATGATATCGGCAGTGTGATCCATTGGTTTTTCAAGCACATCACGTGGTTTTGCGCCATTACCAGCTCCGATAACTCCGCGTTCTTCGAGCATGTCGATGAGTTTCGCGGCTCTCGCATATCCGACACCAAGCTTGCGTTGAAGGTATGATGTCGAGGCTTTACCAGCTTCCATAACTGTCGTCCGAGCATCTTCGTACAGGTCATCATCTTCATTATCACTCATGCTGTCACTAAAAAGATTGTTACCCTTCTCTATTGTACCAGAAAGTTCGATGGTGTCAGGTATTTCATCCATGTACGCCTGCTTTAGATATTCTACCACCTTTTTGACTTCTTCCTCAGAAATAAAGGCACTCTGGATACGCTCTGGCTGAGACATTTCACCTGAGGCATAGAGCATATCTCCAGCTCCGAGAAGTTTCTCAGCACCACCTTGGTCAAGAATAGTTCGTGAATCTATCTGAGAAGATACTTGCAGGGCGATACGAGTTGGAACGTTAGCTTTAATAAGACCAGTAATGACGTTAACACTTGGGCGCTGAGTTGAAAGGATCAGATGGATACCGACAGCACGAGACATCTGGGCAAGACGGACAATGGCACTTTCAAGTTCACGAGGATAGGTCTGCATAATATCCGCGAGTTCATCTATGACGATGACTATATATGGCATACGCTCGGTGTCCTCACCAGATAGAGCTTTCTTTTTGCTCGCGTAGATATTATTGTGGTAAGACTCAATATCGCGGACTGATTCTGATTCAAGTATATCATACCGGCGATCCATTTCTTTGGCAGCCCATTTGAGTGCAAGGATTGTCTTCTTTGGGTCAGTAATAACGGGAGTAAGTAAGTGAGGGATTTTATTGTATAAAGTAAGTTCAACACGCTTTGGGTCGACTAAGATGAGTCGTAAATCTTCTGGTCCATTTCTATAGAGCAAGGATGTGATAATAGAGTGAATGGTGACTGACTTACCAGAGCCCGTTGTTCCCGCTACAAGCATGTGTGGCATCTTGGCTAAGTTACCAAATACTGCTTTACCAGAAAGTCCACGGCCAAGCGCCACCGTGAGTGGCTTCGGTGAATTTTGGAATTTATCATCAGAGAGGAGAGTAGCAAGTCCGACAGTTGATTTTAATTTATTGGGAATCTCGATACCGACTAAGCTTTTACCTGGAATGGGAGCTTCGATACGGATAGGGTGCGCAGCTAAGGCAAGTGACAGATCATTCTGAAGTCCAACAATACGCGAGAGCTTCATACCTTGGGCTGGTTTCAGTGCGTAGCGCGTGACTGTTGGCCCAATGGTTACTTCATCCATCTCGACTGAGATACCAAAGTTCAGAAGTGTTCGCTGGATAATATTCATATTACCTTTCAAGTCGCCAACGTTTGGCTTACCTTTATCTTTCTCAAGTAGTGACAGTGGTGGTGGGGTGTAGGTAGTGCTAAATTTCTTTTTCTTGTTCATTGGCAAAGCTTCCTTTTCAATAGCATCTTCACTATATTCAAGCGAGTCCTCAGTTTCTTCTTCTTTTGTTTGAGGAGGAAGATTTTTCTGCACTCCTTCGTCATCAGTACCATTCTCTTTATTAAACGTTGGTAAGCTAATATCTCGTTTGAAGAAGCTTATAATTTTCTGCCATAATGTGAAAAAATTTGGACTCCTATCAAACAATACAATGAGTGAAATAATTAGTATCGTTGAGAGGAGGAGCACACCTGCATACATACCAAAAAGTTTTACGAATGGCCACGCTATAAGTGCACCCAAATACCCGCCAAGAGTAAGCATCACTGATTGGCCTTGCCCGTTACTTATGATATCCATAATTCCAAGCGTAGACAGAAGAACAGCAATGGAAGTGACAGCATGCAGTCGAGCAACATGCGGCCGGCCTTTACGCATAAAAGATATACCAACGATCACCAAAAGTATCGGCAAGAGATAAAATCCAACCCCAAAAAATTTACTAAAGAAATTATAAAAATAATCTCCCGCTACACCAGCTAGTTTAAATATCGAAAGCAAGGTAAAGACTCCAAGTACCAGAAGGCTAATACCCCAAATACTGTGCCGTGTTTCATCCTTGAGTTCAACTTTCGTTCGTTTGTTTTTCTTTTTTTTATTTTGTCGCACAGATGACTCATCATTATCTTCTTCAGTATCTTTTTTTGCCATAATATCATTTGATTATATCACATTATTTTCTACAGATGTATTTATTCCCATAACGTTTTTCGGTTCTATTTGCATTGCCCGTATTTCAGTATATAATGGACAAATCAAAGACATAATATGTGAGCAATAGGTTAGTCATTTAAATTCAAAAAGACACATGGAATATCAAAAAGACAATAAAAAGACAGATATGTATAACCCTAAAAACAGAGATAGTAATGCATCTGTAACTAGTAATAACTCTTTACTACATAAGCCTATTCAAAATGAGCATATTCTAACCTATGAATATATAAACAAAAAGACAGAGAAGCTTGTAACAGCCCTTTATATGGTGACGGATTGCATGGACACTGACGATGCTATAAAAGGGAATATTCGCTTACGTGGAGTTGAACTTTTGTCTGATATGTACAAGCTAGAAACAGCACTACCCGTGGATAAGAGAAATCATGTTCCGATCACACTTTCCCACATACATGAAGTACTTTCTTTGATAGAAATATCTTATACTATTGGATTTATATCTGAGATGAATACTTCTATATTGAAAAGAGAAATCTTGGTACTAGCACATGAGCTCAAAGTTATTCAATCAAAGGATACACATTTTACTTTTACCCTAGATGAGGCAATGTTCGACCTACCCACAACTCATACAAACACGGAAGAATATAATCTACGAAAGGAGTTCCCCGCAGAGTCTTTTATAAGGGACAAAAGGACAGTATCCAATATGTCCTTTAATACCATACG
>JAYVQT010000037.1:0-4331 GCA_043776915.1 Minisyncoccota bacterium | reverse complement strand
GAATCTTTATGCTGTGTACACATATCCGTCTTGGAGTTATTGGTTGAATAAGCACCACCAGTATACCAAGGCGGATATGTTCGTTTTAGCGATTTTTTAATTTTGCGCCAACAGAGAGTTACTGTTGCATTTCAGGGTGTAATAAAAGGGCTCCCCAGTTGCACCGCATTTTCTGACCCAATTTCATTGTCAGTCGTAAATTACCCGACTGTCGAATTTAGCGAACTAATAGCCTTGCTATTAATTTTTTTATAACAAGAAAGAGAAGGTTTTGTAAGAGTCACAGATTTGTAATTGTGAGAAGTATATGCATTAACGTCAAACGAATCAAAAAGTGCTTTTGCAATGTGCCACATCATAACCGGAGGAATGGCATTGCCAATCTGGTGATATGCTTTTGCCTCAGAACCTGCGAAATTAAAACTTTTGGGGAATGATTGAATTTGAGCCGCTTCTTTTGGTGTAAATCTTCTGTATCTTTCTTTTTTTGGATCAACCAGGAGAACAGGGTCTCTAGAATTTAAACTGACTTTAGCAAGATGAGAAGTGACCGTAAGACACGGTTTATTTAGATCCTGAGCGAGTCCGCGTTTCATATTATTTTTTGCATTCTTCATTCCAAGTACGGCTTTCTCTGAAAAATAATATTTTTCTTCGGCAATCTCGAGAGATTTAATAACTGAACCAAGTGTAACCCACTTTTTTTTAATATCTTCTGTATTTTCAGAAAAAATTGGATTAGGGAATTTATAAATATACTTAAGATCATTACGCACGCCAATAATAAACACCCTGACGCGTCGTTGGGGGACCCCATAATCTGCAGCGTTAACCAAACGCCAATATGTTGTATAACCCTGCTTCTCAAATTTATCTAATACTTTTTTAAAAATTTCTCCTTTTTTTAAAACGACAAGACCTTTTACATTTTCTGCAATAAAAAATTTTGGCTTTTTTTCCTTTAACACCTGAGCCATTCTTTTGTATAACTTCGCCCGATCATCGAAAGGGTCTTTAGTGGGATTGACGGAACTAAATGACTGACAAGGAAATCCACCAAGAAGTAGGTCAAACTCGGGAATTTTTTTTATTGGAAATTTTACTATATTTGCAACAATCGCCGGTTGGGTAAAATTTTTGTTGTATGTTTCAACTGCATTTGCATCATTATCCAATGCAAACACTATCTCGAAGGGAAGAGTTCCGTATTTTTTTCCGTTAAACTCGAATCCGCCTAGTATCCCGAGGTCGGAACCACCACAGCCTGAAAAGATTGAAGCTACTTTTAATTTTTTTTGCATAAATTATTTTATATATGTTCCAGCCTGTTTTTTAACAATGACCCTATATGACAATGTTTCAAGTATGATATTACCCTTTGCCTCTTCCTTTACCGGGTTTTTTATTACGTAAAGAATGGGCTCTTTTGCAGTAAGAAATACTCTATATACATAATAACTTTCACCAAGTGATCGCGCTGTTTCCCACTCATTTGCACTCATGGGGAAAAAAGTAAGAACCTCCTCTGCTGGTGGATAAGTTCGTTCCGTCGTCTTCACTTCAATAAACTTCTTTTTTGAAACATCCGTAAATTCTAAAGATTGTATGTCGTATCCCAGTGCGGTATCATTTGCCACTCGTTGCACTAATCCTATTTTATCAGGACGAATTTGAGCAATACGCTCCTTCTCATATTTTAGCACAATATATTCCCCCTTATCCCCAATTCCCTTTAGATCTTTCATTGAGGGGGTAGCTAATGCAATATCTTCTTTATTAATTTCAGTGCCTGGTACAGCAATAGTCTGTATCTTGGATATGCTACTTATCGAAAGTTTTTCTTTTTCAATCAAGCTGACACCACCGAACCACGAAATCCATTCGTTCTGAGTATTTTTTCTTATCTTTGCGTCAAGCGCATATTCCTCCGGCATTTTGAAAAAAAATTCACTTTCTCTAATGATATCAATGGCGGATTGTTCATTTCTATTTAAGATAAACTCCCCCGCATCACCCTCTTTAAGCAATTGCGCTAGAAGCATATAATTAAGAAACTCTCTTCCGTGTTGCGCAATTTTACTTCCGCCAGCAAAAGATACTTTTCCTTTTCTTAAACCAAGCAAGGTATCCAAAACATGCGACGCATTAATTTTTCCAGAAGTAACCCTTATATCATTGAAAACTAAATTAGAAATTTCGTTTCCGCTCACTGAAAATGAGGGGCCGCACTTTGCAACGCCGAGCATGTATAGGTCAAGAATAAATTTTGCTGGCTTAAAGTGCACTCCAGCTTCAATTTGCTTGATTGTTTCCTGCGGTTTATTTATTGCGTTCGGAAACACAAAACGATGGCAAAAAGTTTTAAAGAAGAGAGGAAAACTTTGAGTTTCGATCAACAGTAGTGTGCGCGGGCTTGGCTGAACAATTCCGTCCGCCCCAATTAGAGTAAGGCCGAGTAGTTTGGTCATCTCAGTACGATAATTGCGAATTGTTTTTACCGAGGCTTTTCTTATTTTTGCATATTCAGCATCAATCAGAGTATCGAATTCTTTTTTATCTCTTGAGGAAAACTGTGTAATTAACTGTACAAGGACACTCAAATCATCTTCAACTTTAGTTAACATACGCCCTCTAGGAAAGGCGACTCTTAACATTGAGCCAGCTGGGGTTTGGAAGGTCATTTTAAGTATTGTACTAGCTTTCTTGCTATAGCGACAGCAAGCTTAGGGGGTACAGCATTGCCGACTTGCTTAAGATGGCTTGCCTTATTTTTCCCATAAAAAATAAATGAATCCGGGAAAGATTGTATTCGTGCTGACTCACGAGCCGTCGGGACTCTATTATATTTATAATGAAAAAGGTGGTTATGCCCAGTGTCTATAGTATAGCTCGGTTTAGTACTGTTTAAGCGCGTCCACGCAATGTTTACCTTTCGAATGTCCCAAAGTTTTTTGGGTAGGTTTTTATAATTGCCGCCATCCGGAACCATCGCAATGATTTTCTTTGTTTGCGGTAAATGTTCGATAATTTCATGGTTATGAATTGCAAGTGATCCGATTCGCATTTCTTTTTGATATGCACTGTGAGGTAACGTAGGGTATTTTTTCCCATCTGCAATAGATTGTTGCGGTAAGTCACCGATAGCTTCTTTTGCTGTAATATGTGGATGCGCATCTGCTCCGAAAATTGCTTCAGGAAATTCAAAAATCTTGTCCCCTCTTATCCCGACAAAGAAAACCCTGCGTCGATTTTGCGGTACGCCGTAATCACTCGCTTTTAAAATTTTATAGGTAACTGTATAACCAGCCTTCTTCATATCGAATAAAATTGTGTCCTTGATACTTCCCCCTTGCATGGAAACAAGGTTAGGTACATTTTCCATAACAAAAGCCTTTGGTTTTAAAGCCTCAAGAAAAGCAACAAACGAAGTGTAGAGACGATTTCTTGGATCATGCGGATTCCTTTTTCCGGAAATAGAGAAGCCTTGGCACGGCGGTCCACCGACAATCACATCTATATCGCCCGGTTGTATTGAATGTTTATTTATCAAGTCATTCACTGACTCTGCCATTAGATCAGCCAGAATAGTTTTACTTTCCGGGTGATTATATCTGAAGGTCAATAATGCATCCTCCCAATTGTCTATTCCATAGAGTACTTCATAGCCAGCTACTTTAAAGCCATACGACAACCCCCCACAACCAGAAAAAAGGTCTAGGACTCTTGGTTTTTTTGGAGAAGTTCCATGCATGTAAGCAATATTACACTAATACTCTTGCAAACAAAATTTAAACTTAGCAAGTAAGGGCCACTCCTTAAATATGTACAGATGTATTCTTCGCTCACCTAAACACTTCATTAATCTCATAAATCGTGATTAATTTAATATTTCAATCGAATACTCGCTTCGTCACAAAGTTGAACTCGCTGCGATAAACTTGTCCTTTCAAGTCCCGCACGAAAGCTTCGCCTTGCGGGAATCTTGCTCCTTACGGGGGGTTCACAACGTCAGTACACCCTTCGTATTTTGAAGACAAAATATACTCAGGGTCTTCAAGTCCCACCCGCAAACTTCGTTTGCTTCCTTTACTTTGTGCCGGAGGCGGGACTTGGTCATAAGTCACTAAGTATATTCGCAGCAAGGCTGCTCATCTTCTAAGTGCTTGCTACCCCGACTCGGCGACAACGTCGCATAAGAATGCGGCGTCGTAGACCGCCTCCGTCTTTCAAGCCCCGCCTCTGGCACCAAAATGACCAAACACATGCGTTCGCATGTGTTTGGTCATTTTGGTGTCTGTATTGTACCAAGCTCGCACCTATTTCCAAAATCG
>JAYVQT010000036.1:0-4432 GCA_043776915.1 Minisyncoccota bacterium | reverse complement strand
TCATCATATAGATCTTATTATACCCTAAATAGTCAAATAACTGAAAAATTCATACTGGTGCGGTAAAAATAAAAAATCCTTCCGACATATAATGGAAGAATTACTTATTAGGACTATTCGAAAGATATTACCATAGCGTAATGCTACGTGGGCCTAAGGATGGTACAGATTTGTTCACATTAATAACGTTACAGCACTGCATCAAAACTTTGTGTCCCCTATAAACGGTGTTCTAGGTAATATGTTTCAAATAACCCTATCCTTAGTATACTCGCGCGCGGGAACTCTGCAAGTATTTTTGTAATTGAGCACACTTTTGACAAGCTTACAAGTTATGTTTGTATATTATATTTTAAAATTTTTTAAATCTTCCATAATTAAAGCTATAGATGTATCATGTATATCTTCAGGGATACTATTTGAGTAAGAAAACACTTGAGCTTCTAGATCTTTTCCACAACGTATTAACTCTTCGCGATCTTGGTAGAGATGTGCACGATCACTGTAACGTTTTTTCACATCATTCATGCGATCTTCATACGACAGAACGCCACGTGGCCCAACGCGCAAATCTGAATATTTAATGATTTTAAGATTCAGATCATCCCCCTCTTTTGTTTTACAGACATGTGCAAAATCAAGCCGATGAGTATAATCCTGTAAATCTTGTGAAACTCCGAGTTTTTTCATGATTGCAAGTGTCGCTAAATCTTCTTTATGTCCATAGGTTCTAATAAACTCATCTTTAACTTCTTGCCAATATTCCACACCTTCAGGTTCAAGAAAATCAGGAAAGTGAGAAAAATCGGCCTTAATAATATTACCCATATCATGAAGCAGACAAGTTGTGACAATTTTCTGTGTATCAACTTTTATAGTGAGCATATCACAAATCTGTGATGCTACAGCTGCCACACGTAACTGATGAAGCTGTAAGTTTGGCATAATCTTGTATTCATGATAAATATCAGTAATTTTTTTCATAGATGAGGATAATCCCCCACCAACAGTATCACTGTGATGAGGGATTATAGAATAGGTATTATTTCTTATGTCGTGTTTGAGTAAATTTCTCGTGAGTAGTCTCGTATTCGAAAAGTTCACTTTCAGAAAACCAGTGCTTAATCTCTTCTACTGCTTCTTTGCTATCACCTGAAGCATGAAGAATATTAGCGAGACCAATTTCCATTTGGTCGGCATGTCCGTAGCTCATATGTGAATAATCGCCTCGGATTGTCCCTGGGAGAGCACTCTTTGATTCAGTTGAGCCAACCATTTTACGAATAACAGCAACAGCATCGACACCTTCAAGAACAAAAGCGATAACAGGGCCAGCTTGCATCATTGCAAGCGTCGTATTGAAGATTTTCTGACCATGACGAGTAATCATTGTACCGATCGTCTCATAGTGATGATGATAGAATGCAGTATTCGGTGCAAGCATTTTAGTACCAACAATTTTAAGACCAACCTTTTCAAAGCGAGCAAGGATCTCTCCGACGATACCACGCCCAACTGCATCGGGCTTAAATACTATTAACGAACGTTCTATGGTAGTCATAATATGTATAAATAAATAATAAAGTATTGGCAGTGTAACAGGAAATAGCTTTAATCGCAAGGTTATTTTTATCCTTGCTGTCTATATTTATCCATGATCTCTTCTTCAACTTCAGCTCGTTCGCGACCAAACTTGAGGTATGAGAGCTCTTTAATCTTCTCGACGATTTCCATCGTGCCTTGTGGTGGTGGAAATGTACCCATATTGAATGGCTTTGTTGGTTGACCGTTCACAAGCATTGAGACATAAGCATTGCGATTATCAATCTTCATAATATCAGCGGCCATGAAGACCGGCTTAAATTTACTTTCGAGGAACTGTGCATCTTCAGCGCCAACACGGAACACAGCCATCGAACCGACGTTACCAAAAACCGCATTCTTAATATTATCTTCAAGCTGTGCAATATATTGGTGCGCAACCGTTAAAGACAGTCGGTACTTACGCGCTTCAGACAATATAGACTCTATCGAGTCAGTTGTAACATTTTGGAACTCATCGATATAGAGGAAGAAATCTTCCATCTTTTTACCATACATGTCGACACGAGAAAGCGCTGCCATCTGAATCTTGTTGATAATCAAAAGACCGATTAAATTGGCATTGATGTCGCCCAAGCGACCTTTGGACAGATTGACCAAAAGGATCTTTTTATTGTCCATGATGTCACGGAAGTTAAAGACCGACTTTTCTTGGAGGACAACTGGGCGCATGATGTCGTTTGAGATGAAATTGTCGAACTTGGAAGTGATGTACGGCACGAAGTTTGCTATCGACTGGTCCCCTGTTGTCGCCTCGGCGCTTTTCCAAAATTGAGTAATGATTGGATTCTTGCAGTGTGAGAGCTTCATATCTCGGAATTCTTTGTCCGCAAGCACACGACCGATCTCGAGTAGTGTCGCACCGCTCTCTGGGTGCTCCATGACAAGGAAAGCAGAGTTCTTGAAATATTGTTCGAACATTGGTCCCCCAGATGTCTTCATATCGAAAAGTTTATTGAAAATATTCATCAGTTCATTCACCACGAACGTCTTCTGTTCGGGATACTTCGGATCATACTCAAGCATGTTGAGCCCCATCGGGCGAGCAGTATATGCTGGATCAAAATAGATAACATCATCAATACGCTCTTTTGGAATATAACTCAAAATATCCTGAATATCGGTACCATGCGGATCAATATAGCAGACTCCGTGACCAGCTTTGATATCCTGGGCAATCATATTCTTCATAATCGTCGTCTTGCCGGTACCTGTCTGACCAATAACGTAGAGATGACGCATGCGGTCTTCTGGAGCAAAATGTATTTGAGTATCTTTACCACGATAACTATTAACTCCAAGAGCCACACCTTCACTGCCCATTTCCATCGGAGCCGGCGCAATCCCCGCTTTGGCTTGCTTAAGCTGTGGTGATTCAATACCGTATGGGAAATGAAAAATAGTAGCAAGCTCTTTTAGATTAAGCGGTATGGAGTATTTTTGCGCAAAGATACGATACGAAAAATTATGAATAAGTTCCTGTAAATCCTTACCATGTGGATGATTCCAGTTAAAACCATTCCGATTAGTGTCAGTGAATTGATTGAATGACGACTCAATATCTCCAAGGATTTGCTTGGCTCGTAGACTTGTCTCTGCTGAGGCTACAATACGAATATTAGTCGCCATGATGGTACTTTTTATTTTATCCGTAATACTTTCAACAGCTCGATCGTTAACCTTTTTCTCTTTCTCTTTTGATTCACCAAAAATCAGGCCTTTGGCTATTGAGGTTACTTCATTCGCAAATTGACGCGTCACACTGAGAGCATCCTTGACCTTCATCCCATCTTTCACATCACCAAGAACGATATGAAACTTACGAATAATATCATCATCTTCTGGACAAATAGTGAACTGAATAGATGCACCTTCGCCAGATTTCTTAAGCTTGGTAAATACGTTGAGCATAATATTAAGTGGATCATGGTCGAGCGCATCATAAAGCTTTATCGGGTAGACGTCCGGCATAGCGAGTGTCGCATATGATGCCGCAATCGAGCCATTCTCAGCGAAAATATTATAGTCATCAGGAGCTTCGACAATTTTCGCATGTGAGTGCACACCGAGCAACTGCTTTTCAAAAAGGTCAGCCTTGTGACTTGGTACCGCAGTATAGAAAATAAAGTTATCAGTACCTTCGGCAAGCGCAATCTCAAGTGTAAAATGATTACGATTAAAATTCTCTCGTCCTTCGCCAACCGAATGCATACCAGCAAAGAACTGCTCCATAGCCGACAAGATCTCTTTTAAACCCTTCTTCCCTTTCTCATCATCAGATGGGTCAGGGAGTGTAATCTCAAAAAGCTTCATATCGAGTGATTTGAAAAGTGGCGTTCCTTCCTTTAGTCCAGGAATTTTGTGAACACTGTATAAATACTGCACGAGGAAACGATGAAAGTCGTCATCGAGGTGTGGGTTATTCATCTTACCAATAATCGAGAGTACATTTGAAATACCCTTATCGAGCAAGATACCAAGCATTTCTTCCATCTTATGATCATGTGGTTCAGGATGCAAACGAAGAACCAATTTCTCAACATCGCCATGTTTTACAACAGCACTTTTATGCATCACGTCCGTAGGGTCATACTTTCGATATTCAGAAATCACCGCATGAGCAAGGTCTTCTCGCGAGACTTCTTGCCCTTGATCACTAAGCTCTTTTTCTCGCTCAGCAATATGCGCACGCAAAAACTCTAGCTCCTCTTGGGGAGTTTTAAACTTTGGTGCATTGTTTAAATTCAAACCTTCCATTAGGAATAGTATAACATAACATCATATACTTTTATGTTTAAACCTATAAAATGACAGTCAATACCTCTGCCTC
>JAYVQT010000035.1:0-4623 GCA_043776915.1 Minisyncoccota bacterium | reverse complement strand
CAGCAAATGAATTGACACTTCCTAGCATGATACTGAATAAACCATTTGTTACAGTAACCTTGTCGCCAGAAGTTCTTGTCTCTGTCCAAAGCAAACTACCACTTGTTGATGCATTGTACAACTTGAACCTCATGTTATAAGTACCGTTCGCCACTGCTGTTCCACCTGAATCAGCCAGTTTCCCTTGATAATTTATTTGCGCATTCAAATCAGCGTAGGCAATGTCGATTCTTGCAAAAGTAAAAAAGGTAAAAACTATCAAAAATATAGAACTATATTTGGTTTTCTGTTTACCGAAAAAGGTATTTCTAGTAGCTAAGAAAAAAGAATACGGGAAATTCATATTTGCTCTTATATTTTACCAGAAATGGAACCGTTCGAGAAGCTTTTGAAGCCAATTTCTTGAAGGTTTTGGGGATAAGTTGAAAGATTTTGTAGAAGTGGAATGAATTATACTTATACTTTGACCTTTGAGAGCTGAGATGATGATTCTTTTGTAACTATTTAATGGATCATTTTGTAATACTGCACCATATTTTTCATAATTTACTCCGTCTTTTTCTATCACACCCGTATGATTGAATAACATTTCCGTTTCTTGGCCAAAACCATCAACAATACACCCGCCGATTTGATCACCACTTGAATCAAAAACATATACTGGTAACAAAATACTAATCTTTACTGTAGCACCATTATTTTTATCTAAAGTTAGTTGAATGTTTTTCCTCATAGAGTAGTCTGCTACCCCCGAAACACTAGCTTCAGAAGATGAAATTATTTTTGATAGTGCAGCATCATCTATTTTTGAACGGACATCACACATTTTTGGATTATAATTTTGTGAATTATAAGAAAAATCTACCGACCTTCCATCTTTTAATAAATAATCTAGTGTTAATAGCTTTGTGTTGTTTTTTGAAAGAGACTCTTTGTCATTATCTTTTATATTATTTACAACCGTCAAAGCTGGGGATGAAAAGAAATCATTCTTGTCTACGATAAATAGAGAGTAGTAGTATTTTCCACTATTTATAAATTCTCTATCAAAAGTATAGACCCCTTTGCCCTCATAAATCAATTTCCCTTCACTTGGATTTTTAGGATAAAAATATGGAGATCTAACCAAACGAGCAGTTTCTCCTTCTTCAAGTTTCGGATTTTGCCATGTAAAATATAGATTTTTTCCATGCCATACTGACAAGAGACCTTGTGGACTTATCACCTCGCCTTTTCGATATTTAATATCTGTAAAATTATTGTAAGTTATCTCTTTACGATCTTTTATTTTCTTATTATTTTTATTGTTTACATTATTGAATGTACTGTTGATTAGCTTGGTTGGCTTGGTTGGAATATTAATGACTGGGACATCTACAAAACTGGTCACGATAGAACCCCCCGCTGTCGGAGCCGACACACGGTCGAAAATAGGGAGCGGTGGTGTACTTGTAGAAACAGTTGTTGTTGCCGTTGTTGATGTTCCAGTATTTACAATAAGGTTTATAATTAAATTATCTGCAATGGCGTTATTTGGAAAAGTTAATACTGAAAAAATTATCAGTATTAGGGTTAGGGTTATTTTATTCCTCATATTTTTAAAATTTATAGTGTCGTTGCAGTTACGATAATTGTAGCATTATATGCTCCGCTATCTTGGATTTTATTACTACCGACTTCTACTTTGTACTCTACTGTAGTAGTGGCTCCAGATGGATGATTGCTTGTATTTGAAGTACTAATTTGCTTTGAAGTTGTAGCCAGCCCATCCCAGCAAGACATAAGAGTGTCCAGCGCCCCGATGTTACATGCTGATCCATTATCCTTATATTTTGATATGATATCTACCCCTTCAGGTGAAAAAGCAAAAGCAGAGGCATTTGGACTTATAGCAAAGTTAAAATCTGGATCAGGGCCACTTGGTACATAGTCATCAAAAGATGATCCTGTGAGGATTCTAAGGGCGGGTGAAGTACTAGCAGAAATAGTCAGAGAATAACCCGTTGAATTATTTGTTGTAACTATCCACGAAGAAGAAGCCACACTTGATGCTGCTGTTAATCCAGAAATTGCAGGTAGTGCATTTCCTCCTGGTGATTGAATGGAAATGTAAACATTATTACTATCTGGAGTCCAAAAACCTGCATACATTGAGTAGGAGGTGCTGGTGCTATTTCCAGTTGCAATTTCACCGATTGTATCGCTTTCATAATAATTACTACTTGTTGAATTTAGGCCACCTCCAGTGTTTATAGAATCTGTGGTGATCTGGTATGAAGTGCTGGTCATTGCAGAATATACATAACCTATCTGATATGTATATACCAGATAAAATATAAGTACTCCACCTGTGATAATGGTTAAAAGTTTCCGAACAGATCTAAAATTGATCATAATGATCGACTATTTTTTTCTACTAATTTTAAAATTCTTTTTAAATAAGCGTCCACCTACAGCAAGAATACTCATAAAACCAATAATGATAAACACATACCCCCAAGGTATGGACCAGAAAGTAACAATTTTTTCATCAGATAAATTACCGTAACCTCTATTCAAGCTAAGAGTAGCTTTATATCGTCCAAAGAGAGTATCCCTCTCCCATCTAACTTCTCTGTAACGGAGGGAATTAGGTAATGAAAAATACCCATCAACCGGAAGCTCTGCTACTTTTTTCCCAAGCAAATTTGTTATAGAAATTGTTCCATATGGCACCAAGTGAATAGAACCGCTATTATTAAATAATATTTCAAAAGTCATAGGACCTCCACTCATGAGGCTAGATTTTTTTTCTTTGACTGTAAAATCCTCGATATTACCTTCTTCTTTCACAGGACCATTTACTCTGATAAAAAATAAGCACCCGATTCGAGAAACCAACCTTGCTCCACCTGCTATGCCCCCTGTATCGGTGGGCTGACTTGCAATAATTACTGATGAATAAAAACCGCCTGGTTGTTGATTGTCTGGAATCTTAACAGTAACTGGAATTGTAATTTGTTGTCCGAACTTTAAGCTAAAATTTCGGCTATCTGGAATAATATTATCCTTGAATGAATATGGACTTTTATCATCACCCAGCAATATTACTGGGGTATCTTCACTACGTGAACCTATAAAATCTTCTACTTTGACGCTGTAATTAACCAGTCTATTAGTTCTGTTTGTAATAGTGATTTTCTTCGTTATCTCCTCTCCAGGATTACCAAAGATTTCTACTTTTCCAGGAACAAGAACAAAATCTCCCGCATCTTCCACTGTCACATTAGTGATAACTGAATTAGAACCTTTCGAAATTACAGGTAATTTATCTGCTGTCGTATTCGCAGCAAGCACACCCGAAGTATTTTGCGAAAAAAGTCCAAACAAAATAGCTGAGACAACCACTATCTTAGTACTTATTTTGCTTTTCATTTTAATTTAAGTTTGTTTATAACCTCACATCGAGAATACTTATCTTGTATAAGACACGTTTCAACGCTACTACAGCGTAGTAGCGGTAGCAACTATAGTAGCCTGATAAGTTCCAGAAGGTATATACGAACCATTCTGCTCAACTGCATAACAAACTGTAGTATCTACTCCTGAAGTTGTTGTGGTTGCAGCACGAGTAGCAACAGTCACCAAGCTGGCTGTGAATCCTTTGTATTTCAAGGTAGCGGATGGAACACTAACACTACCGTAACACAGAGATCCAGTTCCCCATGTGCCAGTCGGAGTATCTGTGCCGAATGCAGAATATCCAAAGTAAGCATTACTAGATGTTGCAGTCCATGTATTAGGTGCACCCGTCTGGTAATCTGTTATTGTAAGGCCTCCTGATGCTTGCATTGCTGGGGTAGAGGTTGAGTTTACTTGTAGAGTATAACCCAGAGCGTTATTAGTCTTTACATTCCACGTTGTTGTACCTATAGCGGTATTCTGAGAGACACCTATTGTAGTACTCAGGGTAGAGTCTACTGGGGATGTAATAGTAATGCCCGAAGTCACGTTTAATGTTATGACTACATTATCTGTGGCCACTGCAGCATCAGACAAAGATGGTTCTAACGCAACAAAAGACATGCAGAAAAGTCCTGTTATGCTGATAAATGAAAATATTTTTTTGATCATGAGAACTTTTTTTTAATGTTTTTAAACTTATGTAAACAAGTATAACATTAAAATCCATCTGTCTACTAAAAATAGTGTGGAAAACTATTTTTCTGTCTAAAATTTAACATCCAAGTAAAAAAATTTCTATTGAACCCACTATTTTGTCCTAGTTGGGTACCGGTCTTTGCCGGTCGTCAGAACCATTAGGTGATTCCCTCCTCTATATTCAAAAGTATAGAGCTTTTATTCATATTACTATGAACGATCGATCGATTAAGTAATAAAGCTTCCGAAGGAGGCAATTATCACGTGCTTCAATTTGAATTAGTCCACGAGCAGCTTCCGCTACCCGTGCCTTGTTACGACTTACTCCCTGTCGATGAACTTGCCGTAGGCCCACAGTAAAGTGAGACTTCGGGCACTCCCATCTCCCTTGAGTTGACGGGCGGTGAGTACAAGACTTGAGAACGTATTCACCGCGGTATGTCTGACCCGCGATTACTAGCAATTCCGGCTTCATGAAGTCGA
>JAYVQT010000034.1:0-54581 GCA_043776915.1 Minisyncoccota bacterium | reverse complement strand
GGTTGATCGACAGATTGACGACTCATCACACCACTCGCCACTTTCTCAATAGGATTTGATTGCGTACTTTTGATAATACCCTTACCATCGATCGGTTCACCAAGAGCATTCAGTACGCGGCCGATTTGTAAATCTGATACTGGGACGGATAGAATTCGGCCAGTAGATTTCACTTCCTCACCTTCTTTAATATTAAAAAAGTCTCCAAGGACAATGACACCCACTGAGTCTTCATCTAGGTTGAGCGCCACACCCAGAGCACCAGAGGCAAAGCTAACCATTTCTGATGCTTTGAGGTCTGACAGGCCAGAGACACGCGCGATACCATCAAATACTTCGATGACGTGGCCCACTTTCTCAGCCTTGATATCTATCTGGAATTTCTCAATCTGCTTTCTTAAATTTTCTACAATGTGATTCTTGGTCATATTATGATGCAATTAAATAATTTTGTAATTTATCGAGCTTGTTTTTCAGGGTCATATTGATTACTTCATCGCCGACTTCAATCTTTATTCCACCGAGTAATTTTTTATCTTCAATAAAAGAAAGATAAACATCTTTGGCTTTATATCTCTTCTTCACAATCTCTTCAACTTCAGCAACCATTTTCTTCTGTAACTTTTCTTTCGAGCTAATCGTTGCGCGAACAATACCTTCATCAATATTTATTATTTTCTCAAGGGCTTCGATTACTTGAGGTGCTTTGCCGAGCAAGTGCTTCTCTGCTAAGAAGTGAGTCGTATTTGTTATAAGTTGGTCAAGCTCCTCACCCTCTTTGCCTTTCGAAGAGTCATATATTGCATGTGCTAAGTTGTTAATAGAAATGGTAGACATATATTATTTCATTTTCTTGACACTCTGTAATGCTTTCTCGTCGAATTCAGTATTATCATGAGATTGGAGTAGCTTCTCTGTGGCTTTGACTACAAGAGACACTATTTCAGTCTTTGCTTCTTCAATAATTTTTACTTTCTCGGTTTCAAGGGTACGCTTACCAGATGCAATCATAGCTTCCACTTCACTCTGAGTCTTAGCTAAGATTTCTTTCTTATTTGCTTCAGCTTCTTCACGGCCAGTCTGTAAGACAGCGTGAGCTTCGATGCGTGCTTTGGCGATGACATCGTTGTATTCTTTTTTGGTATTCTTCAACAAAAGAGCATTTTCTTTGGCATCGATAAGACCACCCTCAATACGATTCTCACGCTCTTTCATAAGTGTGCCAAGTGGCTTGAGGGCAAAGAAGTAGAGTACTAAAAAGACAACGCCAAAGTTAATCGCTTGAGCGGTAATGATTTTCCAGTCAATATGAAATGTAGTGATGAGTGAATCCATGGTACGTAGTGATTGTAATTATTAAAAACGTCTGAGCTCCTTACTCCTAGTCACTTGTGATAGAAGCAACTGACTAGATGTAAATAGCCAACTTTGTGCTACTTAATTGAGAATGCGATAACAAGCGCGTAGATAGCAATAGCTTCAGCGAAAGCCGAAGCGATAAGCATAGGAACAAGAATTTTGCCAGATGCTTCAGGGTTACGGCCGATTGCTTCCATGGCTTTGGCACCGATCATACCGATACCAATAGCAGGACCAATAGCACCGACACCGATAGCAATAGCTTTTGCGAGATTAACTGAATCCATATGTATAATTATTTATGATTAATAATGTTTCGACGTTATGTGTATACTTTACAGGAAATTTCTTTTGAAAATAGTCTGGTAAGAAAGTCCGAGGACTATTTTCAAAAGAAATTTCCTGCTTCATTTGCTACTGACCTTCTATGTGACGGCCAGTTCTTCATGTACATGTTCTCCTTCTTCGTGCGCATCATGATCTTGTGACGCAATCGTAAAGTACACAAGTACCAAGATTGCAAAGATGAACGCCTGGATTGCTCCGACAAATATCTCGAGGAACAAGAATGGAATCGGCAATCCGTATGCGAGAATGGCACTCATAGACATAAGGAGCACTTCGCCGGCAAAGACATTACCGAATAATCGGAATGACAATGATGCAATCTTTGCAAACTCACCAATAAGCTCTAAAATTCCCACAAAGAAGGTAACCGGTGCTACGACAAGGACTGTAGGGTCTTTGCGTACCTTGGTGACAATACTACCAAGCGCCGATATATTAACATATTTATTGAATGTTTTCCAGATGCCGATCGAAACGATACCAAAAATATTCGCAGCTACGACCGACATGAGAGACAGAGCAAGTGTAGTATTTATATCAGCTGTACCACTTCGGATAAATGGGATAAATGATGATCCTTCAGGTCCGCTTTCAATAAGACCGAATCCACCAAGTGGTAAGATACCAAGCCAGTTATTAATAAGCACAAAAAGAAATATAGAAAAAACTAAAGGGAAAACTTTTGTAGAAACCTTACGATTGCCAGTGACTTGATCAGAGAGTGAGAGTGCGCCTTCAAGAATTATTTCAAAAAAATTCTGAATACCTTTTGGAATTTGTTTCAATTTGAATCTAAGTAGAGAAGCAATAATGATAACAACAAAAACAGCAATCCAGCCAGTGAACAGTGAATTGGTAACGACAAGTGGGCCAACGTGGCCAATCGGTTCAGCATAAAGCGTAGCTTCATGTTTGATTTCTGTTCCGTGCTCTATGACAGGTTTGGTATTTATTTTGTTAATAGTATTCTCCATTATATTAATGTAAATATTTGTCTCATTCATCACTCTTTGTGCCCACCTCGGGTTTCATAGTATGTATATATCGGAGAGAAATACGAGCAATAGCTATGATTGATATGATAAATGCGACAATGGTGCAGCTGATAAATATCCATGGGTCAGTATCAAAGTGTTTATCTAAATATTTACCTATGAATAAAGCACAAATGACAGGGATAACAACCCATACTGAAATCTTGCCGAACATTATAAGTGCTGGCTGCCACCACGCTTTGCTATTATTGAAATCTTTCATAATAAAGCTAAGATAAGATTCGAAGCTTTGTGCGTGTGGAAGGAATCGAACCTTCGACCTCTGTCTTATCAGGACAGCGTTCTACCACTGAACTACACACGCATATGCCTAAAACAAAAAAGCGTTTGTTTAAACGACGCCTAAACTATAGCAAAAAATACCCTGGTATGCAATCAAAAATCCCCTTCATTTCTGAAGAGGATTTTTAGTCTGAGAATCGAATTATCGATTGCCACGGAAACCACCACCACCTTGAGGGCGCTCTTCCATAGGGCGAGCTTCGTTCACGGTAAGGTTACGACCATCGTAATCTTTACTGTCAAACATTGAGACAGCTTTCTCTGCATCGGCATCGTTTTCCATTTCAACGAAACCAAAGCCTTTAGAACGGCCAGTCATTTTATCCATAATAATAGTTGCTGATGCAACAGGACCTACTTGCTCAAAATGAGACTTGAGCTCATCGTTAGTCGTCTTATAAGGAAGACCGCCGACATATAACTTTTTTGCCATATATGACAATGTGCTTCTTGTAATGATACTTTCATATCCACTACTTGAAGAAAACTAATTTATAAATGTAATCGCTAAGCCTGATTTCATTTACATACTCAATGTTTAAAACAGTTCAGTATGAAACTAATAACCAAAACGTGTGACAACTACTGAGGAGAATGATACCACAATTGTTTTAATCGTACAAGAGTTCGTTCTAGCTCATTAAAACTGTTACCGTAAAAGGAGTACATAGCTCATAAATAGGTTACCGTGGTCACATGACCACGAAAATCAAACAGACATCTACGCACAGCTTTAATTTGTTTTACCTGTAATATTTTTTGTATTTTGAACGTTAAAATCCTTATCAATATCAATGTTGTATTGATAATCATCAACGTACCAAGTGTGATTCTTTTATTCAACAATTGCCTTAAAATCAAATGGTTTTTTCTCCCCATAACAACGCACCGAATATATTCCCTTGAGACCAATGGCAACTGTATTAAAATTCATGTATGGTCCAAATGATACAATATTAATATCATTTTTCCCCTGAGTACATTCTTTTATTAATCCAACAGCCATAAATTCTTCAGCTAACTTTTTCGTAGTGTTTCCATACAAAAGCACCTTTTTTAAATCATCGGTTGAATTATCAATAAGTCCTGATAAATTAGCAGAAAAGAAAGTTGGTGTTTTAGTGGTTGCAACAGTTTGAAGTCTGTGCGCAAAAGTTATAAGCGTGATTGATCCAACTACGCTAAAAATGAAAATTATTATAAACGCGTAAATTGTAAATGTTCCAAGTTTAATACCACTTAAGTCCTTTTTAATTGCTCTTTTTTAGCATAATATGCAAGCCAAATGAAAAATCCTAATATTACAAGATTCCACGAAAGACTAATCAAAGTACTGTAATAAACACCAGAAGTCACGGTGCCAATAATTGCAAGTATTGCAACTATAAATAATATGACCAAAAATGTCGATATTTTCTAAATTTTTTCTATGGGTTGTTTTTTCTCTTCCATATATAAATTTGTCTAATAAATAATAATTAAAATATTATAATATAAATACAAATTAAAGTAAATAGACAGTGCATTACTCTTCTTCTGCATCCCCCACTTGTCCGCTTGCCATAGCGTCGATAATTTTATCAAGATTACCAGCCATAATACCTGGAATGTTGGACCAGGATTGTTTGATACGATGATCAGTCACACGATCTTGAGGAAAATTATAGGTGCGGATTTTTTCACTGCGATCAGCAGTGCCGATCTGCGCTTTGCGATCGCCAGAATATTTTTTTGCTTCTTCTTCATCTTGAAGCATTTGGAGCTTTGATATCAAAATACTCATGGCTTTTTCACGATTGCCAAGTTGATTTCTTTCAGATGTTGAGCGCACATCGATACCTGTTGGTTTATGAATTAAGCGCACTGCGGTCTCAACTTTGTTGACATTCTGTCCTCCAGCACCACCAGAGCGAGAGTATTCCATATCAAGGTCGGCTGGATTGATAATAATTTTAGAGTTTTTACGAATCGGAAGTATCGCGATAGATGCAGTGGACGTATGAATACGTCCATTCTTCTCGGTAGCAGGAATACGCTGCACTCGATGAACACCTGTTTCAAAACGAAGTAATTTGTAGACATCCTTCCCTTTTATCTCAAGCGTGTATTCATCAAGGTGGCGACAGCTCCAGTGTTTGTGATCAGTATATCGTTCGTACATCATGACAAGCTCAAGTGCAAAGAGTGATGCTTCATCACCACCAGCACCAGCGCGAGCTTCAAGAATAATTTCATTGGGGAATTCTTCCTCTTCTTTGTCATTCTTGACCATTTCTTCAAGCTTTCGCTCGATAGCTTCTTTCTGGAATGTAATATTTTGTAGTTCTTCGTCAGCTAAATCACGTAAGGATTGATCTTGTGCTACCATGTCATTCACTTTTTTTTCTTCACTCAAAAGCCTCTCGTACTCAAGCGCAAAGTAGCTGGTCTTGTGATCTTTCTTAAGTTCATCTAGTTTTTCTTGATCAAAGGTCATAATGAGTAGTATAGCAAAAAAACTATGAATTAGATTTCTTAGAGAGAATGAAATTTTTTACTAAAAATTTCTCTATTACTTAGTCGTCACTTACCCATATCTCTCTATAAAACTAATTCATAGTTTTTAGTTACTTTTTTACTTTTGCAACAGCAGCACGCTTCTTGAAGCGATCAACACGCCCAGCGGTATCGAGGACTTTGTCGTTACCCGTATAGAATGGATGGCATTGACTGCAGATTTCAATCTCCATTTTGTTTATAGTTGAACCAACAGCAAAAGTTGCTCCGCAAGCACAGGTTACAGGTGTTTCATTATTATATGTTGGGTGAATTCCTTTTTTCATAGTCAAAGCATAGTACCATAGGTCTTTTAATTTTGCAACGGATCTATCATTGTTTTTTGGATCTTATCAGCTTTAGCCATGACATTCCTACCATACGCACATGTTGATCCACCAGAACCATAGTATTTACAAGCAGCTTTTATTTCAGAGGTGTAGCTTGTTGTGCTTGCCCCTAGGTCTTCCAAAAACAATGCTGATGCAGTAATGGAATCACGGGGATTCCAAGGATCAGCAATAGTGAGCCCTAAAGAACTTGCTACACGCTTACTGATACCCTTCCATGTCGAAGGAATAAACTGAGCTGGGCCCATAGCTCCACCCCAGCTTGAGCTTCCAGCCGAGGCAATAGGACAAGATACGAGCGTCTTATATGGGTCGCGACCAAGAGCGATAGTGATATCTGTAAAGACTGGAGTATCACGAACAGGCTTCATGACATTTCTATATACTTTATTACTTTTTGAGCTGATACCGACACCAGTCGTCATGTCGGTCACGTAGCAGGAGCCTTGATCTGTCCCAAGATTACTTTCTTGTGTAATAATAGCAAGGATAAAGGCAGGACGGACACCAGTAACTTTCGAAGCTTGAGTAGCATACTCGAGAGCTTTACCGAATGGAATGGCAGCTGCGTCACGAAGGTTAAATAGTACTGCTAGAATCTCAGAGCGCCTCTTTGCTTTATCGGCTAATATTTTTTGATATGATTGTTCTTTATCTTTACTGATAGACAAGAGTTGCTGTTTATTCTGCTCAGTGAGTTCAACTTGTTTTTTAGCATTTTCAAGCTCTACTTTTACATCAGTCTCTTGATTCTTTTTTATCTCAAGAGTTTTCTTTTGAGTTTCGGTTTCGACTTTGGTACCATTAATTTCATGGACTGATTTCTTGATAGCACTTTTAATAGACGCAAATGTATTAATATCGCCATATGCGAGCGACATGTTCTCGCTTGAAAGTATGAAAGTAATAAGTGACTTATCATCGAGCTCTCTATTCTTACGTATGAGTTGCGCCAGAGATTCTTTTTCTGATTCAATTTTGGTAGTCAGAGTCTGAATTTGTTGATTTTTTTGTATTATTTCGCCACCAAGTTTCTTGATAATTAAATTCTTGGCTGAAATATCAAGTTTCGACTTTTTAATCTGGGTCGTTAGTATTGCAATATCGCGCGACAAAGATACTGACTGTCCTTTTTGGCTTATCAGCTCGAGTTGCTTTTGAGCTATTTCTTGTTCAAGGGCGCTGAGTTCAGTTTCCAGTCTAACTTTGTCAGCTTGAGCATTTTGGAGGACTTGATCGGCATATACAGGGGTAGTTATGTGTAAAAAACTACCACAAACAAGTGTGATTAAAATAGAAAAAGAAAAAATATATCGAATCCATTGTTCCATGTCTATCAAGTATACCATACAAAAATCTCTTTTCAGAAATTGAAAAAAGATTTTTGTATGGTCAGAGACGAGGGAATTATTTTATAGTCTTATCAGTATCAGCTGATTCTTCCTCTTCCTTCTTGCCTTTCTTTTCTACTTCGATGCTTGCAAGGTCAACAGGAGTTTCTTCGACTACTTCTTCCTTCATTGCGGCGATGAGTGCAACGACTTCTTCGATATCAGTCATCATCTTAACTCCGGTTGGAAGTGCGATATCTTTGATGTGAATCTGGTCATTAAGTGCAAGAAGTGAAGATACATCAACAGAAATAGTGTGAGGCAAATCTTTCGGAAGTGCCGCAATTTCGACTTCATGAAGGACTTTAACAAGAACACCAAGACCATTCTTGTCAGCTGGTGCGACACCGGTAAATTCAAGTGGGATCATAATTTCGACTGGCTTGTTCATATCGATAGCCAAAAAGTCAATATGAATAGGGTGACCTTTAATAGGGTCAACTTGGACATCATGAATAAGTACATCAATTTTTTGAGTTTTACCTTTCTCGTCACCACTTGCGAGTTCAAGGATAATCGTACTTGATTCGCCGGCTACTTTTAATACTTTTAAAAATAAAGCACTCGAGACGGAAATTGATGTATTTTCCACACGAGCGCCATAGACAACTGCTGGTACCATGCCGTTACTTCGTACAGCCCCGAGCTTCTCAGTCTTACTTCGCTTTGTTGCGGTTAATGTTAATGTTTGCATGGGTAAGATAATAGCACAAAAAGATGGGTATAGCAAACCTATCTATTTACAATTCAGAAAAGAAGGAATAGAATACATTAAAATATATCTTTCAAAAACTCATTTTTTAACCAAAAAAACTTACTACCATGAAAAAGTATCAAAACCTGGATGACCAAACTCTTGTATCACTTTTCGTAAATGAAAGTGATGAAAGAGCTTTTAGTGCTTTAATGAAAAAGTATTCTGAAAAGTTGAAAGCAATTATTAGTAAAATTACTAATAATAATTGCTACCTAGAAGACATTCTCCAAGACACATGGACTAAGGTAAGTATTTCTCTTAGAAATGGTTCATATAAAAGTAGAGGAAGATTTGTACCGTGGCTTACAGTAATTACCAGGAATGAGAGTATAAGTTTTTTGCGAGACATTAAAAAGAAAAGTATCAATGGAACTCTAGCTATAGATATGATGTATGGTGATGTTCTTAATGTTATGGCAAAAATAAGCAAAACTCCTGAAGAGATTATGATCGGAATAGAAATCGATTATCAAATTCAATCAGAAATAAATTTATTACCCGAAAAACAAAGGAAAATAATCCTATTTCTTAGTGAATATGAATTATCGTATAAAGATATAGAGTCTCTCACGGGGACCCCAAGGAGTACATTAAGAAGTTGTGCGAGGAAAGCACGAATGAATCTTGCAATGGCATTAAAGGCATATGCTTAAAACTTCATCTTTTAACCTAAAAAACTGAACAAATGTTCAGTTTTTTATTTTACCTTCTCTACATTTTATGTGAGTTTCCGTGGCCTTCTTGTATGATATGACCTTTTATATAATCCATGGTTCCACCAACTTTTTTACCAGGATTGAAGATATTCTGTACATCAAAAATCTGTTTCGTTTTTTCAAATAATCCGTAGATCTTTTGTCCAAACATTTGCGAGAGGAATGGTGAGCGGATAATACCATCATTATGCTCAGCATTTGTTGAGCCTTTGTATTTTAGCACAAGGTCATAGACCTCTTTTGACAAATCAATAATGATTGATGATGTTTTTGGATCAGAGAAATCCATTAAGGGAATAATATGGAAGTTACCATTACCTGCGTGACCTGCGATGGTGTAGGTAATGGGATATTTATTGAGAATGACGTTGAGTTTCGGTAGAAATTCTGGTAGAAATTCTGGAAGGACTATAATATCATCAATAAATGGTGCGGTATGCTTGTCTTTAATATGTTTGCGAAGAAGAGCGAAACTTTCACGACGAATATCCCAGTACTTCTCTGACTCACTTTGAGAAGTAGTTGTACGGACTTTAAATGGAAATTTCTTAAGATCAGGTAAGAGTACTTTAGCTTTTATATCTATTTCCGCCTCACTATCACCAGCAAATTCGACAAGAAGTATAAGCTTCGGCATACCGAATGTTGTCATCATAAAAACTTCAGGCCAGAAGCTCCACATAAATGTAATCATACCCCAGAGACCTTTTTTCTTTAAAAAGTCCGGGAAGAATTTAATAGCGAGCTTCATGGTGGCATCATCGTAAGATTCCAAACTCTCAGGATGGTGCGGTAGGATTGTATCCACAAGCTCACCAAGGCGTGCAATATCTTTCATGAAGATTACGACCAGCTTCGAGGCTTTCTTGGTAGCGACCAAGTGTAAGGTTATTTTTGTTACGATCCCGAGTGTGCCTTGTGATCCGACGATAAGCTTTGGTAAGTCGAAAATTTCTTTCTCTTCATCCCAGACATTCCAGAGATAATACCCAGCTGAATTTTTGGAAACATTCGGTTTAGCATTTTTAATATCGTCTTTATTGTCATTAATAAGAGCAAACAAATTTTTATAAATTTCGCCTTCAAAATCATTTTGGGCAATTTTGCCATAGAGTTCCTTCTTCGTTAAAGCTTTAACGGTATACTCCCTTCCATCAGCAAAAATAACTTGTAGTTCTTTTATGTAATCCTCAGTCTTACCGTAGTTTAATGTTTTCTCACCGGC
This sequence comes from Minisyncoccota bacterium, assembly GCA_043776915.1. Lineage (GTDB taxonomy): Bacteria > Patescibacteriota > Minisyncoccia > Phycocordibacterales > UBA9973 > UBA8515. Next base: position 44,563 of record JAYVQT010000034.1, on the reverse strand, counting down.
AGAATTGTTGCCGACCATACCACCGAGAGCATTTAAGCTTTTCGATGCGGTGTAACATGGCAGTAGTAGGCCTTGTGCGATAGTCAGTGGCTCAAAATCTCGGTAGTAACACCCTGGCTCGACACTAGCTGTACCAGTTATTGTTACAGCATGAGAATTCGGATATTTCGGAATAATATCAAATGGCTTTATTTTTTCTACTTTTTCTACTTTATTTATGTAGCGAGTAAAATCAATAATGATCGACTCGCCGATCGCTCCCCCAGACATACAAGTACCAGCTGACCGAGGTGTCAGAGAAAGGTTTGGATACTTTATTTTATTTTCCCCTACCCATTTTACTAGATTCTTCAAATCCTCACTATCTTTTGGGAACACAACAAGCTCAGGCCTCACTTCAAGCAAGCTTGCATCGTGCGAATATTTCGTCAGCACCTCGTCACTATCTTCAATATCTCCTTTAAAAAATTTTAGGATTTCGTCTTTCATGCGATAGTTTTATTATTTAATATTATTAAAAAGTTTTAAACGTGACTCTACTACAGTTTGTATGGCAAGAACAGCTGGTGTAAGAATTTTGGCTGGAACGATTTCTTCTGGATTCTCTTGAATGAATTTTCCTACAGCTTCTTTGAAAGCAAGTCGTATTTCCGAATTAATATGGATGATTGAAATTCCGGCCGCAATCGCATTTGTAAAATCTTCATCGCGAAGACCCGAGCCACCATGCAGCACCAGTGGTATACCAGTAACTTGTCGTATTTCTTTGACAAGCTCGGTATTAATATGAGGCTTACCACTTTTGATGAGTCCATGAATACTGCCGACTGATGGTGCGAGCATATCGATCCCTGTTTCTTCGACGAACTTCTTAGCATCTTCAGGCTTGGTCAGGATTCCAGCGCCCTCAGGAATAGTATCTTTAATATCAGAACCTGATCCGATGTAACCAAGCTCAGCTTCTACTATGATATCACGACCAGTCCTCGCAGTGACTGCGCGAGCGTACTCGACGCACTGTTTAGTAACTGCTACATTTTCTTCGAAGCTTAGTTTTGCGCAGTCGATGATGACAAGGTCAAAGCCAGCATCAATACACTTGGTGACGCTCTCAAATGAAGCATGATGATCAGCATTCAAGAATATCGGATAGGAGTCGCGCTCACGAATCGTGCGCACAAGGGCTGCGACTTCTTCTCGGCCGACAAAAGCTTCTTCACCTTCAGAGACACCGATAATAATGGGAAGAGATAATGACTTTGCCGCATTATAGATACCATGTAATCCTTCTAAATTTGAAATATTAAAGTGACCAATAGCGACCTTTTTCTCATAAGCTTCTTTGATGTATTCTCTCAGTGTTTTCATATTGTTTGATTATATCATACTGTGATATAATTTTGTATATGGAAAATACAAATAGTACAGGTAAAGCTATAGATTTCTTAGCAATTGGTGATCTAGTCGTTGATGATTTTATTAGACTAGCTGATGCGGAAGCTACCTGCGACCTTGATCAAGAAAATTGTAAGCTCTGTGTTCGGTTTGGAGATAAAGTGCCCTATGAATTTCACGAAATATTATATGCTGTCGGAAATGCTGCTAATGCTGCAGTTTCTGCATCACGATTAGGGCTTAGTTCAGCTCTCTCGGGTGTTGTTGGAAATGATGACTATGGAGTTAAATCAAAAGAAGCAATGGTAAAAGATAATGTCAGCCTCGACTATATTGAAACTGACCCAAAACTTCCTACGAATTATCACTATGTCCTGTGGTATGGACCTGAGCGGACAATTCTCGTTAATCATGCGCCTTTTGAACGTCATTTTCCCAAAAATATGCTTGCACCAAAATGGATTTATCTTACATCACTTGGCTCAAACACTGAAGGTTTTCATAATGAAATTGCAGAATGGCTCGCCTCTCACCCAGAGACAAAACTTGCATTTCAACCAGGTACATTCCAAATTAAGCTTGGAGTAGAAAAACTCAAAAAGATTTATACTCATACCGATATTTTTTACTGTAATACTGACGAAGCCCAACGAATCTTGGGTATTAAAGAGTTGGATCCAAAAAAGCTTATGAACGGTCTTCATTCATTCGGTCCTAAAATAATAGTTATGACTGATGGAATAAAAGGAGCGTACGCACGCGAAGAAAATGGTGATATGTGGTTTATGCCGATTTACCCTCATACTCCAGTCGAGAGAACTGGTGCAGGAGATGCTTTTGAATCAACTATTACAGCGGCGCTTGCTATGGGTAAAACTCTCGAAGAAGCACTGACCTGGGCTCCAATCAATGCGATGTCTGTCACCCAGCAAGTCGGAGCGCAAAAAGGACTTCTCTCACAAGAAAAAATTGAAGAATATTTAAAACATGCCCCAGAGGATTATAAGATAAAGAAGATACATTAATTATGCCAAGTGACAAAGGAGGATGGGATTCAATTAATTCATCTCGAGAAGAATATAATCAAAAGTTGAGTGAAGGAGAAAATCTAAAAAAGATTAATTACTTTTTAGATCAGATTAGTATCCACAAAAATAATATTAAAAAATTAGAATCTCAATTTAATTTTGAATTAATAGATAAAACTGATACTGAGAATCATGATGAGCAAAGGCACGTTCATTCATTACTACATTCGCTCGGAACAGATCCCATTGAAGTCCTCCTTAAGAAGGAAAGACAAGAGATAGAAAATATACATACTGAACTAAGAAAATTATCTTAACATATATGTAAGATTTTTATTACATTAAATTATTATAATCGACTATTTCACTCTCCTCTTTATCACTTTCTCTACAGCTTTTTTAATGTTCGTAACTCCCATACCATAGTGCTCAATGAGTTCTTCTGGTGTGCCTGACTGACCAAATACATCTTCAACACCGACAAATTCTATTGGAGTTGGATAATATCGACTTAAATACTCTGCCACAGCCGAACCCATACCACAAGCAATCTGATGCTCTTCAACTGTCACAATACATCGGGCTTCTTTAGCGAGTGCCACTATGGCTTCTCCATCAAGAGGTTTAATGGTTGCTAGATTCATAACTTTTACTTTTATTCCATCTTTTTCCAAATCTCGTGCTACAATGAGCGCTTTATAGAGAAGTGCGCCGGTGGCGATAATTCCCACTTCAGCTAAACCTTTCTCTGGAACAAAGACAATCTGCGCTTTACCTATTTCAAATGGTGTATCGTCTGTTGTTATGATTGGTGTTTTCTCTCGAGCAAGACGAAGATATGTTGGCTCTTTTGTTTTGGCACATGCAAGCGTTGCTTTCTTTGCTTCTATGCTATCACACGGAGAAATAACGACCATGTTTGGTATAACACGAGTAATAGCAATATCCTCGATCGCTTGATGTGTACCACCATCAGGGCCAACGGAAATACCTGCGTGAGAGCCAGCGATCTTCACAGGGCGATCATTGTAACAAATAGTTGTCCTAATCTGTTCCCAGTTACGGCCAGGACTAAACATGGCATACGAAGATATAAATGGAATCTTGCCCATGGCAGCCATACCACTTGCCACAGTAGCCAAATTCTGCTCTGCCACACCAATCTCGATAAATCTTTGGGGAAATTTCTCTGAAAATAAATTCATTTTAGTAGATTCAGTAAGATCAGCGCAGAGAGCAACAATATTTTCATTATCAATTCCAGCTTGTAGTAATCCTTCGCCAAATCCTTGGCGGATTGGAATCTGCTCGACATCGTCATTGAATAACTTGGTATTAAGTTTTAAAGATTGGTTTAGCATATTATTCGTGTTCGCTTTTAATTTTACCACCGAGAGTTCGAAGTTCTTTGAGAGCCATATTCGCCTCTTCCTTATTTGGAGCTTTACCATGCCAGCGATAATCGCGTTCAAATTCTTTGACTCCACGGCCAGGAACAGTGCGCGCCACGATGACTGATGGTTTCTCATATACCGCTTTGGCTTTGCAGATAGCATCATTTATATCACGGAAGCTATGTCCATCTATTTCTTGAACATGCCAGCCAAATTCGCGGTATTTACTCGCCATATCACCCATAGGCATAATGTCCTCGGTATATCCATCTATCTGAATATTATTACGATCTATAATCGCGATCAAATTCCGTAGCTTTTCTTTGCCAGCCAGTAAGACTGCTTCCCATGTATTACCTTCATCATGTTCGCCATCGGAGAGCATGGCGTAAATAGTTTTGTCGGTGCCATTACCATTATCAATGCGATCAGCGAGTGCCATACCAACAGCTTGTGAAAGACCAGAACCTAGTGGTCCGGATGAATTTTCAAGCCATGGCATAAATTCGCGATGTGGATGACCTTGGAGACGTGAGCCAAACTGGCGAAGTGTTTGAAGTTCTTTAATCGGCATATACCCAGCATGAGCCATTGCAGCGTAGAGAACAGGAGCAATATGACCATTGGAAAGTACAAGTCGATCACGATCTTTCCAGTCGGGTCTTTCTGGGTCATGCTTCATGGCATGAAAATAAAGTAAGGTAAAAATATCAGCCATACCAAGAGGTCCGGCAGTGTGGCCAGATTTGGCTTCGAGAAGCATTGTAATAATACTCTGACGAATATCATTTGCTTTTAATTCTAATTCTTCAATTTTAGTATTTGTAATATCTTCCATGTATTTTATTTAAAGACTCTCAAGTTCTCTAATTGTTTCTCGGACATCATAACTATGCATCAGGAGCGATCCGACCACTAAGCGATTGGCTCCAGCTTTTACTAAGAGTGGCGCGGTTACCTCATTAACGCTTCCGTCTACGCTTATTATAAGCTCTGGGTATAAAGTGCGCAATGATGTTATCTGCTCAAGTACACGTGGATCAAATGGTTCACCTTGCTGGCCGATTGTTTCAATGCCCATGCACTGAACAAAATCGATATTGGAAATAAATTTTTTCAGATTCTCGATTGGTGTTGTTGTATTAATCGCAATTCCTATTTGTATATTCTCACGTGTGTACATATCTAAACCCTCCATAAATTCTTTAAATTTTTCTTGGTTAGTCTCAGCTTCAATATGGAAAATTATCCGCTTTGCACCGAGTCGGCAGAAGAATTCAAACTGCTCATGCGCATTTTGAACCATCAGATCAAACTCGAAGTCAAGTGAGTCCCAATATGGTAAACCCGCTTCTTCGTTTAAGATAGATTGAATACTGTCTTCATCATCTCTATGCATGGGCCATGTAATCGTCGAGACAAATACGCCATCGCAGACATCAATCTGCACCACAGACACCAAGCTCACCACTTGCGCCAAGTGTTCGCGTAATTCTTCAAAGTTTTCTACAAGTACTGCTGGTATTACTTCGGCCATGTATATACTATAGATTATTTAAACGTCTAATATGTCGCTCGTCACCTGAGAATTCTGTTTGGAGGAATAGCTTAACGGCTTGCTTGGCTTCTACAAATGTTAGAAATCGTGCACCAAGAGAAAGTATGTTTACATTATTATGCTGACGAGCAAGAGTAACAATTTCAAAAAGATCATGTGATTGTGTTCCATTTACATCTACTGGAATCTTTGCTATGACTCCTCCGTAAAATACTACACAGCGAATCCCTTGGACTTTGTTTGCACATATCGCTTCACCTTGCCCTGAGCCACCAAGTACGATACCTCGACTTTCTTTATCGTTTACAACAGCTACCGCAACAGGCTTGATGAAATCAGGATAGTCATCGTTTGGATTAAATTCAAATGCACCCTTATCTTCAAGATCATAGCCCAGGCTACTTACATAGGCTCGTAATTCTTCTTTCAATTCATATCCTGCATGATCAGATCCAATATATACTTTCATAAGGATATTATATCATTAAATTTTAATATTCTATATTATTAAAAGTTTATGTCGTACCATGTCATTTTTATCATATAAAGTCTCTAAGAAAAGTCCCGCCGCTCACCTAACCACATCGTACCAAGAAGGTTTTTATATAGCAAGGAAGAAAAAATTTAAAGTAGGTAAGTATCTATTTTATTTGTAAAAATCTACTTCTTCATAATAGTATGACTGCTCCACACCCTTCATGAAAACTTCACGGTCATCAATCTTATCAGTTAAAGCAGTACGTAAAAGTTCACGAATTTCAAGATCTTTTACATGACTACGTATCATGGCGCTCAAATAATCACTCTTGTCGATCTTTTGCCAGTCTATACATTTGCCTAAATTTTTCTTGAGAATCAAATCAAGCCATATCCGTGTAGAACGGCCATTGCCTTCCATAAACGGATGCGCAATATTCATTTCGGCATACTTTTCAATAATGTGTTCATACGTATCTTCTGTCATTTTATCTATCTTTGCCAAAATATCAGATAAGAACAAACTATTCGCAAATTTAAAATCATCTTTGCTAATATTTTTCTCACGAATTTTACCAGCAAAATCATACAATTCAGCAAATAAATATTTATGGATTTGTTGTAAACCTTGTATCGTACCTACTTCAAAACTCTCGATTTCTGTACTTCCAAAAAGGTTTTTAGCTCGCTCTTTACTAATTTCATCAACATTTTGCATATGTTCATTATACCATTTTTAGAGATACTTTTCCATTTCATATTCATACAAAAATTTCTGCGAAAAGTCCCCCGCCCGCTCGCCTGCTCAAATTCCGATATTTTTCAGAAACTGAGCAGGTGGGCTGTAAGGTCGATATTCAGTTATCAAAGTCCTATTTCGAGCATACCAAGAAGCATTTTATATAGCAACGAGGGCAAAATTAAAGACAGGCACCCATTTAGGATGCCTGTCAGGTCTGATATTAAGAGTATACCAGGTAATAGCAGATAAAAAAACGGCATCCATACAGGATGCCGTTCAGATTTTGCTTTGTGAGATAGAATTAAATCACTTTCAATAACAGATAAGTTCTACAATGTTCAAATCACCTTGTTCTCTAAAATTAAGTTCTCCGAGTTGAGTGTATTTGAAAATTAACTGAAACAGATAAAAAGGATTTTGAATTGAAAATTCTTCCCCTTTTCCTTCTCTGAGTTTAGCTGCACTTAATTGTAGGGACTTTCCCTTTAAATTAACCGTAATATCAATTGCTCCATCATAGTGAGCCTTACGAGACGTTTCTCTTAAGACGTTAATCATGTGAGAAAAAACTACTTCATACAAATTTTGAGTACCATTCAACCCTTCTTTTGATAAAAGTTTTTCATTGTGATTGCCTTCGCAAAGTATATTCGTTGGCGAACTATACTCACTTGCTACCTGTTTAAGAATTTCTATAACAGAATAGGAGAAAACATCTTTGTTAAAAAACCTTGTTCTAAGAAGAGAGTTTTGTATACTCTCAATTTGAGTACCTAGCATTATTTTTTCAAGGATAGGAATTAAGTCGCATAAAGCAAATAATCTATTCACAGCAGATGAAAGTGCATTTAAGCATTTATCATCCTTTGTTCTCTGCTTCAAGATATTTACACTATTCACTATATTTCCATTAATGCTAGTACGCATTTCATGAAGAAAAATGCTCATTGATCTGAGATAGAGCATTTCTTGCTCAGCGGTTAGTTTTATCTTTTCCATATTTTATTGTTAATTTAGTGTTTTAGATTTTCTATATAATAACATATAAACTTTATTTAGTCAATAAAAATACCCCTTTAAGTATTTAAAGGGGTATTTTAGTAAATATTATTACTTAATAGTTTGTCCTGTCTTAATCACATGATCCACCAGCGTATACGTATACCCCATTTCGTTGTCGTACCAGCCCATGACTTTTACCAAATTTCCTCCGACGACGCGAGTCATTGCAAGATCGGCGATGGACGCATGAGAGTTACAAAGAATATCACTTGATACCAGTGGCTCTTCCGTCACAGCAAATATGTTACTCCAGCGAGGATCCATAGCGGCATTTTTGAGAATAGTGTTTACTTCTTCAGCAGTTGTTTCTTTTTTAGAAATAAATGTTACATCAACTATTGATCCAGCCGGAACAGGTACGCGAATAGAAATACCATCAAAGAGTCCTTTTAAGTCTGGAAAGGCTTCAGTCACTGCAATAGCCGCACCGGTTGAGCTCGGGACAATATTCTGAGCAGCAGCTCGGCCTTCACGCATATCTTTCTTACTAGGGCCGTCGACAAGTGACTGGCTTGCGGTATAGCCGTGCACAGTATTTAAAATAGCTTTATCGATACCTAAAGTTTCGTGCATGATAGCAATAAGTGGAGATGCGGCATTCGTCGTACATGATGCATTGGATGTAATATCGCAAGTACCGAACTTATCTTCATTGACTCCGAGGAGAATAGTCTCGCCTGCAACTGTCCCATCGCCACCTTTTGATGGAGCGGATATTACAACTTTCTTGGCACCGCAGTCAATGTGGAACTTGGCTTTATCGTAGGCAGTAAAGAGGCCAGTAGACTCCACAACCACATCAACATTTAAATCTTTCCAAGGAAGCTTGGTTGTATCTTTCTCTGAGACGAACTTCACTGTCTTACCATCAATAACCAAATCAGTACCCACAACGTTGACATCATGATTCCAGTTTCGATACACCGTGTCATGACGAAGGAGGTATGCTAAGTTATCAATAGAACCGAGATCATTCACAGCTACTATCTCGATCTCAGGTCTATCCCAAGCAATTTTCAAAAATGCTCTACCAATTCTTCCAAACCCATTAATCGCCACTCGTGTCTTTGTATCCATACGTAAAATATTTATAAATCTAATATGTTTTAATTATATCATTATTCCTCTGTATACGAAAACCGTGACATTGTCTAATTATTGTTATGCAAGCAATTCTTTTAAGATTTTCTGCACTAAGGCTGGATTCGCAGAGCCTTTCGTTTCTTTCATAATTTGACCAATGAGAGACATGAGGGCATTTTCTTTGCCACCTTTGTAGGTCGCGACTACAGCCGGATTGGAATCGATAACTTTCTGTACTATTTCTTTTAGTACACCTTCGTCATTCTTCTGAATTAAATCTTTTTCATGTGCGATTTTTAAAGGCGACTCATCGGCAAGGACAATCAGGGCCAAGATATCTTTTGCAGCACGAGAAGAAATCTGCCCCTCGGTTACCATACTTATGAGCTCTGCGAAGTTCTTGATATTCGGAAGTCGGACTTCCGAATTTGTTTTTCTTAAGCCCAGATAATCTGAAGTAATGTAGTTTGCAGCTATTTTAATTTTGTTTGTATCAGCTAAAATTTTTGCAATTTCTTCAAAATATGTACCAAGGTTTATATCTGCTATAAATGTTTCTATATCATCAACCTTGAGCATATATTCCTTTTCATATCGTGCACGTTTTGCTACAGGGAGCTCAGGGAGCTCACTTCGCAACTTTTCAATATCGAAGGCTTTACTCAAATAGAGCTTTGGTAAATCAGGATCTGGGAAATAGCGATAATCATTAGCATTTTCTTTTGAGCGTTGGGAAAATGTTGATTGCTTGTTTTCATCCCAGCCGCGAGTCTCCTGTACTATTTCACTACCACGTCCGGCATCGAGAAGGTCGCTCATACGCTTTATCTCATATTCTGCTGCACGTTCAACTGAGCGAAAAGAGTTTATATTTTTAACTTCGCATTTTGTTCCAAGTTTAGTAGGGTTATCAGAAATAGAAATATTAAGCTCGACACGCATCTGGCCTTTCTCCATATTTGCTTCCGATACTCCAAGATAGCGTAATAGAAGCTGTAGTGCACGACCAAAATCACCTGCTTGCCTTGGGCTGTGAATAACCGGCTCTGTCACGAGCTCCATAAGTGGGACACCAGCGCGATTAAAGTCGACGAGTGAGTAGCCTGCCTGCCCGGTAGACAGGCTACTTTTTTCATGTTTATTATTGGCCGTATCTTCTTCTAAATGAATTCGAGTGATAGCAACACCATTGAGCTTTCCACCAGAAACAATTGGATATTTGTATTGTGATATCTGGTAGGCTTTCGGAATATCTGGATAGAAATAATTCTTACGATCAAACTCGGTAAAATCAGCAATATCTGCCTCAACAGCAAGACCAACTTTTATAACATTCTCCACCGCTTTTTTATTAATAACAGGAAGAGTCCCTGGGTGAGCCATGCATACGGGACAGATATTAGCGTTCGGTTTTTCTTCATCAGGGTTATTGATGCACCCACAAAACATTTTAGAGTTCGTATTGAGCTCTGCATGAATTTCAAGACCGATAGTAGTATGGTACTCTTTAGACATAGGGAGAGTATAGCAAAGTTTGTAAAATTACAAAAATTGTGAGATTATCTAACTGTTACCTAGAAAGTATATCTCTGATAGATTTATATTTCTAAAATATGCCCGAGTGGCGGAACTGGTATACGCGCACGACTTAAAATCGTGTCTCGTAAGGGATGTGGGTTCGATTCCCACCTCGGGCACATAATGTCTTTTCGGTTCGTTCGAGAAGTCTAAATCCGTTTTTAGTTTTGTATGTAAGGGTATCTTCAAATAAATTGAGTTCGGAAAAAACTTTCTGAATCAATTCTTCTTTTTCGAATGGTTTAGCAAAATAATAATATACATAAGCATCCTTCAAGAGTTCGGAAAGAATCACCAAATCTTTTACCACTTCATCAATTGCAACATCTGATGTGTTCTCTTCAGTACAAAAATTCTGAAGTTTTGCCATTAAATCAGATTCTTCTTTAAGAAAAGTTTCTGGAGAGTATACAGAGCTTTTAAGTAGAGGCAGTTTGTTTTCTCGTAGATACGCAAGGTCTTCACGAACTTTGCTTTTTTGTCGCTGGATTTGCTCTAATCCTTTCTGTCGCTTCACTTCAAGTGTTTTTAGGTCAGTTTTTATCATGGTATCAATTTCTACAAGCTCTTCTTCTGTATAAAAAAGTTCACTTATTTTTTCACCAATTTTGTTTTCTATATATTTCCCATTAACACTTTTTTGAGTATTCGAGCAATTCTTATCACATCTTGCTCCATAATAGTCGATTCCTTTCTTTTTATAGGGCGTATAAACACGGTGACAGTTATTGCAACGCAACATGCCACGATAAGGCATAGAAACTTTTTCCGTGTAGTGAATACTAACTTTCTTCAATTTTAATATTTGTTGAACACGGTTAAAAAGTTCATTCGTGACAAGAGCTTCATGGCTTGTGCTTACTCGCACACCAGTTGGGGAATCCCTATCTTTAATCATACCAATATAAAATGGATTATTAAGTATTCGTTGAATAATTTTTTCTGTTATTGGGCGACAAATGGCATCAATTTTAATCTCATCATCCGCAAGCATTTCTTCCATAGTTCGCTTTCGGCGTGAAGGGTACATAGTTAGCCCTTGTGTCTTGGCCCATTCGGAAAGGTCATGCAGACTCCATGTTCCCTCAGCGTACTTTTCAAAGATATTTTTTATAATTGGAGCACGAATAGGATCAAACGGTTTATGCTTAGAATTTCCTTCATTCAAGTAGCCAATAGGGGCTTTATAGGTGCATACACCATCTTGGCGGAGCTTTCTGTTTTGATTAGTAACCTTCTCACTAATAACTCTAGAGAAGTGTTGTGAGAACATACCGTCTACGTCCATATGGAGCTCTCCAGCACTAGTTTTAGAGTCGTATTGAGCCTGTACGAAGTGAATATCGACACCTTGCTTCATTAGTTTTCTTAGAACAGCATCGTCATTCTTGTTTCGACTCGCTCTATCCCAACAGAGGAAAATAACACCTTTGAAATATCCGTCTTTGAGGAATCTAACAAGTCTTAAAAATTTAGGTCTTTCAATGGTGTAAGTAACCTTGCCCATAGGATCAATATCAAAGTCCGCATCTTCTTTAAAGCCAGTATGACGCTCTTTAATAATTCCATCTTTGCAGAGATTCTCTATATCAACTGGAGCGATAGGGAGATGATGTAATTTTGCTAATCTAATAGCTTCTCCGATTTGGTACGCAAGAGAATTTTTTTGATTCTCGGTATCATCTGTGCTTTTGCGAGTATAGATAAGGTAATAGTTTCTATACGGTTTTTCGTCAATAGTTTTAGCCATAAATTGAATGTTTTAATTATAACATTTTTATACTTTATTTTTAAGTAATTTTTGTCTTAATTCATTTATGGAATAGCCCTCAGAAATAAGTCGGGTTCGGATTCTTTGTAAAACAGAACATAGACCAGAAATATTTTCCAATTCCTCGTCTGTAAAGATATTTACTATTTTTTGTTCTGTATCAAGTTCCATTTTTTAAAATCTTATTTCTCCGAATCTAGAAAATCCTGCTGTGTAAGACCCGCATGCTTAATGAGCATGTACGGTGCTTCACTCGAAAGGTATGGTTTTCGGATTAGTCGGGAAAGATTCCGAGCTTTTTTTGTGGGAGTTTCGTACTGCAAATGACAACACCTACGACACAGCGGAGAATAGCAGTAGTTAAGTAATAACCTAAAATCCGATCTCTTGAGCAGTAGGTATATCCTTTTCGTCAACCCTTCTTACAACATTCACATCGTTCACATCATTCACTTCTTCACCTCGAATATCCGCATCAGTAATACCGTATCGTTCTTTCCAGAAATCTAATCTTTCACGGTTACGTTCAAGTTCAAGCACAAAGCCACGCCGTGTTTTATATGGCTTCAACTGCATTTTTGAGCGAAGATACCAACCAATTTTTCTAGGAGTAAGTTTGTCGTCAAAATCCAAAATGTCGGTGTTAACATATTCTGCAATCTCGCCCACAGTGATCTCCTTTTTGCGCGTATCATGTTCAAACTTGAGTATCGCAAACGCTATATCTGATTCCCGTGAAAGCCCTCTATCAGCAGTAAGTTCCACATTATATTTCTGCACAAACTCTTTCAGCGATTGCTTCATTTCTTCTGAATCAATGAGTGTCATAAGCGGAATAACTATCTGCTTAAGCCGTGGATGCACTCCTTCAATATCTCTATCATCAAAGACTAATTCTTTGTTGTAATTCTTAAATCGCCACATGAGTAGCTTATTACGTAACTCGAGTGCTTCTGCGTAAAAGTTATGACTCAGGCGGAGTGGTATATCTTTACGTAGCTTCCCACGCCCCATTTCTTCAACAAGGAATCGGCTCTCAAGAGCTTTATCATTAAAGGTTTCTCTGGTAGCTATTACTTTCGGAGAAAATACATCAAAAGCTTTTAGGTCCTCCATGTCTTTGCCTCCCATTCTTAACACAGAGCCACCTTTCTGGTATCCCATATTGAGTATCTTGATAATGTCGTTCGTCATATCGCTTGCTTTTAGGTCAGCTTCGTCAAGGATGAGTGTGCCACGTATCTCGTTTAAAATGCGAAATATAGGGGCTGTAGTCGTTGCTCCACCAGTGAAAATAGGTCTATAGCAGATAGAGCCAATAGTTTGGAGAAATCGGCTTTTACCGCTCCCAAAGTCGCCAATAGCACGAAGATACGGTAATTCGTTGAAACGGTCATACAGCCAGCTACAGAGGACATAGTATGAGGCGATTTGCTCGTAGTCTGGCGAAATATCGAGATACTTGTGAATGAATGCTTGCACTGCGAGCGTAAGCTCAATATCAGTGCTGTATTCGAGTGGTATGGATGGTAGCAAGACAACACCCTTGCTCACAATATCGCTCTTAGCATCAAGGGGGTGGAATTCACCTTTGTGAGTTGTCACTGCATCCAAAAATTCGACAATGTTGTTTTTATATATAGCGAACCGTGTTTCTTCCTTGATTGCGTCATATACAGTCTCAATGATTTGATCTTCTAACACGAGGGATGCTTTTCTCGTTTTCTTTGTGTTGATTTCCATATAATTTCAATTTTAATAACTAATAATTCCGCTGTTCAATTTCGTATCCTTGAGTAAATTCAGTAACTCTCTCCGAGCTTGTTCGTAGAGATGCACCTGAATTAGTAAATCTTCATCGTGTTTATCTCCGAATTTATATTTATATTCCAATTCCTCCAGTCTTGACGACCTTACAAAGACAAACTCCTTCTGCTCTCTACCCAGTGGGTATACGTTGACTACCTGTTGATTCTTTGCACATAGAAATACCGCTACTGGAAAGTTACTAGTATAAAAATATCTATCTCCATCTTTTTTCATATTTTTTGTAAATTAATGTTAATCTTCTTTATTGAGAATTATGTAGATTAGACCATTTAATAGAATCAAAAAATATCCTTCGTTGGTACGCTATGCATAGCAAAAAAGCCTTATATAAGGCTTTGATAACTGTTATTGGCAGGCATATTGGGCGTACTATGGAATAATAATTATTTTGGCTTTTGGATTAATACGGTAGCCACTACCTGTTTTGGAATCAATGATTTCTTTTACCTTTATTCCAGCAAAGTGCTGCATAATTTGTTTTCTAATTTCTCCACAAGTTTTGCGGGTTTCTACCTCTTCACAACTGACTATTTCTGCGAGATCTCCTGTTGAAACAAAATTATCATTTTTATTTGATACTAGTGCTTCTATAATCTTATGCCGCCTAGACCCTTTATCCATAGAATAAGACTTATCACCTGGAATAGGTTTTTTTCTAGAAAGAAGACCATCCTTAGTTAAAGTAAAGGTAAATAAATCATTTACATTACTAGATTCTTCCTGTTCTATTTCTCTTAGATAATTTATTTTTTTTCTAGTTTCTATTACCATATCCTTCATTAATTTTATTGACTCATCTGAACCCCCAAACATGTATTTATAATTAGAAAGAATATAAATATTACTGGGTATTCCATCAGCTTCTTGAAAGAATGTAATTCTTGTATCATTATTACTTAACTTAATTTCTAAAAATTTTATTATAGTATCTAACCAACTTTGATACCGAGTTACAATATCAAATATCATATCTCTTGTAAGTAGAGGGAAGAAATCAATCTCAGAAAATTCTTGAGCCTTTTTGCATATTTCTACACCTTCTGTAATTAACGATGAATAATTCTTAATTTCCATATCTATATATTACGATATTAAAACAACAAGTAGTTATACTGATATAATATTGTATGTATTTAATTTTATTTTTAAATTAATAAATTTACCAAAATTTAAATTTTGGAAGAAAATTAAAGAATTTTTTATACCAAGGTACTTTGATATTTAGATTTTCAGTAACAATAGGCTTAGAAGGCAGTGTCGTTACTTGTTGTAATTTTGCCACGCTATCTATATTTTTAATTAGCGTGCATTTGTTGATTTTGGCATTATATATCGTAAAGGAAGGGAAAAAGTAACCCTTATCACACGCACAAGTAGAAAATGAAGAAAGTATATCTTCTGATTTATCCTTACTTGGATGAGTGTGCTCTCCCCAAAGCATTAAACATTCTGCTTCTGGTGTCATTTTTGCAGAAGTTTTAGTAACAATCTCTGTCTTCTGTTTATTAATTATTGGTGTACTGTCTTGATTATTATTTACTTGAGATTGTATTTGTCTAGCAGCTATAATCTTATTCATTTTTGCGTATAATCCAGATACCGCCATTTGGTGACAGTCATTATTTACTTGAGTAGTCTTATTGGTCATATTAAGCTGTAGACTATCACCTTGAGATTTTAATTGATTATATTGTTCAGTCAATTGTCTATTTTTATTTTTTAAATCATTTAATTTATTTAATTCAATATTTCTCAATTGTCCCGCAGTTACTATTCCACCAGATTGCTGGATTCCATTTAAGGTTTGTGAATCTAAATTATTCATCTGATTTACTAGATCTTGTTTCTGACTGTATATATCATTTATCTGACCAGTAATTGTATTAAGTTGGCCTGAGTCATCAAGTACCCCATATTTTGACTCAAGTGCGTCATACTCAGCTTGAGTACAAGATAATTTATTCATACATTCATTCATATCTGTATAAGCAACACTACTATCAGTCCAGCCATCATTACAAATAACATTACCTGTTGTGCTCATTCCCGTACTACAATTTACTCCAAAATGAGAAGAACAAGCTCCTTGAGTTGCATATACTTTTGATATATTTAAAATAAAAAGCAATAAAAACGTGAGGAGGAGTACTTTTTTCATAGATTTGTAAATTAAAAAATAATAAAAACGCTTCTTTCTCTGATCTATAGGCACATTGCTATATTAACATTAATGTGTTTTAGAATCAAAAAAATGAGTAAGGCAACTCACTTCTGCCGAACACACCTGTTGTACTTTTTATTTCCTCGTACGAAAGTTTGTAACATTAATTACCAACTTATCATCTTTTTCTGGATCAATATCATTAAGACCTAGTAAGTCGATTGCAATTGCCAGCTCACGTCCTCTATTCTGCGGTTTGTTTCTAATGTCTTCTACTAGTGCTGAAATGACAAAGTTTCTTGTAAGTCCACATGATTCCAAGAGAGATTGATAACCCTTACTCTCAGTTAGATTCTTAGGATTCTTTGCTGTGTTATCACTGTATCCTGCATTTTTCATTGCTTTTCCTATATTTCCATGATTTTCCACGATATTTTCTAGGGCTAATTTTTGTTTGACGGTTGCCATAAGTCTATTATACCATGAGAATAAAAACCGAAACCAAGTTTTGTATAGATAGGCAACATCATCGGAGTTCGTGAATATGTGCATGTTGTGAACATTGTACTAGTATATCTTATCATTTTATTGTATGCTTTAGAAGCATTACTAAATAAGAAAGTAGCCTAAACCTTCGAGTAATCGGCGGCATGGTGAATAAGTCCCGTCAAGGTCGAAGAACTCCTAGTCAGAGTTCGCCTTGACGGGCTATATGGGGAAACTTATGTATCTGGCTGGGAGCTTTTTGAGTCCTGCCATGTAAATAAATCTCTAATTATATGAAAAGTCTACAAAAATATCTTGCACTTGCTGTTTTCGTTTTCTTACTCACCCCTACATTTTCTAGGGCCTCATTCGATGTGAATTTGAAGTATGGTTCCAAGGGTGACACCGTTAAAGAGCTTCAAGATTTTTTACAAAACCAAGGGGTCTATTCAGGTAAAGTAGATGGCTGGTTTGGTTTGGGAACTGTTAAGGCAGTAAAAGCATTTCAATCAGCGAGTGGGCTATCTTCAAATGGTTATTTTGGTAAAGCAACTCGTGTAAAAGCAAACAATATTCTGGCAATAATTCTGACTCCTTCAAATCAAGCTGAGCAAACAGTAACAACAACCCAACCAATAACTCCTAATCTTCCAATCGGTTGCACTTCAACATCAAGATTTAGTATAAGTACTGGTGAATCTTGTAGCAGATTAGTCACTACTGTTCAACAAATACAGCAAACAGTTCAGCAAATTCAACAGAACACTCAACAAATAGCACAAAATACTGTTTCTAGTGTTTCGCCTTCTGTAGCTTCTACTCAAATAAATACACCTACAGTAAGCATCAAAGCTAATGGTGCTGAAGGAGCAATTACTGTAGCTTACCGAGCAAAGCCAGTGATAACTTGGACAACAAAAGGAATGTCTGACTGTAGTATTAAAAATAGTAATGGAGGAAAAATGACAGGAAATCTTGATAATACTTCTGGAACTGCACCTTGGACTGAAGGGACTACAACAGTTCAATGTAATATATTTCAGCTTCCTAATGGTGATATGGTCAATAAACCTACGTCTGATTCTGTAATAATTAACATAGACCCCTCAACTGTGCCTGTAGCAGTTAACGCAGCACCTCCTTTTTTTACAGTAGTCCCTAACCCAGATTTTAATAGTCAGACTGTTACTAAGGGAATGGGCACTAAAATAGCTTCCTTCAAAGTTACTAATAGAGATAATCAAAGCGCAAGGTTGACATATTTTTCATTTACTTTTAGTACGTATATTTCTGGTATAACTTCAAGCCTAGATCCAACATATATAGTTAGTGAACCAACTAAAAAGGTTGTTTTTCCCTCTTATATATTCTCGGCTATGGGAGATTCAAAAATTATAGACGTATTTGCGAATACTTCAAACATGACTGGACCAATTTCAACATCTGTAACAGTTGGTGGAATTGAATTAGGATCAGATACTCCCCTATCTGCGACATCAGATATTGAAACAGCAACAGTACAATAGAATTAGCTAAAATTCTATTGTACTTTGAATTACGAAAACTTATACCACTGTTAATAATTAAAGCACAGAATTTAATACGGGAAGTAACTTCCTATTTTCTCTGTATGTTCTAAATTCAGCGGACACTAAGTCCGTGGGCAGCGACTTCGACATTTAAAATGAATGAAAGAAAATAATGGAGACATCCGATTTTGAACTATTTAAGAAATAATGGTGATCTCGACCGTGGGAGATGGCCCAGATGTTTTTTAATTTCTTATAGCATTCCGTACATCCTCCCAGGTTCGGAGCCAGTGAACATGTGCACATATGTACATTATGAATGTCATACAGAAGCTATGGTACGTAAAGAACGTATCTGTTGTAACGATACCCTAGGATAGGGGAACATATCTTCCCATTTAATTGTTAGTAAGATATCCTTCCACACGAGCCAGATAGGGTTATTTTTTTGACTGATCTCTATCTACCAGAAAGAGTACTTAAATTTCTTAAATTCTTCTATACTAATTTTCAATAGTGAATGGTGCTTTATCAGTTCGGAAACCCAGACACTAGGAGCACCAGAATGGAACTAAGGGGCTCTGAACGAACTAAGGAGTGGGCGTTGCTTCGCAACGCCCATACTGTCTTGATTTTATGGGGAATGCAAACAATGATGAATTTAATAAAAATCATGGAGAAAAATTACGATTAATTGTACCTAACTTTAATTATGCCTAATCTCGAGGAGTATCATTTTTGCGCATAGTAGGAATAGTAGTCGGTAGATAAAGCATAGGATCAAGATATGCACTCGTCGGCGCAATAGGCATGGTAAATGTTTTACCATTACAACTCAAACTCGGAACAGTCTTTACATCAGCTCCTTGTGAGGCATAGACTGTCACATGTAAGTGTGGACCAGTCGAGTGGCCAGTATTACCTGAGAGTGCTACGATGTCCCCTGTCTTTACTTTCTGTCCAGCGCTTGAAGATATGAGAGAAAGGTGGCCATAAGTACTAGAGAGACCATTGTCGTATTTTATAAACACCCATTTGCCAAATGAAGCACCTTTACAATACAAATCCGTATCTCCCGTTCCTATAACGGTGCCGTTACCCATAGATTTTACTGCTGTACCAATGGAAGCCCGAAGGTCGACACCACTATGTGAGCCTGAGACATAGAGGCGCTTGGCGGCTTGTGTGCGTCCAAAAAGCTGGGTTATGTACACTGTATCAAGTGGCCACGCAAGTATACCAGAGCCCTCTGTTGGTAAAAGCTTTGGATTCAAAATAAATTTAAGTTGGCTTTCGTAGCTTGCCAAATCTTTTTCAAACAAGTCGCGCTTTTTAATACGTTCAGCTAACAGTATTTTATAATTTGATTCCTGATTTTTTGTTTCAATGAGAAGTGTATCTTTTTCTTTTTTAGTAATTTCAACAGCTAATTTCTTCTGTAGTAAATTCTCTTTAAGTTGCGATAGTTTGCTTTGTTCCACTTCTTTCTCATTTTTTGATTCAGAAAGGATTTCTTTATGCTTGTTTGTCTCACGAATATGATCACGAACTTTTTCATTTAGTACCACTAAGTTGTTATATTCGCGTGTAACATTTGTGAAATTATTTTCAATAAGAAGCATTTCAAATCTTGTCAGCTTGTCATTTCGACGTAAGCCTCGGATCATCGACATCAGTGCTTGTTTACTTTTGGCAATAGACTCCTCTTCACTTGTAATAGTAGTTCTGAGTGAAGAAATAACGAATCCAGTAGCTGTAATTCTCTTCTCTGTTTGGTTTTTCTCGGCAGTAAGTTTAGCACGAGTTGCATTTAATTCTTTGATAAGGTTAGCGAGTGTATTTGATTTTTGATTCGTTTCAGAAATTTGGCTTTGATACATCTGTATCTCTTTATCGAGAGCTCGAATTTGGCTGTTTGTATCATTGATTTGCTGCTGCACACTCTCGGCTGTCGCAGCAAAAAGAGCGTGTGGTAAAAAGCTTACACAGAGTAATGCGATACTTATACTACAGATAAAACGCCGTATCATTAGTTCAGTATACCCTATTTCTGTAGCAATTGAACTGCAACTTCTAAGCGTTTGATTGTTTCTTTTTTGCTAAATACTTCAGCAAGTGTAAATGGATCAGGGGATTTATCGAGGCCAGAGAGTGCGTAGCGTATTGGCCATAGAATATCACCACGGCCAACTTTTTCTGCATATGGCCATAACTTTTCTTTGACTATTTCTTTAGTAAATGAAGAGTCTATGATAGTATCTAAAATTAGAATAACCTGAGTCAGGTATGAAGCAAGTATACTATATTTATTTTCTGCTGGAATTTTTGATGATTTAAAAAAGAGTGCTTCTGCGTCATAGATAGGCTTGCCAAAGAAGTATACAAGTTCGCCAGCTTCGGCCATCTTTACAATGTCACTACCTTTGGAAATACGTTCCATAATAAGCGGGGTAATATTGTGGATTATAGTATTTGAATATGTAGGTAACTTTTTGAGACCATCCGGAATAAAATGCTCTATGTATTCTTCCTGTTCTTCATATGAAAGTCGCTTCAAATGCTCACGATTGAGCCAGTCTAGCTTCTCTTCATTGTACTTGCCACCACTCTTGTGAATATGTGAAATATCAAAGGCTTGAATAAATTCACTTTCGGTAAATACTTCTTGGGGAGTTCCCGGATTCCAGCCAATCAATGCCAAAAAGTTCATCATAGCTTGCGGTAAATATCCTTGATCTTGATAGTCAAGAATACCTTTGGCGCCATCACGCTTACCAAGCTTCTTTGTACCCTCTGCTCCCATAATCGGTGGAAGAGTTACAAATTCTGGTCTGTTGATACTCAGAGCATCGTACAAAGCCAAAAATTTTGGCACTGAAGAAATGAATTCGTCGGATCGCATGATATGTGTGACTCCCATCTCAAGATCGTCAATAATGTGGGCAAGAGTGTATGTCGGATACCCATCACTTTTAATAAGTATAAAGTCATCAAGCGCTTCAGGCCCAGCCGAAAGTTCACCACGCGCAAGATCTGTCCATGTAGTTCTTTCAGGGTTTATTATTTTCAAGCGAAGTGGCATTGTGCCATCCCATACAGGAGGATTCTCTGGTCTATAATCTCTATAGAGAAATGGAATCTTTTTTTCTTCGGCTTTTTTACGAAAGATATCCAACTCTTCTTTGGTATATGGATCTGCATATGCAAGACCTCTGTCAATTAAAATTTGAGCATATTTTTTATAAGAATCTAATCGCTCTGATTGTACGTACGGAGTATGAGGACCACCAATATCTACGCCTTCATCCCAGGTGATACCGAGCCATGTGAGAGACTCTATAATATGCTTTATCGAACCCTCGACTTCACGCTCTTTGTCAGTATCTTCAATACGCAGAATAAATGTACCACCATGTTTTCTGGCATACGCCCATGCATACAATGCAGTTCGGACACCACCAATATGCATATAGCCCGTTGGTGATGGAGCAAAACGAGTGACAACCTTTTTTTGATTTCTTTCTGACATATTATGATTCGTGAGTTAACGCAATATCAATGGCAGCTTGAGCAATTTTAATAGCAGCATCAGGATTCGCAAATGCAAGGGCGCGTTGTTTCATTTGAGTTAAGCGATCATTACTATTCAGTATGTTGTCAATTTCTGAGACAAGCACATGGGGTGATAAGTTACTTTCCTCGATAACTATACACGCACCACTTCGCGCATAGGAAAAAGCATTCTTCTTCTGATGATCACCATTTGAGTTTGTGATGGGAATTATAAGTGACGGCACACCCCACGAAGCAATTTCAAATATCGAAGATCCCGCACGTGAGACAATAAGTGTGGCTGCACCAGAGGCCATACGAATTGTCAGATTATTTAGAAAGGCAATTGGTTTATATCGATTGATATTTTGATTGTTTTCTAGTATTAACCGCGAACGAGAGACAATATCATCGTGTAATTTTGGGCCAGTCTGATGTATAACTTGATAGCGTGACAATAGATCTGGTAAAATTTCAATAATAATATTGTTTATTTTCTCGGCACCTTGTGAACCACAAAAGATAAATAGTACAGGTAGATCAGACGTGAAATTAAAAAATGTAAAGGCACCTTCTGGGTTGGCATGGAGCAGAGCTTTGCGAATAGGCTGACCAGTGAGCGCTGTTTTATCTTTTGGAAACAACTCTCCAGCTTCTGGCCACGAGACTGCAATCTTCTTTGCAAATTTTGCTGTCCACATATTCAGTCTACCTGGGTATGAATCTGATTCGTGAATAATAACTGGAATGCGAAGGAGTTTAGCAGCAAAAACAGCAGGAAAGGCTGCGTAGCCGCCTTTGGAAATAACCACATCAGGATAGATAAAAAACATACTCAGTAACCCAAAGAAAGTACCTATAGCTGTTGAAAAAAGATCAAAGAAGTTATGAATAGAGAAATACATCCGCATTTTTCCAGCTGGAATTTGGATGTAGGTCATGCGATTTTCGAAAAGCATTCTCTTGTCATATGGTGCATCAGCCATGTAGTATAGCTTTAAATCAACAATTTTTTCTTTTTCCGCAACATCATTAAGCGCTTCAGCGATAGCGATGAGTGGATAGAAATGTCCACCTGTTCCCCCACCTGTAAGTAATATCTTCATATAGTCAGTATTCTAACGTATTTTCTGTATCTTTTCTAGTGTGGCTTTTTCGAGTAGCGAGAAATATTAAGTACAATGCCCATCATACCAATCGAGAGAAGTAATGCCGTACCTCCATGACTGATGAATACGAGAGGCACTCCTGTCAGTGGGAATAGTCCGATAATAGAAGCGATGTTCATGAATGATTGAGCAGTGATGATGGTAATAATGCCAATAACAAGTAGCTTACTAAAAGAATCGGGGGCATGGTACGCAATCCGATAACCACGAAGGGCAAAAGCTACATACAAGCAAATAAAAATAACAGCACCGAAAAACCCAAGCTCTTCACCGATAACAGCGAAAATTGAATCACCTTGTGGTTCCGGTAAGTAATTAAACTTCTGAATACTTTGACCAAGTCCTCTGCCAAATATTCCTCCAGAACCAACAGCGATTAAGGATTGCTGTAGTTGATACGATGAGCTACTACTATTTTTACTCGGATGAATAAACGTATTAATACGCTCCATGAGATAGGGTTTAAAGGTTACAAGAACTATAAAACAGATAATACTAATGCCAAGAAGTCCACATATGTATTTCCATGGCACACCAGAAACAAGCAGCATAGCAATACTAGTAATAATAATAAGAATAATACTTTTTGTATCTGGTTGTTTTAAAAGAATAATAGCAATGATAGCAAGGAGCACAAAAAGTGGTAAGAGACTGAATCGAACATCAGTAATTCGTCCTTTAACCCATGATAACCACGCTGCAAAATAAAAAATAAAGCCGATCTTTAAAAATTCAACTGGTTGAAATGAGAATCCTGCAAGAGTTACCCAGCGGCGTGCTCCCCCATGAAGAGCTCCGAGACGGGGTACAAAGACTAGTACTGTGAGAATAATAGAAATAATAAATAATGGTAGTGAATAATCTCGCCAAAATTTATAAGGAATCTTTAACCCGAAATAGAGCGTAATTAATCCTCCAAAAAGTCCTAGGACGATTTGGGCAAACATGACACCATAGAATTTCGTTTCATTCTTGGCGAGAATTCCAAGTGAAGCTGAAGTAAACATAATCACACCAAGAATAATAAGCGCCAGAACTATTCCGAAAAAGATTTTATCTATTCCACCTTTTTTTGTTTCCTGACGTACCATTAGTTCACAAGAGAAATAATAACTCCAATTATAGCTGTTACAACTCCGACAATCCAGTACCGCATGGTGACTTTATACTTCGGCCATCCGAGCGCTTCAAAATGATGGTGAAGCGGAGCAAAGAGAAATACTTTTTTACCATGACAAAATCTTCGTGCACTCATTTGAATAACAGCTGATACTGATGTAATAAACAACGGAAATGCAATAATAGGAAGTAAGAAAATAGTATTTGTAAGGAATGCAATCACAGCAAGTGTGACCGTGAGTCCAATCATGCCGGTCTCACCCATATAAAAACGTGCTGGCGGAATATTAAACCACAAGAATGCAAGGATACCACCAGTAATAACAGCACAAAATACTGCTAAATCTATTTGAGTATGAAAAAAGGCAATGAGTGTATAGCTTGCAAATATCGGAGCAAGCACACCACCAGCAAGTCCGTCAATACCATCAATAACACTTGTTGACCACACGCCGAGCATAATTAAAATAAAAAATGGAATAAACATATACCCAAGTTCTATAAAACCAAGCCATGGTACATAAATTTGTGAGATACCAAGCTTAGAAAAGAACCACCAGCCAATAATCAGACCAAGCCCGACGATAATACTCATCTTAAAGTAGCGGAGTTTGATCGGATCATTAGCCCATGTGCCTCGTCCAAAGATCTGAAGCACATCATCACCTAGACCAATAAGTGACGCCATGATAAGAGTAAACAGTGGCAAAAGTGTCTGATTTCGGCTGATAAAGTATAATTTATTTGTAAATGTAGTATTAAAAATATAATCAACCAACCCTAATATAAAAATAGTCACAATAACTGATATCCAGATTATCATGCCACCAGTGCGAGGTGTGGCAAGCTCGCCAACCCCGTCATTAATGGTTTGAAAGGCTGGGTTGGGTACATTGTCATAGCGTGATACTTTACGCCACATTTTATACTTATAAAAGTAGTGTGTAGCAACGGGAGTCAGAATAATACCAATAATAAAAGTAATAGTTGCGGGTAGTAGAATTTTGAGAGCATTTGTCATATTACTTACTTTGATGTATCGCTAATTCTAATTCAGTACGGATCTGATCATAGTTAGGTAAGTCAGTAATAGTTGTGATACCCATGTAGGCGAGCGCATCAAATGTCGGTCGGTATAATGCCCGTTTGTTATCTGTCTCATCTATGACTTTCTCAATTAATCCACGGATAAGTAGGTTGCGAAGTATAAAGCTTGAGTTCACTCCACGAATATAGTCGATCTGACTTCGAGTAATGCCACTTTTATACAGGACGATTGAAAATGTTTCGAGTGAAGCCTTTGAGAGATCGCGAGTTATCTCATCTTTGCGAATTGATTCGATAATCGGCGAAAGTTCGCGCGCAATGCCGAGCATCACCACTTCATCTTTTCTAATCAGAGTCAATCCTCTACCTACGAATGAATGCTCGAGTTTTAGAAGCGCCTCATCAACAAGCTCTGGAGTAACTTCAAGCAACTGCGCCAATTTCCACACAGACATTTCTTCGCCTTTATAGAAAAGTAATCCTTCAATTTTTGATTCAAGTTCCATGTTATTCGTTCGTAGTATTATTTTCTAGTATTTGTTGTTTATTCATTTCTATGTCTCCAAAAGACGCATGTTGAATGACATCAATAATCCCTTCGCGTACCAATTCTAACATAGCCAAGAACGAAACAATAATGTGAACACGGGCCTCGGCCGTATCACTCGCATTATGGCTCTGAGCAAAATCTTTGAATGACATATTCAAAGCTGTCTGTATACGGTCAGTCAGACTATTAATAACTTGGTCGATATTAATGATTCTTCGAACTTCAACTTCTGGAAGCTTTTCTTCTTTTTTTGGTACATGGGCAAGTACATCAGACACTGACTGAAGCATGCAGCTCACGGTAATACTTGGGTCCGGCGAGAAGAATGGCTCACTCCACTCTCGCTCAAGTGGACGAAATATAATGTGCTTGCCAAAGTAAGTACCAATATCAACACTGGCACTTTTAATAATCTGGTAAAGCTTTAATCTTTTTTCGAGATCTGTAATCTTCTCTGTCTCATCTTCGGTCAATGCCAAGCTCGGAAGTAATGATTTTGATTTGATGAGTATCAAAGTCGCCGCGATTAATATAAAATAAGAGACGTCGGCAATATGCTTCTCGGTCGGAACATCGGAAAGTGAGCGAATATACTGTATATAATCTTCAGTTACTTGTGCAAGCGATATCTCATTTACAAAAAGCTTCCGACTCTCAATAAGCGAAAGTAAAAGCTCAAGTGGACCTTCAAATGAACCTGCTTTTACTGTGTATGTTGAGAGTATTAATTCTTCCTGCATGGCCATATTCTAGCTCATTATGGCTTTAAAATAAAGGGTAAATGTAATCCTAGAACCCATCGCTATTTAATTTCTCATCAATTCGGTTCATATCGCGGGGGAACATGCAGGCTTGACGTATATTTTTGAGTTCAAGAATTTGCATTGTCATACGCTCGGCACCAAACGCAAAACCACCTTCGGGTGCCACTCCATACTTAAAAGCTTCAAGATATGTTTTAATTTTAGTTGGATCCATATTCCACATTTTGACATGCTCTTCGAGTTGTTTATAATCGTTGATACGACGTCCACCAGAGAGCCACTCGACTCCACGACAGATTAAATCCATACCTTGGTTATATTCAGGCTCTTCTGGACTTGGATATATATAGAATGGCTTCTGACGTGTTGGGTAACCATAGATAAAGACAAAATCTGAACCTGTTTCTTCCTTCATAATTTCGCAGATTTCCCGCTCGTCTTGAGGATTTGTATCTTTATCTCCGCGAACATCACGTCCGGACTTTTCAAAAATTTTCTGCTGAACTTCGCGAAGTGAAAGTGTCGGAGTCTTGTCGATCATAGTTGGGAGTGTCGCTTTAAGTAGTTGCAAATGCTCGCTGTTTTTTTCTGCAACTTGATTTAAAATATATCGAACTGTTTCTTCAGCCATATCACGCACATCAGTCCATGAGTCTATAAAGCTCATCTCAGCATCAAGCGACACAATTTCTGTCAGGTGGCGAGTAGTCGATGAAGGTTCAGCCCGAAATACTTTATTGACGGAGAAGCATCGCTCAAAAGCCGACATAACGATTTGCTTGTAGAGTTGTGGTGACTGAGTTAGATACGCTTTCTTATCAAAATAGTTAACTTGGAAGACTTCCGCTCCGCCTTCAGCAGTTGCGGGTGTAATCGATGGTGCTTGAAATTCAAAAAACATATTCTTTTTCATAAATGTGCGGAATGAGTCAATGATAGTTTCTTGAACTTTAAAAACTGCCTGTACACTTGCTTGTCTGAGCACAAGTGCGCGATTATCAAGCTCGGTCGTGAGATCAAGATTATAGCCATCATTCGACATATCAAATGGAAGCGGTGCAGCCTCAGCTAAAATCTCAATCCCGAGTATTTCAAGCTCAATATCGCCGTTCAGTATCCCCTCCTTTATATTTTTCTCTGGACGCTTATTAACGATGCCAGTAACTTTAAGTACCCACTCCGTACGAACTTCTTTGACTGACTGTATAGCTTCAATATGGTTTGGTAAGACAACACACTGAACTTTACCCGTCATGTCACGCATATCCATGAAAACCATCTTACCTTGGTCTCGTCGCACATCTACCCAGCCGGCAATAGTAACTTCGTCTCCTATAAAATTTTTTAAATCTTTCGTATATGTACGGTTTATCATATATTCATACTTTATCACAAAAAGTAAAAAAGCTATATATTAGTGGATATCCATACTGATAACCATCTCATACGGTATGGAAATGATAAATGTAATACTCACAAGTATCCAGTAAAATGGTGTAAATAAATAGTACAAGACTACATCTTTATGCTTAATACTGAAATACCACTTTTGAACTGCCACATTCAAATTATTAATAGGAATATAGATAATACCAAGCACTACTGTCAGAATAATTCGAACAATCTTAACTGTTTTAATAATAAGATAGAGTGCTATAGCTATGAGTAAGAATCGTAAGATTGAGAGCATAATTAAGAATATAATGTTACACCTATAGCAGTACGTACTAATTCCATTTTTTTATCGGCAAGTATTTTAGCTTTTTGTCCACCATCTTTCAGTATCGCACGAACAGTATCTAAATCTTTGGCATACATTTCTCGGCGCTCGCGCATCGGTGTGACGAGTGTTAATATTTCCTCAAAGAGCATATCTTTCGATTCTTTGTAACCCATACTACCTTTTTTATATCTCTCTGCGAGGTGTGCTAATTCATCGGTATTTAAGAAAAGTTTATGGAGAGCAAAAATATTACAGGTATCTAGATCTTTCGGTTCATCGGGAGTTTTCGAATCAGTTACGATACTCATGACAGCTTTCTTGATTTCAGCATCAGTACCAAAAAGTGGAATGGTGTTGCCGTAGCTTTTTGACATTTTCCGTCCATCAGTTCCCGGAACAACAGACACATTAGCTAAAATCATAGGCTCCGGAAGTTTAAATGTCTCACCATAAATATGGTTAAATTTCTGCGCTGTATCGCGAGCGTACTCGACATGCTGTTTCTGATCTTGTCCGACTGGTACAACATCGATATCATAAAGCAAAATATCGGCTGCCATTAAAAGTGGATAATCAAAAAGGCCAACATTAATTTCTTTAGCTTTCATATGAGCATCTTTATATGCATGAGCTCGTTCGAGATACGCCATTGGTGTAATACAATTAAAAATCCAACCAAGCTCTGGATGCGCAGATATATCTGACTGCTTAAATAAAGTAATTTTCTCTGGATCAAGTCCAGCTCCCAAGTAGTCAAGAGCGACAGTGAGGATGTTGCTCTTGAGTTGCTCTTTATCTTGAATGACTGTTAGTGCATGAAGATCAGCCACGAAGATAAAGCTCTCATACGTATCTTGTAAATCAACCCATTGCTTAAGAGCGCCGAAGTAATTCCCAATATGTAGATTTCCTGAACCAGAAGGAGTAATGCCCGAAAGTAATCGTTTCTTCATATAGTTATTATACTACCAAAAAACTAGGAGTTTTGCACACTTTACCCACATATTTTTCAGAAAAATAGAAATTCTTAAAATGTACGACTGTGCTACAATAGGGTCTATGCCTTACAAAGACACGGGAGAAAATAAAAATAGATCAACTCAAAAAACAACTCTTCGCATTCCTCCACAAAGCGTTGACTCTGAGCGCGCGGTGCTTGGCTCGATCATGCTACGCCCACAGGCTATTCATGAGATTAACGATATTATTGTGGCTGAATCTTTTTACGCTGCCAAGCATTCACAGATATACAAAGTTATGCTTGAGCTTGCGAGTAAAGGCGAGCCGATTGACATCCTGTCTGTCTCTCATAAGTTGACTGAAAAAGGCTTAATTGAACAGCTCGGTGGAAGTAGCTACTTAAGCGAACTTACCAATGCAGTGCCTGCTTCGACTAATATCAAGCACTATGCTGATATCGTGTCAAAGAAAAATATTCTAAGAAAAATTATTGAAGCCGGAGTCGATATCTCGGAGCTTGGATTCAAAGAAGAAGTTGAAGATGTATTTGAAATTCTTGACCAAGCCGAGAAGCGTATGATGGGCATTAATACGAATTCAGCTGCACATGCTTTCATCTCTTTGAAAGATAGCTTACCAGAAGCCTGGGATCGATTAGAGCGTCTTCATGAAAGCAAGGGTGAGCTTCGTGGCGTACCAACTGGCTTCCGAGACCTTGATCAATACTTATCTGGACTGCAAAAGTCTGACCTCATTATTCTCGCTGCTCGTCCATCTATGGGTAAGACGACACTTGCGCTTGATATCGCGCGCCAAGCCGCGCTTAAGCACGGTACGCCGACAGTTATCTTCTCTCTAGAAATGAGTACTCAACAACTCGTCGACAGAATGCTCGCTGCTGAATCTAAAGTGAATGCGTGGAATTTGCGAACTGGAAATCTAACGGCAGAAAGTGAATTCTCAAAGATCCGTGACTCTCTTGATCGATTATCGAAAGCGCCAATTTTTGTCGACGATATGGCTGGTAACTCTATTGTTCGTATGCGCTCGGTATGCAGACGTATTCGTGCTGAGCATGGCATTGGGCTTATTATTGTTGACTATTTACAGCTGATGTCGACTTCGAAAAATTATGACAGTATGGTCAATCAAGTGACTGAAATCTCACGTTCCCTTAAAAGTTTAGCCAAAGAATTCGATGTGCCAGTCATTGCCCTCTCTCAGCTCTCTCGTGCGGTCGAGTCTCGCGGTGGTCGCCCTCGTCTGTCTGACCTTCGTGACTCTGGATCTATCGAGCAGGATGCCGATGTCGTCATGTTTATTCACCGTGAAGATAAAGGTAAAGATGAGTCTGAGCGTACGAATATTGCCGAAATACTTATCGAGAAGCATCGTAATGGTCCCGTCGGTAAAGTCGAATTATACTTCGACGAGAAGACAACAACATTCATGACGATTGAAAAAAGTAACTTAAGCGACTTTGCCTCTTCCTCTCGAGAAATTGGCAACGTTGATCAATTCTAAACTATGAATTCGATAGAAAAATTAGCTCAGCATTTTAAAGAATTTCCCGGCATTGGTGAGCGTCAAGCCAAGCGCTTTGTCTACTTCTTGCTTCACAAACATCCAGGCTACGTCAAAGAGCTTGGTGACGAAATTCTAGTCCTCCGTAACTCCATCAGCCAATGTCCGTCATGCTTCCTTTTTTTTCAAGGAAGCAAAGCCACACTGTGTGAGACATGTAATAATACGAAAACAAATCATGCGTCGCTTCTCATCGTCGAGAAAGATGCCGACTTTGAAACAATTAAGAAAAGCAAAAATTATGACGGTATGTATTTTATTCTTGGCGGACTGGTGCCGATCGTCACCAAAGATACGTCAAACTTTGTACGAACCAAAGAATTAGTCAGTATCATCGAAGAGCGATCAAAAAATGATGGCTTAAAAGAAGTGATTATTGCTCTTTCTCTTAACCCTCAAGGAGAGCATACGGATATGTATGTACGTGAGCTTCTCTCACCTCTTCAGTCAAAAAATAAATTTATTATCGTCTCTCTCGGTCGCGGCCTCTCAACTGGTACTGAACTTGAGTATTCTGATAGTGAGACTATTAAGAATGCGCTACGTAACAGAGCTTGACTTTAAATTAAATTAATGCTATTATATAAGCAACTAAATTGTAAATTATCATGCAAACAAATTTTCAACTGGCAGTTGAACAACTGCAAAAGGCAACCCCTGAAAGTATTATGCTTCAACTTTATGAATTAAATTCTAAAATTCAAAGTGCAAGCCAGGAGGATATTATAGCCATTTATCATACACTAAAAGGAGTAGACTCAACATTACCTGTTGGAACCGCTCACAATCAGATCTATGAGTTGATGCAATCAGCATTTAGCCGTATGGCGACATTCATTATTCTTGCAAATAATCCAAAAAGGATTCATGCTTTATATAATGGAGTTGGTTATTCGAAGAAACTAGATGCAGCACTAAAATCAACTCAAGATTAAAAAAGTTACTAAATTCACCACACTAATTAAGTTGTGGTGATTTTATTTGATAGCGGAGATTTTGACTTCGATGAAGGGCTGGCGGTGGCCATTGCGCTTGAGGTAGCGACTTTTCTGCTTATATTTAATTACTTTAACTGTTTTACCTTTGCCTGCTTTCTGGAAAAGTGACTCAACAGTGGCGCTTACGATATATGGAGACCCGATAGTCGTATCAATACCATTGTCAACCAGAAGCACTTTGTCAAAGATTATTTTGTCACCTAGAGCGAATTCACCGTCAAGTTTTTCTACTTTAAGAATGTCACCAACGGCCACTTTGTACTGCTTTCCTCCTGTTTCAATAACAGCAAATTCGGTATTTTCTGTATCTGCTTTTTTAGTTGTTTTTTTTGCTGTTGTCATATAAATATAAGTGTAGAAAAATCTTAATCCGTAGTAACTTCTACAGGCCCTATAATACACAAAACCTTTGAAAAATGCAAGCGGAACGCTATAATAGAAAGTATGATATCAAAATACACATATAAAGGGTTAGTGTGGGTTGACCTCGAGTCTCCGACAGAAAATGAGTTACTTCACATTATGGAAGAATACTCGATCCCGATACTCGTAACCGAAGAATTACATAATCGCAGTCCACAGTCGCGCGTTGATCTTTTTCCAAACTTTATATATCTAATATTACATTTCCCACGTATCTCTCATAGCGGCGACAAAGGCGTGGAACAAGAAATTGACTTCATCGTTGGCAATAAGTTTATTATTACGACTCACTACGAGTTCATTGAATCAGTCCATGAGTTCTCGAAGACATTTGAAGTTGATGCTATTCTTGAGAAGCGTATTGATGTCGACCATGCGGGGTTTTTATTCTATCACTTAATCAAGACTCTCTATATTCACTCTCGTTACGAGCTTAATGAGCTGAACATACTCTTGCAAGATACTGAGCGGAAAATCTTTGAAGGTAAAGAAAGGGATATGGTGGTGACTATATCAAACATTAATCGCATGCTCATCGACTTTCGTCAAGCTTTGCGGTTCCATAAAGAAGCGCTTGATACATTTGAAATGGCGGCAAAGAAATTCTTTGGTGAAAAGTTTGGATACTATCTTTCAAGCATCATTAGTGAGTATACAAAAACGCAAGATATCCTCGATAGTCATAAAGAAATCCTAAACGACTTGCGCGACACCAACGACTCTCTTCTTGCGAGTAAAAGTAATGAGACTATAAAGATGCTAACTGTTATCACTTTCCTTACTTCACCAGTTGTACTCATCTCAAGTATCTTCGTTATGAATACCGATTTTGTCCTTATCCGCACACCGCTTGAATTCTATATCGTCTTGGGAGCAATGATAGTCACCAGTATTTTGGCATTTATGTACCTTAAATATAAAAAATGGCTCTAATACTTTTTAACTCACTTTCTCGTACAAAAGAAGAATTTACGCCTCGTAATAAAGGAAGCGTAGGTTTGTATACATGTGGTCCAACGGTCTATAACTATCCACATATTGGTAACTACCGAGCCTATGTTTTTACTGATATGCTTAAGAGATACTTAACCTACCGAGAGTATGATGTCGATCACGTTATGAACATTACTGATGTGGATGATAAGATAATTCGCGACAGTCAAAAAGAAGGTAAGACGCTTAGAGCTTTTACTGAATTTTATACAGAAGGATTTTTTAAAGATCGAGATAGTTTACATATTACCGCGCCGACTACCTATACCAAGGCCACCGACTACATACAAGAAATGCTTGAACTTATTGAAAAGCTACTTACAAATGGTTCTGCGTATACAACAGACGACGGATCAGTATACTTCTCTATTGCCAAAGATAAAGAGTACGGTAAACTTTCGCATGTTACTGTATCTGACCTGAAAGAAAATGCCGAGGGAAGAATTAAAAAAGATGAATACGAAAAAGAGAATGCCACAGATTTTGCTTTATGGAAAGCATGGGACAAAGCCGATGGTGAAGTATTCTGGAATCCAGCTGAAATATTAGAAAGAGATACTATGCTTTCCAAAGGTCGCCCAGGTTGGCATATAGAATGCTCAGCTATGAGCATGACCGAACTTGGTGAAAGCTTTGATATCCACACTGGCGGAGTTGATCTTATATTCCCTCATCATGAGAATGAAATAGCCCAGTCCGAATGTGCAACAGGTAAGCCATTTGTAAAATACTGGATGCATAATGAACACCTAATGGTAGACGGGAAAAAAATGTCTAAATCACTTGGCAATTTCTACACACTTCGAGACTTAATAGAAAAAGGTATAGATCCACTCGCCTTTCGATTATGGCTCTGTACAGCTCACTATCGTACACAGACGAACTTTACACTTGACGCTGTAGAGGGAAGCCAAGTTGCCCTTGGTCGTTTATATGAAGCATTTAAAAATTTAGGTGAAGATGTAGGCTTAGTAGAGCACAGTTACAAGAACCGCTTTATAACATTCATGGACGACGACTTAGATATTCCAAAAGCACTCGCATTACTTTGGGAACTCATACACGATAATGAAGTTTCTGATACTGACAAGAAAGCAACTATGCTCGACTTCGATACTGTGTTCGGTTTTGGACTTTCAGATTTAAAAACAGAAATCATATCTGAAGAAGTAACGACACTTGTCAGAGAGCGTGAGCAAGCCCGCACAGATAAAGATTGGGCTAAGAGCGACAAACTTCGAGATAAAATTAAAGACTTAGGTTATGAAGTAAGTGATACAGATGACGGAAGTAAAGTATCTAAGACATAAGATCAAGTTCCATAGAAAATATTGAACCTTTACCCATACCTTCTGAGTCTACAAAGACGTGACCCTTGTGTGCTTCGACGATTTCTTTAGCCAAATACAGTCCAAGACCTGAACCACCGGTATTCATACGCGCCCCTTCACCGCGAGCAAACTTCTGGAATAATGTTGCTTTAATTTCTGGTGTCATACCCATACCACTATCAGCAACAGCAAAAATAACTTTTGAATCTATTTTCTTTAGAGACACTTTTATTTCTCCTCCTTCTTTCGTATATTTTATCGAGTTATCAATTAAGTTGAGAATGACTTGGCGGATTTTCTCTTTATCGCCGTTTACCATAAACTCTTTCGTGCTATCTGTTTCAAATGTCATTTTTAATCCTTTTTTTTCTGCTGTAATAGAGAGATCTTTAGTCATATCTCGTGCAATAATAGTCAGATCAAATGGTGCCATTTCGTACTTCATGCCGCCTTGTTCAATTTTAGAAACATTAAGTAGGTCTTCGACAATCTTAGCTAAGTTCTGACTCGATTGGAAAATACGTTCGACAGCATCATGAGCTTCTTTGGATATTTGACCAAAATCACCTTCAATAACCATAGATGCATAGCCTTTAATAGCAGTCAGAGGTGAGCGTAATTGGTGAGACGCAAGTGAAAGAAATTCTGTCTTCAATTTGTCCAAGTCTTGAAGTTTTTCATTGGCAATTTTTAGCTCAGTATTCAAACGAGCATTTTCTTTATTCAAATTTACTAACTCCAAATTCTTTACATACAGCTCTTCTGTAATCTCTTTAAATTCATTTTGGGGTACTTCACTATTTGGTAAGTCGGACATATTATATATTATATTAGACTAGCGGGTATTTGTTCTATTGGTAATTCTTTTATCAAATCCTGAACAGCTTCTTTACATACTTCATTTGAAGCTTTTCCGAAAAGACGAGCATACTGTGCCACAAGATTATTTATCACATTTTTCTCATCACCATCAATTGTCACTTCACCAGCCTTTTGGTCGACAACGTGCAAACCTTGTACCTTGAGAGCTTCAGACCAAGCCACTGGTCCGATGATCAATTCTTGTTCTTTAATTATTCGTGATGACATTCGTGAAAATATTGTCATAGTGGTTAAAATGGATGTGGCAATCATGAATTACTAGTTTTAAGTTTGAAAAAACCCATAGCTCCATATGTTATTGAAAATAATCCGAATGTTAACAATAAATCCCCTTTGTCTCCATTATAAAATGTTCCAACTGTAGTGCTATAAGAAAATAGAAAGTCTGCAAAATACATAATAGCAAGTCCGAGCAATATCATCATTACATCAGGCACATATCTTCCTCCTAAATATTTAAATGACAGACCAGATACAATTATTGCAATTGATAGGCCAACAAAATCTCCTAGTGGATATGCAATATCTAATATAGTTTTGAGCACGGTTTCGCCTTCTGGAATGAGTACTCCACCACGAGCAACAACAATTAGAAAATAATAAGATAGAGCAAGTAAAGCTATGAGCGTAAGAACTATCCCGGTTTTGGCAAATTTACTTCTTAAGCCAAATTTCGCTCCGGTTGCTTTCGATAAATACATTGCACCGAGTCCATAGAAAAATATACTAGGAGCAAAACCTAGATCAGCAAGGGATGGATAAGGCATCTCAATATGTACGATTAAATTGTAATATGACCATACTATACTACCCATTCCCCATAAGAAAATTCCAAGTGAAATGAAAAATATTGCCTTACCAAGAGAGCTTGTAAACATGCCCCAAATTTTTGACTTTATCATTCCTATAAACCCACCAAGAAGTGGTATTAAACTAAACAGGAATGAATAGAGAAAATTGTAAATACTGTCAGTAGAGTGACTATTAGATAGTATTAACCAATATATAACCAATAGTACTAAATAGCCCACTAAAACCTTCTGGTAAGTATTTGTCATGTGTTAATATTATAGGTCTTTTGAGCTTTGAGGTCAATGATATATAATATATAATATATAATATAGATTTAACCAATAGAATTATAGTATGGGCAATAAAATAAACACCATAGAAACAAGAAAAAACATCGGGTTTGTAACTAAAAAGGAAGATTGGATAAAAAAAGAAGCAGTATATGATAAACACAGCTTAAAGATAGCTGGGCACCCTGTTATGGAAGACTGGGAGCTAAACTATATGAATACCCTTGCTAGAATCGCTACGCAAAATGGTGGTAAAATCCTTGAGTTAGGATATGGCCTTGGACTTTCAGCTAATGCAATTCAGTCTGTAAAAATTGATAATCACTATATTATTGAATGTAATATTGGAGTTATCGAAAAATGTATTATAGATCAAAAGAATGCAATCGAATCAAATAAATTACACTTGTTAACCGGTTTTTGGGAAGATATCACTCCGATGATAGCGAATGAATCTTTAGATGGGATATTGTTTGACACTTACCCTTTGACAGAAGAAGAAGTACATGGAAATCATTTTTGGTTTTTCAAAGAGGCTTTTAGGATGTTGAAGCCAAGTGGAATTTTTACTTATTATTCTGATGAGGCTACAGATTTTTCTGAAAACCACATGGAGAAATTACTTGAAGCAGGATTTAAAAAAGAAAATATTAGTTTCGAAATCTGTAATCTAGATACTCCACCTGATTGTGAATATTGGCAAGCAAAAACAATGATTGCTCCTATAATTAGAAAATAATTAAATTAAGTACGTTTTAGGTACGGGAAAACCGTTAAAAGGTGTAGCGAGAGTGAATGAATATGCACCCACATCGTAGATAATAATTAGATCATCAACTTGTATATTTTTTGCTAGAAAAATATGCGGGTTAATAATATCTATATTGTCTCCACTTGGCCCACTCAATACATACGATTGTTTTGATCTATGAGAATCTTGCTTTATTGTCATTACTTTATACATTGTACTACCTTGGCCTTTTGTAGCTTCAAGTAATGCATTGTATACTCCGGCATCGGTATACAGCCAATTCCCATTAGGTCTCTTATTTGTAGCGATAATACTAGTAATCAAACAGTAAGAATTTGTAACAATACCTCTTCCAGGCTCAACTATAAATGATACTTTATGGGGAATAAATTTTATAGAAGATTTTATAGATTTAGCAATTTCTCTTATTCCAGAAAATCCATCTCCTTTTTGATAACTAAATGGAAAACCACCTCCCAGATTTATTACGTCAATTTTTACACCTTTTTTTTGAAGTTCCTTCATTGTATGAGATATATCTTTTATACCTCTAGTCCATGCATGTTTGTTTCGCGCCTGTGATCCTACGTTGAAACTAATACCATATGGCACAAGTTTCAATTCTAAAGCCTTCAAGAGTAAGAAAACTGTATTATCGAGCGGGGAACCAAATTTTTCTGACATATTGAAAACGCTGTCTGATTTATCATCAACAATTACTCGCAAATACACACGAGCACCTGGCGCGTATTTTGCAATTTTTTCTAATTCTTGAAGTGAATCAAAAGCAAATCTATCTACGCCATACTTAGTAAAACTTGATATATGGTTGGCAGGTTTTACAGCAGTTCCATAAATAATTTTTTTAGGATCAACTTTTATTTTTTTAAGTAATTCCAACTCATACTTTGATGCCACTTCAAAACTCGCACCTGCTTCTTTTAATGTTTTCAAAACTATTTCTTCTGAGTTTGCTTTCATCGCGTAACAAATTTCGGTATTTTTTGGCATTGAACTTTTGTATTCATTGAGATTCGATATTATGGCTTGTTTATTGAAAAGAAAGAATGGAGTTACTTTTTTAAAACTTTTAATTTTATTAAACTCAAAAAATCTATTTGTTTGTTGGGGTTCTTTTCTCATAAATTGATCTATAATAAAGACAATAGCATAATACCCATAATCACAACAATACTTCCCGCTGTCTGATACAATGTTACTTTTTCTTTCAAGAAAACTCTTGCTAGAATAATTGTAGGTACTGAAAAAGCACTTCCAAGCATTGCTACGACACTAACATATGAAGTATGGCTAAAGCCGTATGAAGTGGCAGAAAATGCTCCTACGTCGAACAATCCTATCATCAATAAATATTTCCAAAGTGATTGATCCGTTACACTCAGACTTATATTTCTAATTTTTGCATATACAAAAAGAGATAGAGCAGAAAATATTCTTATCAATAAAAGAATTGGAACCCAATTCTCGCCGCTAATAAATTTATCTAGTGCAATAAACCAAATCGAAAAAAATATAACGGAAAACAATATTTCTTTTAAGCCTTTTACTGGTTCGTGTGGTGTATTTGTATTACTTTTTTTCAGACTGAAAATATTTTTAAGATTAATGCTGATAAGAAGAATTCCTACAAACACCACAAAAAAAGCTATTTGGCGACCCAGTGGGATTATTTCCTGCAGAAAGACAGCCGAAAGAATTGCCACAAGTACTGCATAGGAAGCAAATATCGGACTGATTAGACTTACTTTACCTTTTCCGAATGCAATATAAGTGGGTATATATGAAAAACCACTCCATATGCCTAAAATTATTACCAGTATAAAACCATTACCTGCTAATTTGCCGGGAATTGTTGGGTTTATGAGGAATAAAATATCAAGTGGTATAATTCCAAATAGTTGACTCCAAAACAAAGTATTTATATCTCCAATCTTATCTATAGTTTTTTTAGCAAAGAAATCGGCAAAACCCCAGCCAATCATACTTCCGAGACCTGCAAGTATCGCTACTAGTAATTCCGTACTCATATAAGTATTATATCATGTTTTTCCTTTAGTTAATTGCAAAATAAGCTTATTTTTTGTACTATGTCGACATGACTCATGGAATCATTAATACAAAAAAATTAGAAGATGCAGATGTTGTTATAGTGGGCGCTCCATATGAGAAGACGGCTTCAAGTCGTAAGGGTACAATTCATGGCCCGAAAGCTATACTTAAATGCCTTGATACAAAGCTAGAGTTTTTTGATAGGACATTTAAATGTGAGCCGAATAGTAAGATAAAAATAGCTCATAAAGATTTAGGTAATATTAGTAAGCTAACACCAGAGAAAGCGCTGGCAAAAATTACAGAAGTTTGCGAAAGTTTTATAAAAAAAGGTAAATTTGTATTTCTCCTTGGTGGCGAGCACTCAGTCTCCCTTGGGCTATTCCAAGCTCTCGCCACGCATACTGACCCGAAAGATGTAACTATTCTTCAAATAGACGCTCATTGTGACCTTCGGGACAATGATGGAGATTATAGTAGTCACCCATCAAAATATGCACACTCATGCGTCCTTCACCGTGGGAATGAGCTCGGCTACAAGCTTGTCCAAGTCGGCATACGCACTTATTCAGTGGATGAATATAACTACTTTAGCAATCCAAAAAATAATATTACTGTATACGAATGGGGTAATAATAAGAAAATTCCTGATATATCAGATATATTAAAATCAATCACAACGAAAAATGTCTACCTGACTATTGATGTTGATGGTTTCGACCCAAGCTTCATGCCTGGTACTGGCACGCCGGTCCAAGGTGGACTTGAGTGGTGGTATGGTATCGAACTTATTGAAAGAGTAATAAAAGAAAAGAACCTTATCGGCGCTGATATTGTCGAAGTTGCACCTCAGCGCGACTCAGTATTAACCGAATATGGAGCTGCACAGCTTGTCTATACGATTATTGCCAATAAGTTTAAAGCTACATTAAAATAAATAAAAATACCCATACTAGGTATGTGTAGGTATTTTTATTTAGACTATATACTATATTTTGCAATCAACTTGTTCGCTTCTTCAGGATTAGCTATGCATTCAAGAAGAGCGGTCAGCATAAGTGGTACTACAATAGTCGCATCTGATTCGACGACGAACATTGGAGTTTCTTTCGTAAGCTTATCCCAAGTAATCTTTTCATTTGGAGTTGCACCAGAGTACGAACCATACGAAGTTGTCGAGTCAGAGATCTGACAGAAGTAAGCCCACGGTTTAACGTCTTCGCCGAGGTCGTACTTGATTGATGGTACGACACAGATTGGAAAATCACCAGCGATTCCTCCGCCAATTTGAAAGAATCCAACGCCCTCACCTTTCGAAAGTTCTTTATACTGGTCATACCACGCACCCATGTACTCAATACCCGACTTAGCAATGCTGGCACTACATTCACCAATTTTGACATGTGAAGCAAAAATATTACCGAACGTTGAGTCTTCATAGCCTGGTACCACGATCGGAATATTATTCTCGGCAGCAGCGAGTAACCAGCACTCAGTCGCATCACCTTCATGATCCGTTTTGTCAATTTGCTGTATGAGATCATAGAAGTACTCATGCCAGAATTTCCGTGTACCTTTCTCTGTCGCTTCTTTCCATGTCGGTACAATAAGACCCTCAACTACTCGAAATGCTTCGTCTTCAGGAATACTCGTATCGGTCACTCGACGCATACGGTCTTTAAGAATCTTGGTATCATCTTCTTTGGTGAAATAACGGTAATCTGGAAAATCTTTATAGCTGTGATGAGCAACAAGGCGGAAAAGGGATTCTTCAAGATTCGCACCTGTTACTGACATCCCAGAGATAAGTCCGGCGCGAATTGCTGGCGCAAGTGTAATACCCAGCTGAGCAGAACTCATAGCACCAGCCACAGCCCAGAACATTTTGCCACCCTTTTCAGTATGGCGCCAATATGCAATCAGTGCATCGCGAGTAGCACGAGAGTTGAAATTTTTGAAATTTTTAAGAATAAATTCTAGTGTTGGAAGTGTTGGAAGATTTGTATTTTGCATATCTTAATATTATAAAACTTATTTGTAATTCTACCAACCAAAATTTTTACCGACATCATCTGGACTCTCACGTTTACGAGCCACGACGATGTGCCCATTCTCGACAATAAGCTTAAGTGGTGATGAGAGCATACAATGGTGCGCTGCCAATGGATCTTGGTATGCTCCAGTATCATAAACAACGACATACATATTCTCACCATTATCAAAATTAAAGTCAGGAAGAGTCACTGTACCATCCACTCCTGTATAAATGTCATCAGAATCACAGCTAGAGCCTGCAAGCCAGACTTCGTTCAAATCTGAATCATTCTTATTATTAGCTGGTGATACCGCCCATTTCTGACCAATCGCCCAGGTATCCAGAAGATCGTTCATAAAGCTTCCGTCGATAACGTACCACTTCTTGGCTGGGCTTTTTTTATTTGAAATTGCTTTAGTGTCAATAACTTTAAAGATTGTAATCTGTGCTGGCGCCACGATATAGCGGCCCCATTCACACACAAGGTTCGGCTGTGGTAGTCCACGCTTCTCAGATTCTGATTTGATAAGCTTCAAGATCTTCTCCATCAATTTATCAACGGGGTAGCTCTTTGAGCGAGTATATGGAATTGGCATACCACCTCCGATATCAAGTGTGTCGAGCATAGGATTCTTCTCTTTTATTTTAAAGTACACATCGAGCGCATACTTGATTGGGGCAATAACATCTGAGAGCTTCTCTATCTGTGAGCCGATATGGTAGTGCAAAATTTTCAGATTCTTAAATGACCCCATCGAGAGAATTTCTTTCGCTGAGAATCCGAAGCGGTCAATCGGCTTATTCCAATATGAACTTGCCTTAATTGGCATATCAAGTCGGATACCAACATCGTACTTTGAATATTGTAGAAACTTGAGCTCGTTCGGACCTTCGATAAGTGGGAAAATCTTCACACCACGATGCTGAAGATCATCAATAAGAGAGATATATTTATCAGTCTTCGGACCAGAACAGAGAATACGAATATTTGGATTGAATGTCTCTTGCTCAAGCATTTTCTTCACAAGCCAGAGGTCATTATATGATGATGTCTCAAGGTGAGCACCTTCACCCACAATTGCCATAACGACTTCTTTATTCTGATTCACCTTCATCGGGTAGTGATAGAAGAACTTGCCTTGGTAGCCGACTTTCTTCGAAAGATCGCGGACCAGGTCGAGGAAGTCTTCGAGGCGCTCTTCAATAACAAAAGGCATGAGGATCTCAAGCGAGGTTCCAAACTTCTCAGCCATGTAGCGAACATTATAAATATTATGACCTTCTTTAATAATTAGATCACCTTCCTTATTAAAATCAAAATATTGAGTATTGAACTCCGTGGCACCAATTTTCCAGAGCTTCTTGGAAGCAACCGAACGTTTAGTCATTTCTCTTTATATCAAGCATTTCGCCTGCAGTAAATATTAATAAAAGAATAATAACAAACTCACAGGATATGTAAATAGGTAACATAAAAAACGTTAACCTCTTGGTTAACGCATTTTCTTTATTTTTTCCTGAATATAATAATATTCAGGAAATTTTTCCATGGACACAGTGATATTTGAAAAATCTTTTTTGAATGTTCTGACCACCATTTCAAATAACTTTTTATCTTCCTGTTATTAAAATTAGTAAGGAGGAGATATATGATTTTTTTACTCTGTGAAAATTTAGTGGGTTTTACGAAAAAATATTTTAACAGAATAATACTCTTTTGAGTGCAAACGTCAACAAAAAAGAGAGGATTAGATCCCCTCTTTTTTTAGCTCATCAATTATTTCTTTAGATTTACGAGAAAGTTTTTTTGGCATCTGGACTTGGATACGAATGATGATATCACCGCGTCCACGGTTAGATGGGACGCCTTTACCTCGAACTCGAAGCAACTCATTATGATTTATTCCTTCTGGAATTTTAACTTCCACAATAGCGCCTTCAAGCGTTTTCAGTTCATATCCTATACCTAGAAGTGCATCAGTGAGCTTAATTGGCAGATCCATCATGAGGTTCAACCCTTCGCGTTTGTAGACTGCATGCGACTTCACATTCACTTTAATA
The DNA here is from genome assembly GCA_043776915.1 of Minisyncoccota bacterium. GTDB lineage: Bacteria > Patescibacteriota > Minisyncoccia > Phycocordibacterales > UBA9973 > UBA8515. Next base: position 1,375 of record JAYVQT010000034.1, on the reverse strand, counting down.
TACAAGTCACCAGACTGTCCGCCTTTGATCGCTTCACCCATACCCGTCATGCGAACCATTTCACCGTGATTGATACCAGCTGGAATGTTGATCGTGATCTCTTCTTGCTTCTTTAGAATTCCTGCTCCACGACACTCTGTACACTTTTCTGACGGAATTTTGCCTGTACCGTTACACATATCACACGTGCGGACACTTGAGAAGCTTCCAAGGATCGATCGCTTTACTTCGCGAATCTGTCCATTACCATTACACGTCTGACAGGTATCTGACTTTGTACCTGGCTTACCACCATTACCTTTACATATGTCGCATGTTGACTGTTTAGAAATTAAAACTTTACGTGTCACCCCGAAAATAGATTCTTCGAAAGAGAGATCTATCTCAGTCGAAATGTCGCGCCCACGCGCTGGTTGCTTTCCACGCACACCCCCACCAAAAAAGTCGCCAAAGATATCACCAAGGTCACCCATGTCGAATTCCATACCACCTTGAGTACCAGAGAAGTCAAAGCCGCCAAAACCGCCGCCGCCTTGTCCTGGATTAAATCCTTGTGGGCCATCTGAACCAAAACGATCATATTGTGCGCGCTTTTGGTCATCTGATAGAGTCTGGTAGGCTTCATTCACTTCTTTGAACTTCTTGTCGTCACCTTTATTCTTGTCTGGATGATGCTTATGAGCAAGCTTGTGAAAAGCCTTTTTAAGTTCATCTTTTGAAGCACCTTTCGGTACGCCTAATATTTCGTAGTAATCTTTTGCCATAAAAAATTATTTACTTTCTGGATTTTCTTTTACTTCTGCTTCTTTTATTTCTTCGCCTTGGGCTTCAGGAGTTTGATTTTGCCCTGCTTCTGGCGTAACCTTACTCATAGCTTCGCCAATCTTAGAAACTTCCGTCGTCAGTGCTTCAAGAGCTGTTTTAATAGCATCTATATCAGAGCCTTCCTTTGCAGTCTTTACGGCAGTAATTTTTTCTTCAACACTTGTCTTTAAACTTACTTCAATTTTATCTCCATATTCTTTAAGAGATTTCTCGGCAGAGAAAATCATCATCTCGGCGGTATTCTTTTCATCTACCAATTCTTTCTTCTTCGCATCTTCTTCAGCGTGGACTTCTGCATCCTGTTGCATTTTCTTAATATCAGCATCTGTAAGGCCAGATGAAGCTTCAATGCGTATAGTCTGTTCTTTGCCAGAAGCTTTCTCTTTCGCTTTTACATTGAGGATTCCGTTGGCATCCACATCGAAAGTCACTTCTACTTGAGGCATACCTCGAGGGGCAGGCGGAATACCATCGAGAATAAATCGCCCAAGTGACTTGTTGTCACTTGCCATTGGACGCTCGCCTTGAGTGATATGAATCTCTACAGATG
>JAYVQT010000033.1:0-20908 GCA_043776915.1 Minisyncoccota bacterium | reverse complement strand
ATGAGCTCGACATCTATATGTGCAAGCACATGCTCTACGTGCGTGAGACCAAGTGTGCTATTGTCTATAATTGTTCCACCTGCTCGTTCTTCTCCTATTAGGCCGACATATCCTTTAATCTCTTTGAGTTCATCTTCGTTAATATACATAGCTTTTCCTGTCAGAAATTTAATACCGTTATACTCTGGTGGATTATGCGATGCGGTGATCATAATACCTGCTTCAAATGGAATATTACGAATGAGGAATATTGTTGTTGGAGTAGGGATGATACCTGCATCAACGACATCAAAGCCGGAGCGAACCAGTATGTCGCGTGCGATCTGGTTTATGACAGGGCTCGAGAGGCGTGTGTCACGCGCGATGACAACACGTTTCACATTATTCTTCTGTAAGAAAATAGCAAAAGCCTCGATATGACTCCTTGAATTCTCTTCCGTGAGTCCTTCACCCCAGACTCCACGTAGACCTGATATGCTGAACTTAGCTTGATGTATCATATACTTTATATAATAGCAGTTTTTTATAGAAGAGTGCAAAGAATATAATAAAAATAGACTATTATATTGACGCTTAGTGTTATTATTGATATAATATTAATAAATTTTGACAAATCCCATTAATTCACAAAAAATCACTTTTATGAAAAAGGTAATTATTTTCGTTTTGGTTATTGGATCAGTTTGTTTTTTATATCTTAAAACAAAAAGTTTTACATATTTAAATGGTGAATTCAGGAATGATTTCACTTTACTCTTAAATTTATTTTTTGCTATTCTCGCTATCAGCTCATTTTTGTATCTCTTTTTCCAAGTGATAAAAAATTGGGTTTATAAAATAAAAATAACTCCATTTAAAGATTTTTAAACCATGCGCAAACACCATCTCATAACTTTGTTATGAGATGGTGTTTTCTTTTTCTATGCTTGCGCTATATAGAATAGTGTGGTATTGTAAACAAAACTTAAAAATATGAACATTAAAGACATGTTACCCCAGACCATTCAAGACAACCCTTATCTGTCGATTATAAGTATCGTTACTATTATAGTAGGTGGTATTGTTATCTATAATAAGAATAATTATTATTATTACATAAAATGTAAAGTAATAATAAAAAAAGAAGATGCTACAGAGGCGATTTTTTATAATTGTGTGCGTTGGAATCAAAAAAAGCGAAACGGTTTCGTTTATAACAAAATAACTCACCAAACGCTTCACTTGAAGAAAAGGGATAGAATTATTATTGCTAATGCAAGGAGTGAGAATAAAACTCCAGAAATTAGATTGTAATCAATGTAAACAGAGATTTATCATGAGCGACTCAGTACTGAGTCGCTCATTTTTTTATCACAGTGGTATGGTAGGATAGAGATATGAGTGTATTGATCGATAATCGCAAAGCCCACTTCAACTACGAAGTCATTGAGAAATACGAAGCAGGTATTAAGCTTTTTGGTTTTGAAGTGAAATCTATACAAGGTGGCCGAGCAATTTTGGCCGGGAGCTTTGCTATTGTTCGTGGTGGGGAAGTGTACCTGATGAATATGCAGATTCCTCCGTACCAAGTCGGAAACACTCCACTTGATTACGATCCGACGCGGACACGCAAGCTTTTGCTTAGTAAGAAGCAGATTAAAGAGCTTGTACCAGCAGATGGTCGAAAAGGTTTGACACTTGTGCCTTTATCATTGTATAGTAAAGGACGTTTAATTAAGGTAGAGCTTGCTGTTGTTAAAGGTAAGAAGAATTATGATAAGCGCGAATCGATAAAGAAGCGTGATGTAGATCGTGAAATGAGTAGAGAGTATAAAAGATAATTCTTTAACACATGGGACTGACGGGCTTCGACAAAGGATCGTCCTCATATATATGCGTGTCGAGTACTCAGGAATCTCGCAAAACTTCCTGAAAAAGACTTACGTGCAAACAAAGTCGCTAAAGCTATTCGATCACCATACGCATTTCCGTTTGGTAATCTAGCTCTCGCTACCGCCTAACTTTAGGCCGTACGAGTGTCTTCTCTTTCGACATCCGATATAAAGAGTAGGCATCATTCATCGGGTTACGAACTACGAACTGCTTGATCGTAGTTCCGACAATGAAAAGCTCGGTATTCATCTGTTTTGTTTGTTCTCTAGGATGAATATTTAAAACCAATGGATAAACTACACACGTAGACGTATATATGAACATCTTTTGCATGGCGGTTCAACTCCGCCCAGTTCCACTAGTCGAGATCATAATTTGACAAAAATGCATACGATGATAGTATTTTATACAATATAATGTACATACACATTTGTCATACATAGTAAAATCCACAATATGCCACACTTACAAACTCCAGAGCAATTTGCTTCCGCACTAAAAGGAACCTATCTTTGTATCAACGGAGAGAAAGTAAAATTTTTTGATGAACCAACAATCGTTCATGAGCCACCCTGCCTTGCAGTAAGGACTCTACTATTTCCTGATCGAAAAGGAGGTGATGAGTATAGCTTTACTAAACTGAAGGATGGAAGTTGTTTAATGAATGAAGAGTGCAAAAGAATTATTTTCTATATCGAAAATATAGAAATTTTGTAATTTCATCTTTTAAAAATTTAATAATGAAGTGTATAAAAATGCTAATAATCATCCTCGCATGTCTGTTGGGTGGTCTTATTATATTTATGATTAAATAGAGCATAAGCTTGCATTTAGATATTATTAATGATTTCTAAAGAACCTGAATTCTATTCGAAAGACCATCTCCTCGATGGTTTTTTATTTGCTCCTCTTCGTGTATAATACCTTTACTATGGATAAGAAAATACCCACACAACCGAAAAAAGTACTCACTATTGCTAATCAGATAATTATTGCATTTGCTATATTTATCAGTATTACCCTTATTTACTCATTTGTCGCCAAGGCTCCCGTTGAAGTAAAGAAATTAGCTATCTCTGATGTTGCAAGTAATATAATAAAAAGCACTTCTGAAAAACCTCTTATTAAAAATATCCAAGTTGTCGGTCAAGAGGTAACGGTGAACTTTACAGATGGAACTATCGGTACAGCAAAGAAAGAAGCAGAAAGTTCTCTTTCCACAACTCTGTATAACTATGGAATTACAAAAGAACAGCTCGCCCTTACTCCGATTGAAGTCAAAAATGAATCTGGGTTCGGATACTGGCTTCTGAATATTCTCCCATTCCTTCTTCCAGTTCTTCTTGTGATCTTTTTTGTCTGGATGCTGTCGCGCCAAGTCAAAGGCCAAGGGATGCAAGCCTTCACCTTTGGTCAGTCAAAAGCACGCATCACAAATCCTGATGATAAGAATAATAAAGTAACATTCAAAGATGTGGCTGGTGCCAAAGAAGCTAAGGAAGAATTGAAAGAGATTGTCGACTTCTTAAAGAATCCAAAAAAGTTTCTTGATATCGGGGCACGTATTCCAAAAGGTGTCCTTCTGACGGGGGCACCAGGTACAGGTAAGACATTACTTGCTCGAGCGGTAGCGGGAGAGGCGAGTGTACCTTTTTTCCATTTGTCTGGTTCTGAATTTGTTGAAATGTTCGTTGGAGTTGGTGCGTCTCGCGTACGAGATCTTTTCAAGCTGGCTAAGAAAGCAGCGCCGGCTATAATATTCATCGATGAGATTGATGCAGTTGGGCGCGTACGTGGAAGTGGTGTTGGTGGAGGTAATGATGAACGCGAACAAACCCTGAACCAAATACTTGTCGAGATGGATGGCTTTGAGCCCAATGAGAAAGTCATTGTCATGGCAGCGACGAACCGCTCAGACGTCCTCGACCCAGCGCTTCTTCGCCCTGGCCGCTTTGATCGTCGTGTAGTACTAGATCTGCCTGATCGTGCTGATCGCGAAGAAATACTGACAATTCACTCCGATAAAAAACCTTTTGCTGAAGATGTAAACTTAAAAGTCATCGCTGAGCGTACTCCCGGATTCTCTGGTGCAGACCTTTTCTCACTTATGAATGAAGGCGCCATCCTTGCTGCACGGGAAGACCGCAAGAAAGTGGCACAGTTTGACCTCATTCGCTCAATAGAGAAAGTCATGATGGGCCCAGAACGTAAGAGCCACTTACTATCCATCGAAGAGAAGAAAATTACAGCGTATCATGAAGCTGGTCATGCACTTGTCGCCTCAGTGCTTCCACATGCTGATCCGGTTCATAAAGTCTCAATCGTATCTCGTGGATCCGCTGGAGGATATACACTCAAGCTACCGCTTGAAGAGCGCCGCTTGCAAAGTAAGAAAGAATTCCTTGATGATATCGCAATGGCCATGGGTGGCTATGCTGCCGAGCAAATGATCTTTGGTGATATTACTACTGGACCATCGAATGATCTGCAAGTCGCTACTTCGATGGCCCGCGCCATGGTCACTCGCTGGGGTATGAGTGAAGAGATTGGTCCGATTGCACTTGAGTCTGATGGTGGTCGCACAATGTTCGGCCGTGGTGTAAATGATCAAGAATATTCTGAAAGAGTAAGTGCGCTCATCGATGGAGAAGTATCAAATATTATGAATAATGCGCTTGCTGTCGCGAACAAAGTGCTGACCGATCACCGCACAGTTCTTGATGCCATCGCTCTTAAACTTGTCGAAGTAGAAACACTTGAGCAAGATGAATACAATCAGATAATTACCGCGCATGGCATTCTTCCGAAGAAGAAAGAAAATACCACAAAACTCGAAGTCGTAGCTTAAAAATAAGATGCTAAAAAAATTCTGGCAATGGTACGAAGGTAAATATAAACTCGTACTTTATACGACAACCTTACTATTCCTCATTCAGCTTTTTCATCTATACTGGATGACGACAGATATAGTGATGTATAGATTATTTGGCCACCAATTTTTTCCAGTAGGAAATACCTTCCAACTATTCATAGCCCTTGCAGACTATACTGAGATTCCAGCTATTATAGCTGCTTCAATTTTATATATTCACCGATTAAGGAATGGTTTTGATTGGAAGAGCATACTAATGCTTTTCCTTATAAACTCTCAATGGCTACATCTATTCTGGATTACTGATGAAGTTATATATGCCCAATTTGCTGGAACAGCACTTATAATTATACCGGTATGGCTGTCTTGGATTGCTATAGGTATAGACTATCTAGAGCTTCCCGTTATATATGACACAGTAAAAAAATCACTCGGTATGTTGCGTAAGAAAAGCCTATAAGATATAGTAATTAAGTTATCTTAACCATGTGTTTACATATCCACCCTTAGCTCAGTTGGTTAGAGCACAGAGCTTATACCTCTGGGGTCCTTGGTTCGAATCCAAGAGGGTGGACAATCGTGAACCTTTTTCGAGCAGAAAGACCAAGAGAACTAATGAACTTCGCCACGCGCGAGTACGCGCGTCTGCCCTCGCCCACCACCTTTTCCATGCATATTTAATTTCGCGGGGGATTATTTTTGATTTGGTATGGGTGGGGGTATGTATAAATATTAACATAATACCAAAATTAAAAAAGATACTATCAAAGATATTACCAACAACAAAGGTATTGAATCATAACGAAAATTTGCAAAATTTGATAAATTGTCGCATAATGTTAATTATGGAAGGACTGTCTAATAAAAGCATAGAAAAACAGGGTGAAACCCCTAATTTTCATCAGGTTTTTGAAGATAGATTAAGAATAAAAAAGATATTAAGAGATGAACTCGGACTAGATTTGGAGAATATTAAGGACAACTCAAATTCTCCATTATTTGCCATTTTTGATAAATACTATAAGCAGGAATACGATGAACTAAATGAAAAAGCCAAGCATTTTAAAAAAGAAGATTTTAAGGAGAGTGAAGGTGGAGCTAAAATAGAACTGAAAAAACAAAAAACAGAATATGAGAAAAGTAGTGCTGAGAATGTTACTCAAATAGATTATAAAAAAATATTTGTAGATTATCCAGAATTGAAAGAAATTTTAGACACACAAAGTTCTATTTCATTATTGAAAGATTTTAGAATGAAGAGAACTTTTGAAATTTTAAATCCAAAAATAGGAATCAAGGTTAAGGATAAAAACGAAAAAATATTAGAGACAATTCAAATAGAAATACAGGGTAACAAAAATAAATTAGAAAACAAAGATCAAACTCTTGTCAGACAAGCAGAGTTATTGGAGTATAAACAAAATCTAAGCGAGAGTGGACATATTGCTGTTGTTCCTTCAGTTGCAAAAGATTTAGAGGCTATTGGCGATAGGATGCTTACAGGTAAGCCAGTTTTTCTCCATGGCCCGACTGGTACGGGTAAAACTTCTCTTGCTCGATATGCGTCCGTTCATTTTACTGGCAAAGATCCTGAAATGGTTTTTTGTAACCCTCAAACAAAAGAATCAAATGTTTGGGGTAAAACTGGCATAAGACCAACACAAAGCGGAGCTATTGAAACAGTCGAAATTTACGGTCCTCTTGCAAAAGCGATGGCTGAAGGTAAGACAGTAATTTTTGATGAGTTTACAGCTTTGCCAAAAGAGCAAATGGTTTTTATAAAAGGTGTTTTTAATGTGAAAACGGGAGACAAAATAAACATCGTCGGCAATGGTATTGTAGAAATACAGCCTGGTTTCCAGATGATTTTCACAGCAAATTTAAAATCTGAAAAAAATCCAGAAAGACAAGACTTGCCACCAGAAGTCGCTCGTGAATTTGAACAAAATAATATAAAAATCAATTATATAAATAAAGAAGAAGCCTACGATGTGATGCTTTCTCGCATGTTAGGTAAAGATGGCTCTTTGGATATGTCTTTTTATGATCTTAATACGACATTACCGAACCTAGCTCGTGTTATGTCAGAAATACAGGAGTCTTATACTAACGCCACAGATAAAGAAGTTGCTAGAAAAGCAGGAGCACTCGATGCTTCTGGTAAAGTTCACTCCTTAAAGAAATTTGTAATGACACAGGGTTCTATAGAAGCGATACTTTCTTCGTGGAACATAGAGAAAAAAATGAAAAAAACTGAAAAGTCTTTTGCTGAATTTCTAGATGGAAGATTTAAAACTGCTCTGACTTTTGAAGAGTATTCAAAAGAAGACAGAATACTAGCGGCTAAAATTTTAGCTTCTCGTGGATTTTTGCTTACACTGACAGCCAAAGAACTCGGCTTGCCCGATGATGTTTTTGCCTTTAACACTATAAAAGCAATGCGCGGTACTGATGCAGAAGAAGAATTGAAAGCAGAATCTGGAGATGTGAAACATTTGAATTTTAAAGAGGTTGCCGAACTTGATCCTTTTAATAAAAGGGCATTACTTATGAAGCAACAAGCAGAAAGCCTTTTGGAAGGTGGAGTTTTTGATAAAGATGAATTTTTGACTGCCTCAAGTAAAAGATTTAATAAAATTTTTGGTAAGGAATCTAATACAGAAGCGATAACCGCTACTTACCAACAAGAATCGATTAATTTGGATATAGAGAAAAAGCTTGAAGAATTTATCTCGTTCTATCAACAAAACAAGGTAGATTTACCACCAAGCTTTGAAAATGATATAAAAGAGATTTGGAACCGAAACGCAAATGAAATTAAAGAAAGCATTGAACAAAATGGTTTTAATGATATTCTTTTAATGCCTGAAAATATGGCCTTACCTGATTTTCACTCTAAAATGACCGAAGGGTATACAGCTACGTATCAAGGGGGCAATTTTAAATCCGGTGGTTCCTTTGCGGGTGCTAAAAGTCAAAATGTAGACAGACCTAGAATAGTCTTGGTTCATAAAACTCAAAACTTAAAAGACAATCCAGAACTAGCGAAGACCTTTAATGTTAAAGGTCAAGATTTAAACTTAAATCAGGTTCTAACTCTCGAAGATTACTTGGTTTTTCAGAGAAAATATTTTAAAGAAACTGGCAAACATTTGGACGAATCAGGCTGGACTTGGCTTGCTACAAAATCGGGCTCTCGTCTCGTCTACGCGTTTTGGGATCCGGGTGATGGTCAGGTCTATGTGGATGCCCATGACCTCGCCGATCAGCATGGCAATCTCGGTGCTCGTCCCTCCCGCAGTTTCTTTTGAATATAGTAATTTGTAATTTGGTATTTGTATTTTTTTGATTATTTTGTTTTGTATTCCGATTTTTTTAGTTACTTCGGTTAGTACAACCACAAGCGATTGATTGGTTTACTGAAGTGCTTAGGATAAATGAAAGATGGCCATGTGCCAAATAATTTATTTTGTGTAGAAATAAGAAAGAACTGCAGTTTTGTATTGGGTATGTAACCCTGATTAATAGAGTACGGTTTCCAACCTTGATACAGATAATACAAAGCTAAAAGTGGGGCGGGCTCTCGTCTCGTCAACGCGAATTGGAATCCGGATGATGGTCAGGTCAATGTGAATGCCAATGACCTCGACTATCAGAATGACAATCTCGGTGCTCGTCCCTCCCGCCGTTCTATGCCATATTTCTTGCATACTTTATCCAACCTTGGGTCATTTTTCCTATTTCTTGCAGTTTTTCTTCGATTTCAAGATAAACTCTTGCTTCTAGTATTGTGCAGTTTAAAGAAATTCTAAAAAGTATTTTCAAAATTTCTACTTTTGAATTTGCTTCCGCTAAAACTTTTTCCTTCTCGTATTTTGATACCTGATTGGCAAATACAAAAAGCTCAATTCCGTCCAATATGGTTCTTTCCATTTTTTCTCCCAATGTGTATCTTTCATGCTTTGGAAATTTAAAGATGAGTTTATGTGTAATCTCGTAAAGTACAAACAGTTTTATTACAACCGGTATTTCTAATTTTGAGAAGTCCTTATGAGTATTATTATCCATAAAAATTATGATGAATTATTTAGTCTTGATAATATGTTTTCTGCGTGGAAAATTTTTAGGCGGGGAAAGACAACAAAAAAAGATGTAATAGATTTTGAAATGCATTTTGAGGATAATATATTCCCTTTGTATGAGGAAGTAAAAAATGATAGATATAAACACTCATCATATACATACTTTCAGATTTTTGATAATAAAAAAAGAGATATTTATAAGGCTGAAATCAGAGACAGAATAATACATCAGATCATTTACGACTACCTAGTAGCTTGTTTTAGCACTACTTTTATAGCTGATTCTTATGCTTCGAGAGTCAATAAAGGACAGTATAAAGCGCTCAATGCTTTTTGTTATTTTGTAAAACTTGCGTCTGACACGCAGAAAAACTGTTATGTCTTAAAGTGTGACGTCAGAAAATATTTTGATAGCATAGATCATAATGTTTTGCTTAATTTAATAGAGGAAAAAGTTTCTTGTCGAAAAACTATGAAAATAATAAAAGAGATAATATCAAGCTATCATGCACCTAGTTTATTTCAAAAAGGTATACCATTAGGCAATATTACAAGCCAGATATTTGCCAATATTTATCTTAATGCATTAGATCAATATGTCAAAAAAGAACTGAAATGTAGATTTTATATCAGATATAATGACGACCTTGTGGTTGTATTTCCAAATAAAAAATATCTAACTAATATTAGAGACAAAATAGTTCTTTTTGTGAAAGAAGAGTTACTTTTAGATATACCTATCCAGAAAACAAGTATAAGAAAAATTAGGTGGGGAGTTGATTTTCTGGGATTTGTAATTTTACCTCGAGCCATTTTACTTAGAGACAAAACGAAGAACAAGATATATCTAAATATAAAGAGGAAAAACATGCTTTCCTACCTCTCGATTTTAAAATACTGCAATTCTTATAACTTAAAGACAAAGATTCTCTCGATGGAAAAAACATTCAAAATTTGATAGTATGGTGACATGGAAGGAATACCTATTATTGAAGCAAAAAAGGCCAAAAATAAAGGCGAAACTACAGAAAAAGGCGATCATGCTGAAGCCTTTACTTTCGTTGAAGAAAATCGGGACTTTTTTGAACATCATGCAAAAGGTAAGATAAAAATAGAGCCAGCCCCAGAAGGCTTGGATACTTTTGCTTTTAATTTAGAGAACAACACTATCTATATCAATTCTATGTTTTATGAAAAGCTCGGCTTTTCCAAAGAGAAAACTATTTTCGCTACGCTCCATGAAATTGAGCATTTTCTAGAAAAAATTCAGATGCTTTCCGAAGATGGAGGAGAAAAAAACTTTGAGAAGTATCTAAAGAAGATAGAAACTTCAAAAGCCTTTGGTTTGATGGATAACTGCGTGGCAGATATTCGAGAAAACAGAACCGTCGTTTCTAAGACAAACAAAGGAATGAAAGATTTAGAAGAAAATATTTATAAAGAAGTTTTATTTCCAGAAACAGATTTTACTGAGTCTCCTCGCCATATACAATTTTGCCAAGCTATTTTGCGCGAAGCTAGAGTAGAAGGAGAAAAATGTAATGTTTCACCTGATGTAAGACAGAAACTTGACGAGCTTTTAAAAGTGAAAGGACTTATGAATATAATGACAAATCCAGAAACTCCTATGTCTGTACGCTTGAAACTACAAGACAAATATATCTGGCCTAAAGTTGAAGAACTTTTAGAGAAAGATATTGAAGATAAAAAGAATAAAGAAAATGAAAGTGAAAACAAGCCATCTGATTCAGATAAAAAAGAAGGTGAAAGTAAAGACAGCAAGCCAGGCGAAAATGACAAAAAAGGAGAGAAGGGTAATAAAAAAGGCGAACAAAAAAGGGAACCTGAAAAAAGCAATAATAAAGGTGAGAGAAGGGGAGGCGACCCAAATAATATTTTTGCCGACGAATATGAGAAGGCAGAAAAAAAAGTTCCTAACTCTGTACCTACTGAAGATATAAAGAAAGCTTTTAAGGAGTGGAAAGAAGGAAAAAATAAAAACAGCCCTGATAAAGCAGATGAAGAATATGCTGAAAAAATAGGAGTTGAGAAAAAAGATTTGCAAGAGTATAGGAGAATTGCCGAATCCTTGCAGAAAATAGTAAACCCAGAAACGAATGTGAGCGTAATGGAAGAATTAAAAAATCTTTTTTCAAGAATTATTGCAAAAAGACTAAAAGATAGACTTACCCCCAAATATCCTGTAGAAGAAGGTGACGAACTGACTGATCCTGCTCAGCTTGTGTCTGATGTAAAATCTGGCAACTTAAGCCCGAAAGTCTGGGAAGATACCGAAATCAAAGAAAGAAAGGGCGATAAGTTTGGTGAGGTGGAGATAACTCTCATATGTGATAGATCTAGCTCCATGACTGATGGAAATGGCCAAAAAGCCATTGAGCAGAGAAATTCCGCGGTTTTAGTAATGGAAGTTTTAAAAGATTTTGCTGAAATGTGCGATGAGGAAAAAATAAAAGTAGATAAGCCACTTGAAGTAAAATCTGAGATATATAGTTTTGCTAGTAGTGCGGAAGATAAAACGCCCCTAAAAAAAATGGGGAAAGAGTTGGGTGAAGCTGAGAGAATAAATGTCCTGAAGAAGCTTTTTGATTTGCCAGGCTCCACTACAGACTTTAATTGTTTGGAAGCTGTAAATGAAGGATTAGAGAATGAAACTAAGCAAAAAATCGCAATAGGAGAACTCAAAAAGATAGTTTTTGTATTCACAGACGGTGGGAGTGACAGTGTCGCCCGAGTGCAGAAAGCCTTGAAAAGTTTGCGAGATTATGGTATAGTAGTGATTGGTATTGGATTAACGCAAGAGGGAGAGCAAGCGGTGACAACTTATGCGCCAAACGCGCAAGTAGTAAATAATATTACTGATTTACCTATCGTTTTAGGTGAATTATTAAAAGAGCATTTAAAAGATATTTAGCATATACTTACAGTATGGAAAAGCCATTTAAAACCTCACAAATACCTGAAAATATAGTGAATATGGCCAAGTCAAAAAAGACAGAAAAGCCTCAAGCGGAACTCCGTAAATCTTTAGAGGAGCGTCTTTTGGAAATGAGAGGAATAATTAAAAGTGTTATGGAGGAATATAAACAAGCTTTAGAAGAAGAATCTTTTGAGGACAAGCAGGGTGAAGAAGAAGTAAGTGGAGAAAAAATAAGGGAAAAAATGCAATTTAAAATAAATGTTCTCTTGGATAAAGCCGAGCAAATGAAAACAAAACTAGACAGCAAAGAAAAATTACCAAATTATACAGAATCAATATCAACTTCTTACACTCACCCAGATTCTAAAGTAGAAAATATAACTTTCTCTCTTGAAGAAAAATTGGAGGAAAACATTGCTATCTATAAAAAAACTAAATTGGACCTGCCCCCAGATTTTGAAGATCAAATAAAAGAAATTTGGGAGAACAATATTGATGAAATACAAAAAGCAATACAAGAGAAAGGCTTTGATGAAATGCTTCTTGTTCCTGGTAATATTCCCCTGACAGAATTAAATACTAAAATGACGGATGTATATACTGAAACATGGGAAGATAGCGACTTTAAATCTGGCGATTCTTTTAAAGGTGCTAAAAGCCAAAATGTAGACAAGCCACGCATGGTACTTGCTCATAAAATCCAAAATCTTAAAGATAGACCTGAGCTCAAGAAAACTTTAGATATAAAAGGTAAAGATGTAAAAATGGACCAAACATTAACCTTGGAAGATTATTTGATATTCCAGAGAAAGTTTTTCGAAGAAACAGGACAGCACTTAGACACAGATGGCTGGACTTGGCTTGCTACAAAATCGGGCTCTCGTCTCGTCAACGCGACTTGGGATCCGGATGATGGTCAGGTCCTTGTGGATGCCGATGACCTCGACTCTCAGTATGACTATCTCGGTGCTCGTCCCTCCCGCAGTTTCTTTTGAATATAGTAATTTGTAGTTTGGTATTTGTATTTTTTTGATTATTTTGTTTTGTATTCGAATTTTTTTTCTAAACCTAGATTTATTTCAGGGAGTCCCGCTCGCACCCCTCTCGTCCTTGCGAGCGGGGTTTTGCTTGCGCGCGAACGGGAGGGTGGGTCAAGCGCATTTGTATTTGAGCCTCGGGCATTTCCGCTAGTGGCGTCCATGACTAAAGGATGAGCGCCGAAGTTAAACGAAGTCTCAGAAGGTAAATAGCGAAAGCGACACCACATACTCTCACTTTCAAAGCGTAGAATGGGGATGGCGAGGGCGGAACTTCTCGCGAGTACTCTCTGCGAGAAGTAGCCCGACCCGGGGAGAGGAAACTTCCTCTCCTCAAGAAGCGTGAGCTTTGCTCACACAGAGGCACCTAGGCGCGAGTAGCCATAGCGGAAATGCCCGAGGCGGATGCCGAGGGTGCATCCCCTTTAGACTTGGACTAAATATACAGCATGAACGAAGACACTGATGTATTTTGAACTCCGCAAATTCTTCTTTAAAGAATTCTGACCGAGCCCCCACCCATACCAAATCAAAAATAATCCCCCGCGAAATTAAATATGCATGGAAAAGATGGTGGGCGAGGGCAGACGCGCGTACTCGCGCGTGGCGGAGTTCATTAGCTCTCTTGGTCTTTATGCTCGAAAAAGGTTCGCGCAAATACTAGAATGAGGGGACACGTTGTAGATATATTCATTATTCAAAATGTATCTCTATTTTTCTTTCTTTTAAAGTTTTTGCAAGTAATGGAACAGATGTTAAATGTGTATCTTTCTCAATAAGCGTAATAGCTTCAGTGCGGGCAGCTTCTACCATTTTAATATTTCTAATCGCTTCCATGCCGAGGTCGGTGATGCCCCACTGTTTGCCACCTCCGAGAAGTCCGGCACCTCGAAGTGCAAGATCAAGCTCAGCAAGCTCAAAGCCATTACTTGCATTCGTTAATGCTTTTAGCCGGTCCATTGTTTTCGTTGTCTTAGCTTCAGCGAAGAGATAGCAATATGACTGATGATTACTGCGAATAACTCGCCCACGTAGTTGATGAAGCTGAGCCAACCCAAAACGCTCGGCACCTTCGATGATGATCGAAGTAGCATTCGGCACATTAACTCCGACTTCGATAACAGAGGTTGAGACAAGTATATCAAGCATATGTTCCTTGAAGTCTTGCATGATATCTTCCTTTTTCTGTTTTGTCATCTTGCTATGCATGATGCCGATCTTGTATGCGGGGAATACTTCTTTCTCGAGCCTCTTGGCTTCAGTAATAACATTCTTCATTTGCAGTGACTGTTCTTGGTCAGGATCTGGCTCATCAATCCGTGGACAAATAACGTAGGCTTGCCGGCCTTGTTCTAATTCTTTTCTAATAGCTTCGTAGGCGAGGATGCGCTTATCGGCAGTCACAATCTTTGTTATGACTTCTTTCCGTCCAGCTGGCATTTGATCAATAATTGATAAATCTAAGTCGCCGTAAATGGTCAGTGCTAGTGTGCGAGGGATAGGTGTGGCAGTCATCGAAAGGTAGTGTGGTGCATGGCCTTCCTTCTTAGCGAGTTTCATACGTTGATTGGTTCCAAAGCGATGCTGTTCATCGATAATAACTAACCCCAAATCTTCGAACTCAACTGATTTGGAGATGAGTGCATGTGTACCGATGACAATCGGTATCTCACCATTCTTTACCCATTTTAAAAGCTGAGTTCGCGAAATAGGTGTCCATGTTTTTACTTGCTGACCATTCTCGAAGTGAGCACTTTTGCTTGGGTATTTGCGGCAGCCTGATCCAGTAATCAGGCCAATAGAAATACCAGTATGTTTAAAATATTCAATAAAGTTTTCATAGAGTTGTGTAGCAAGAACTTCAGTTGGAGCCATGTAGGCGACTTGGACGTTACCAAAGCTCTGCCCAACAGGACGATTCTTAATTACCGCATAGGCGACAGTGGCGGCCACGAATGTTTTACCACTTCCGACGTCACCTTCGACAAGGCGTGACATAGGTTTGTCTCGTTTTAAATCGCCAAGAATAACTTCTAATGCATTACTCTGGGCTTTCGTCGGTGTGAAGGGGAAACGTGAAATAAAATCTTTGATATCAGTTTCGGGAATAATAAGCTTATACGAATATAATTCTTCGTAGGTTTTGCGTTCTTGTTGGCGCGCAAGCTGGATAAAAAATACTTCTTCAAAGGCGAATCGCTTGCGAGCAATCTCTGCATGCTCTTTCTTCTGTGGCATGTGTATCCAGATAAGTGCTGTTGTAAGTGTTGGTAATGCATACTTCTCTCTCATTTCTTCTGGTAAATAGTCAATACTATTCTGTATTGATTCAGTTTTTAATATTCTTACAATCGCATGATAGAGCCACTTTGACGTAATGCCTTTCGTCTCAGTATATATTGGAAAGCCAAATTGATGCCCCATTTGTTTACCTGAAAAGAGGGAATCATGTAGATCAATAGGTAAGACGTCCTCCCTGTTGACTTCGGGATTGGTTAGTGTCAGTCCGTAGGTTACACTCTCTGATACTTTACCTGTAACACGAACAGTAGATCCTTCTTTCAGCATCTTGGCAAGATATGGTTGATGGAACCAGATAATATTGATTTCACCGGTGAGGTCTTTAAGAGTTGCGTGCCCCATTGGAATCTTACTTTTGAAGCCTTTCCTGCTTTTTAAATTAGAAATAACACCGAGGATGGTGACGTTCTCACCAGGTATGATGCTATTAATATATCGGACTTCTGATATATCTGTATAACGAGAAGGGAAGTAGAAAAGAAGATCATGAACAGTGTCAATTCCAAGCCGTGCGAGCGCCTTCTTTTGAACGATATCAAGTCGAAACCATTTTTCGAGAGAGTCTGTTTGTTGCATGTTAATGTTGGGTGACAGTTGAATTGTAAGTGGGAAATGTAGCTTGTCCATACAGCACAAGACCTCCAATAGTGATAAGGATTACAAGTAAAAGTATGGCTCTCGTTTTTTCCCATTTTTCCATCTAGGAGTCATTATACCATGACAAAATCCTAGCCTCGTGTGAACGGGTTTACATTGCTTGTCCTAATAAAGGAAGGGTTTATTTTAAAATAGTATTAATTCTGTCTATAAGTTCATCCAGGGTAAAGTTAGATTTAACCATGAATTCAGTAGAACCCAGATCTTTTGCTTTTTTGACTTCTTTTTCTTCTGATAGGTTTGAGAATACAATAACGGGAATATTTTTTAAGCTCTCATTTTCTCTTACTTTTTTCAAAATATCAAAACCATCAAATTTAGGCAGCATTAAATCAAGAAGAATAAGGCTTATATTAGGCTCATGTATCTTTTCCAATCCCTCTTCACCTGTAGAGGCAGTAATAACATCGTAACCGCCTTTCTTTATCTTACCAACTTCAAGGCTTTGTAGAAAAGTGTCATCTTCTATTATTAGTACTTTTTTCATGTTTTCTATTATATCACAGTCATTAATTTATTGGTACTGTCACAAAAAATGTCGTACCTTCTGTTGGTCCGCTTTCGAACCAGATTGTGCCCCCATGCTCTTCTACGATATTCTTTGTCGTAAACAAACCTAACCCGGAGCCTATTTTTTCTTTTTTGATCGCATTATCCGCTCGGAAGAATTTATTAAAAATATGTTCTTGATTGTCTTTTTGGATACCGATACCATTATCATGGACAGATATTTCAATTTCTCCCCCGTCCTCTCTTTTCCGGAGTGATACGACAATTTTGCCATGCGCATAGCTATACTTAATAGCATTTTCAATTAAGTTTTGGATGACCGTTCGCATCATATCAGGATCACACATAATAAAGGGTAGCTCTACATCGGGCTTCAGAAGTGTCAACTCAATACCTTTATTAAACGTCTCACCAGAAAATTCAAAAAGGATTTGTTCGACTAACTTCATAACGTCTATTTTCTGTAATGTGAGTTTAATTTCCGTCTCGTTTGAATGATTCAAAGTCATAATAGTATTAACCAGACTAATCATGCGCTCATTACTCTCGAAGGCTTTCTGTATGAATCCTTCTTGTTCAAAGGTCAGCTTACCAAGATCTTTATCGATAAGCATTTTTAAAATCCATTTGAGCGCTGAGAGTGATGTGCGAAGCTGGTGTGCTGAAATAGACAAGAGGTCTGCTTTTGCTGCAACTAACTTTTCTAATTTCTTATTTTCAGCTTTTAATTTCTCTATTTCCTCCATGAATGTAGTATATCAGATTTTCTTTTTATTTACTCTGATAGTATATAAATGAAATTTCAGGTATGTGGGCTAGATTTTTATTCAATATCAACGATTAAAACATCATCAAGATTACTTCTGAACCCGATTTCTTTTTTTGCGGTGTTATTCGGGTATAGTACCCAGGGTTCTAAGCCGCGTAAGGTTATTCTAGCACCTTTGGACGACTCAAATTAAAGTATGGGGATGTATCTTTTTCAGATTGAATTTCTGAAGCAATTTTGTTATAATGTAAAAATAAGATGATAAAAATACTTAAAACATCAATGTTATTAAGGATACTTCCAATCTTTGTTTCATTGGGCTTTTTTGTATGCGTGATTCACATTGTTCCACAAAATCATCACCAAGCTGACTCTCACTCTGAACATGGTACGAGCCAAGTTGTGTGTGTTGACCACCAGGTATCTCTTTCTTCCTCTCAGAAAGATCATCATATTCTTGTTCAAATTGCTATTCTTCCACAGATCAACTTAGTACCAGAACTTGGACTGAACACTGTTTCTCTATTTACACCACGCACTGACCAGTATGATCCACCAAACAAAACACCTTTATATATAAAAAATAATACGTTTCTCATATAAATAGAAAATAATTTTTACTAATTATTTAATCTAGCTATTTATATCGTATGAACAAAAAAATTATCATAGCCCTTGCGGCTATCCTATTAATAGGAGGAGGAATCTATTACAAAACTTCTCAAAATACCATCACATCTACTGTCTCAGATGGTCACACCGACCACAGTCATGACACCACCACACCTTCTACGGATACAGACCATGCGATGTCTTCGGGTGATCACATGGCAACAGGTGCAACACTTGCGGGAACTCGTGTTATTGTAAAAAATTCAAGTATCAAATCTGGAACTCAAACTCTTGCTTTTGACCTCTATGGCAAAGACGGAGATGCATGGTCTGATAAAGACTTAAAAATAGCTCATGAGAAAAAAATGCACTTTATCATGGTGTCGTCTGATTTTTCTGACTATCAACACGTACACCCGCAGTTCAAAGACAAACTCTGGCAAGTACAAGGAAATTTCAAAAATAATACTGCGTATCAAGCATATGTAGATATTGATTCAAATGAAGATGGTCCTGAAACACTTCGATTACCAATCGCAGTAGGTACTCCACAACCCGTGTCTAAAGTATCGCAAAAAGAAACAACTCTAACAAAATCTGGAATTCAAGTTAAGATGAACGCGGAAAATGGATTTACTACTGGTAAAGAAAATCCAATCGTCTTCACACTTTCTAAAGGAGGTAAAAGTATTATTCCTGAAAACTATCTTGGAGCAAAAGGTCATGTAGTAGCCCTTGGAGATGATCCAAATATATTTATACATGGACACCCAGACGATCACGGGGATAGTGAAGTACACTTTGCTTTTAGTTTTGAAAAAGCTGGTACCTATACACTCTTTGCACAGTTTCAAATAAATGGTGTTGTCTCAACATATCCATTTACTATCTCGGTCGGCACTACTAACTCTGCTACAGATGAGTCAAAGCCTCATACTGATAGCGTTCCCCATAACTAACAAACTATATGAAAGAAAAAATCTCTTTATATAAAAAGACGTCTTTTTATATAGTAAGCAAACTTACTAAAAATCAAAAGACTCTCTTGATAGCCGGAATGCTATTACTCACCGGAACAATAGGAACACTCGTATATGCAAATGGTAATCACGATGAAGCGGCTGCCCCAGTCGAAACAAAGCAGAGTGAACAAGTAGTAGTACGCACAGTCGGGGATGTGGATGCCGACGCTATTTCACAAGAAGGACTAAGTAGCTTTTATGGTGAAATAACATCAAAAGATATTGCTTCTATAAATCCATCACGAGAAGGTGTTATAAGCTCATGGGATGTGTCTGTTGGTGACTCTGTCTTGGCAGGTGAAGCACTCGGTTACGTCACTGTTACAGGAGTCTCCGCTGATCAACAGCAACAGTTAGCACAACAACAAGCAAATGCATTTAAAGCACAGCTCGACCTTGAAACTGCAAATAAAATAGCAGATCAAACAGGTATTGTGTTTGAGAAAATTGGAGAATCACTAAAATCCGTAGCGGACAAGCAACGTGCCTTGTATGACGGCACAAACGGAACAGCACAAACAACATACCAGACTGAACTACAAGCGATAACAAATAAGCAAGTTTTATTTGCAAACAAATTACAAGATTTTGGGAAAACTGCACTTGCTGAAATTTATCCTAAAATAAGCACCTTTGGAAATTACCCTTTTACGGTACCTACATTTACTCCGAGCTTTCGTTATGGAGTAGGATCACTCTCTAATGTGCAGTTTTCATATGCACAAGTTCTTCAGTCATATGGAAATAAGGTTTATAAAAGAACACTAACAGAAGAAGATGTCCGTTTATTTCTAGACAAGACAACCGAATTTGTTTCTGGTTCTCTACCTACTGACTCATTTACAGGCGCTGATGCCAAAGCGGTGATTGAGAATATTGGAGCATTGCAAACAGATTTCCGAGATTTATCGGCACAATTAACTCAAGCAACGATTGATAAAGCAAGTAAAGAACGAGAACGAAGTCAAATAGATGTAGAGCTTTCAAAAAGTCTGGCAGGATTCGACAATGATTTGAGTTTAAAGAAACTCGATCAACTCTCTGCAAATGAAAAAGCTAAAAATGAAGCAAAAGGTGCAGAGCTTCTCGCTCAAAAATTAGCGATAAATGCTGGCGGTGTTATACCAATTTTAGCTGGAAAAAATGGTGTTGTCGCAACTGTCGAAAAAAATGTGGGTGATTACGTAACGATTTCTGATCGTATAGGATATATCTCTAATCAAAATCCAAGAAAGAGTGTGCGATTCACAGTCCCTGCTTCATGGAAAGATATAAACAAAGGAGACACACTATCAATTTCTTGGAGACCAGAGTATGCAATGGGTAATGCTGTTATTACTGGCATAAGTCCTATCATTGATGAGAAAGGTGGCTACCAAGCAGAAGCGAAGATTTCCAAAGAAACAGTATTTCCTGTAGGTGCGTCAGTGCGTATTATTCCTGAAAATTCTAAAAAAGGTGTCTTTGTAAGTCGTAAAGCAGTAGTATTTGAAGGAGTTATTCCATCTGTCTGGATCGTCACTGAAAATAATACTATTCGTAAACAAGAAGTAAAAGTAGGTAGAGGTCTTGGTGAGTATGTAGAAATTCTTTCAGGTCTTGATCGTGGATTCTCATATCTTACTATTCTTGATCCACAAGTAATTTTAGAGAACGGAAAACCTATTAGTGATGTTATTAAAAAAAATACATCGGTCGATACTACTACTCCAAAGAAAATACAAAATGAGTCTGCTCCGCACTCTCATGATGAATAACCTATATGTTTAAAAAAATAATTGAATGGTCAACTATCCATAAGTGGCCAACTATTTTTATCGCTATCATTATTTCAGCAATAGGAGTTTTTGCAATGCTCACTATGGATGTGGATGTACTACCTAATATTAACAAACCAACCGTCGCAGTCTTTGCAGAAGCAGACGGATTCGCACCTGAAGAAGTAGAAAAACTTGTGTTAACCCCACTTGAAAATGCACTTCTTGGCACTCCGGGAGTAGATCGTGTGCGAGGTACTGCTTCGTTTGGTCTTGGTATTGTGAATTCTGAGTTTTCATTTGGAAGTGATATATATCGTAACCGTCAACTTATTCAAGAAAGAATCGCTCGAGTTCCACTCCCTGAAAGGGTAAAGGTGTCTCTCGGTCCAATTAGTTCCGTTATGGGTGAGATTGTTTGGATCGGAGTTACAGGAGAAAATGTCAGCGATATTGATTTGAGAAACTATGCTGATTGG
>JAYVQT010000032.1:0-5549 GCA_043776915.1 Minisyncoccota bacterium | reverse complement strand
TTTTACCATTCTTATCTTCTTTCTCGTCTGTTACTTCTTGTATAAAATTGCCGATTAGGTCAAATATGCTGTCTTTGGACCACACTTCTTCCCAAAGGTAGTGCGTCTTATACTTGCCTTCTGGTGCATCCCCGTTCCCCGAAGATCCTTTATTGCCCTTGTTGAAGGGTAAAAAGTAGGTAGTAAGCCCCGTGAGGCGAGTAGTCATGTATGCCTGCTCTGTATCTACTGCAAAGTGTGTGAGACATCTCTTAAATGAAAGTAGCTTCTCCCTTTGATCACGATCTGTCTTGTATTGAGAAATGGCGTTGATGACATTTTGACCAGTAAACTGATTTTTGAGTTCTGTAGTAAAAAGAGGCAGCCCGTTTACAAAAATCACCATATCGATAGAGTTCTCATTTTTAGCGCTGTACTTTACTTGGCGCATGACACTCAAAATATTCCCCGCGTAGTCAGCGAGCGTCTCTCTGTTTTTATCGTTTTCTGGTTTTAGATATGCAAGCTGAATGGTAACGCCATGGTCTTTTACCCCCTCCCGAAGGACACTGAGGAGGCCACGAGAAAGGAGCTCTTCGTCGAGGCGTGCAAGGAACCCTTCTGCTACGTTGTCCCCGTATTGCTCAGAAAGCTTCTCCCAAGCTTCCTTTTGGGTAGTTTGGACAAACTCGAGGACGAGCTCAGTATCCATACATAAGTCCTTGTTGTATGAGGAATTCGGCCGAGTTCTGTACCCATTCCGACTCACAAGCTCTTGCTTGATGAACTCTTCAAATCCTGATTCTTTTGTGTTTGTTATTGTTTTCATATATTTATATTTCCATTATTTTCCTTTAAATGATTTAGAACAAAGTCTTTCCAGTTTTCATACCAAAACCAAAGTCCGCCAAGTAATACGCCATTCCCTTTGGATGCATTTTTTGCGTCTAATTTCTTCCAAAGTGAAATGTGTTTGGAAGTATTAAAATTAGAAAATCCAGCTTCATTCACTAGTCTAACAATATCCTTAGCTTGGAACTTCTTTTTTTCTTTATCGACTGAAAGCCAATATTCTTTTTTTATATCCGCAGCAAGTGGTGATGCTGGATTGAGAAATTCAACAACCCTATCAGCTTGACCATCTCTCTTTGCTGCAACTTTTGTAAAAAGAAGTCTGTAAGCAAATCTGTCACTCAACCTACTATCATCAGACAGTTTATTATCAAAATCTGCAATATAAGATTTAATTTCTTTAGGAATCAGAGCGTCCTTATCTACAATAACTTTTGATTGCTCATAATTTAACTCCGCAAATTGAAGTGAGAGAGCAAGCATACTATCTAGAGAGAATTTATTGCCATGAAGCTTTTTAAGATAAAAATTATAATTTAATGCACAAGCTTGATATCTTGCTGATAAGTACGAATCAAGACTGTTTGCTTTTCTGTGTTCTATTTGATTCCTCAACCCAACTAAAAACAAAAGGTTATTTTTAGTATTTTCATCTATTGGACAACTTTCAATTGACAAGCATTTTGTTAAATCCCAATATCTATTACTTCCATCAAGGTTTGCTTTAAAAACCTTTTTATTATTTTCTAGATCGAAATATCTATAATCAATTTTTTTTGACCGAAAGTGTGCGTGCAGGAGGTACGTCCATGCAATCATAAATAGAACAATGAAAGATTCAGACTTAAATGTAGCGAGTGGGTTATTAAAAATCTGCACTGCCGCCAGTGCCGCTTCTCTTGATTTCTCTATCAAATCAACTCGTTCAGAATACGTAGTTCGCTTTTTTTTCATACTTTTATTTTTCCCGTTACCACGTTTGATATAAGAGAAGTCTTAAATTCCTTTAGATATGAGATTGATGTCTCAACTTTAGCGGTAGCAACATCGAACATCTTCATTTTTTTGTTTAATTCTGCGATTATATTCTCTTGAGTTTTAATATCAGGAATAGATAGTTCATAGTTCATTACGAACGATGAGGTTACTCGCTTCTGTCCTGCTGTTCCTCGCATTTCAACTTCTCCCATCTTTCTGAATTTATCTGAGAAGATTACATAGTATAGATAATCAGCAAGGATCATGTTGCTCGGTCGAAGTACCATGAACTCTGTGGTCCCGAAACCAAAGTCATTCTTTAACCCTTTCATTACTCCTGCCTTACCGTTTTCATAGCAGGGAGTGATCTTTGCTAGGACCACGTCTCCATTTTTGAAATATGTAAATCCACTACTAACATCCTTATACTTTCTTTCCTGTAGTTCTAATGTGCCCAACTCAGAAATTGCTTCCATGGGTACAAAGGAAACCATATCTTCAGGACCAGATACAAAAACTCCTTTCTTCGAAGGATTCAGTTGTACGTAGTTTTTGAGTTTACCTTTTTCACCTTGAGCATTTGATATCAAATTGTTGACCACGGAGGTTCTTTTTTCTTTAAGAGATATGATCAGTTTCTCCTTTTTATCTACAATTTGATCAATTGAGATTATTTTTTCATCAAGATATTTTGCAATTCTTGTTTGATTTATGATCTCAGGTATCGCTATCTCTAATTTCCTGAATCTTTCATAGTTCAGATCCCACTGATCATTTCTTACTCCACCAGAGTTTCTCTCGTATTGTTTTATGTATACACCCGACCTTAGCAGGTAGTGCATGAACCTTGAATCATTTTTTGTTAATGGTTTACATATAAAATATGCAGGACTCACGATGCCTTTGTGTTCTGATATAGCAATAGAGCCTTGCCATGCTTTCATTTTGTTTATTGCAAGATCACCCTGATTTACGAGTTGATATAGAGATAGGTCTTCAGATGCTTTATTGTGATTATCTTCTCTGGATGATTTGATTATCACTCCACGATCACGGTACACAGACAAAAGTTCTTCATTTTCAAAACCAAGTCTCTTCACCTTGGTAAATAAGTGTTGAATATTATCTAACTTCCAATCCTTTGGAATCTTACCCAACCACTCAACACCCGAATCTTTGTATTCAGAGTATGTCTTATATTTTTTTGTGAGTTTAAGTGTGTGCATATTATTCTTCTCTATTTTCAGGGTTTGGTAGCTCGAGTGCCTCAATCTTTTGTAACTGGACCACACCACTAAGATCACCGTAGATACCTACTGTATTTTGAATCACTCGATCGATTTGTTTTTCTTTCTCGGCCCACGTCTTGGTGAAGTACAGCTTCTCCTTATCAAGAGAAGACTTCATGTTTGAAAATGTTTCTACGATCACTTCAATTCTTTGTTTGAATTCTGTACCTGTTAGGTATGCATAAAGTATTTCTACTTTCTCATTTTTACCCACAGACATAGACTTTTCTCGTGTGACTGACTCTAGTGAGTGTCTTAGCAGGGTAGCTATTGATACAGCTAGTTTGATATCACAAATCCACACGCCATCTTTTTGTGTGATACCGCTCGTACCTTGTGGCATGGTAGATGTAACGATCACTGCAAGGTCTGCTTTGACGAGTCTTTGATCATCTTTAAGTTTTTGTATCCATCCCTCGGTCCAGGTCTTTGTCTTCTTTGATTCCCAGATTATCTTTCCACACTCAACGCCAGACTTTGTTTTAACTGTCTGTATCACATCCGCACCATTGATACCTTTTCCAACAGGTGAGATGTCATCGTAGATGAATTCTGAGGTAAGGAGTTCTTCTAGTGCCAGCTCTTGGACCTCTCCTTGGGTTTGTTGTGATCCCTGGGCAAGTTTTCTGTTTAGCTCATCATTTGCTTTTTGAGCATCTGAGACTTGCTTCTTGTATTGATCGATCTCAGCTTGTTTAGCCTCAGTTGCTTTTCTTGAAGCTTCTTCTTCGATTTGTTTTCTTTCTTCTGCAAGCTGACGGGTTTTTTCCAATTCGAATGCGTCTTTCTCGTCTTTAAGCTTTTGCTGCTCTTTGATCAAAGCAATTTCATTTTGTCGTGCCTCCTTAAGCTTTGCATCTTTGTCAGCTAGCTGTTGTTCGAGAAGCTTATTCTTTTCATCTGAAGCAATCTTGTCTGCTTCTGCATCTTTCAATATTTTAGCTTTGAGGTTCTTCTCAAGTTCTATCGTATTCTGTTCAAGTTTTTGTAAAGATTCTTTCTCTATAGTTGTGCGTAAAGCTTTTTCTTTTTCCTCAAAATCCTTCTTGAACTTATTTTCAATCTGGTGCGTCAAAACATCATCAATCGATATTGATTCTCCACATTTTGGACATGTTATGTTTTTTGTTTCGTTAGGCATTATTTTTGTCTAGATCTACATATGGACTACTTATTAATGTATCACCGATAATTCCCAATCTCTCTACACCCCTTTTTTCAAATTCTTTTTCCCACGGAATCGTGCAGCTCATCAACTTGGTGAAATGTTCCTCCTTATTCATCTTTTTTCGATCTTCAGCTGAATATTTTTTATAAAAATCTCTTTCACCAAGACGATCTGGTAGTTCTTGCCAAAATGTTTCGTCGTCGTATTCGTCAATCAACCTACGAGTCTCTGGATCGTCTTCACCTTCATCAGTAAACTCTAAATCATACTCAAGATTATTTGAAAAACCAAATAGAGGCGCGAGTGAGTAAATATAGTCACTAATTCCATCATATTCTTTTGTTACTGGACTATCACTCCTGTGGGTAATCCAGGAAGTAGCTAGCCAGTTACCGAGATAAACTGTCTTTGCAAGTGTTTCGTATTGTGTTTTGGTTAAATTGATTTTCATATTATTTGTCTTTACCTTTTCCTTTATTTTTTATGTACTTTTTAGAAACTTCGTCAAAATCAGAAGAAAATTCTTTGTCCTGAATAACACGGAACTTTTCAAACTCACTTTCCGCAAATTCTTTTGCAAGTTCGTGAGTTATCTTTCCCGCATCGTTTAAGACCTTTCGATCCGTCATGGCAATGAACCGATCAAGCCGTACTACCCAATCTACCATTGTCATAGGTATCCGCCTTAGTGCCATATCTTCCGCGATATCAAGATACGCTGAAACAATTCTTTGCAAGCTCGCAAGCTCAGTATCAGATAAGTAATTTTTTGCAACAGAGACATCAAACTTCTGCACCTTACCCTTTGGCGCATCTGTCCACGTAGTCAATCCCATATGGTCTTTCTCTGAAGAAGCCCTGTGGACTATAACTTCTGCAGCGGTTTGTCCATGTATTGCCCAGTGAAGTTTATTTTGAACAGTTGCAAAAAACTTTTTTGTTGTTTCTGCAGAATTATCATAATCAATCGCTGTGGCATAAATGTCTGTTATTTTTTGATAGAACTTTCTCTCGGACAATCTGATCTCCCGAATCCTCTCAAGTAGTTCCTCGAAGAATTGCGTGGTTAAAATCGTACCACCACTCTTCAAGCGCTCATCGTCCATTGCGAATCCTTTTATTGTATATTCTTTTACTATTTGTCGTGCCCATTTACGGAACTGCACTGTTCGCTCATTTTCAACCTTAAAGCCGACAGAAATGGTGGATTGCAGGTTATAATGGTCAATATTTCTGGATACGTCGCGGTCGCCTTCTTTTTGAACTATTAAGTATTGCTTAAT
>JAYVQT010000031.1:0-22051 GCA_043776915.1 Minisyncoccota bacterium | reverse complement strand
GATATTCTATTCCAAAATTCTGGTAAATTATCAAAAAATGCTTTATAAAATGTAGGGTCACCTAAGTACATGCCATTCCTATGCTCAGTATGTTGAGTAGCACACAAATTCCACTTATCACAAACCTTTACTGGCTTGTCTCTGACGCCGATCTGATCTATATAGCTTGAGAAGGCATCTTTTACGTCCGTACTATTGTTTGCCCAGTTTAGATTTGGTCCCGGTATGCAGTAGTCAAGCTCACCAATCTTGGGAATGACTTGAGGGAGCACTTCAAGCGCTTGCGTGGAAATAGTATTAAAATCGTACTGCATTTGTAGTCCTCCTCGTGTATCAATGACGTAATTAGGCACACCAACTCTCCATACAGTGCCATCAAAGAATGCTTTCTCTCCACGTGCCCAGTGGTGTCCTACTCCTGCAAAAAGCTTTGTATTTCCATTTGCAGACACAGTATAGAATTGATTCCTGACACCTCTGTTGGGTGAAAGCGTTGGAGTATTCATATTTGCATCCCATTCTCCAGCGTCTATGGCTTCTGTATACTTATTCCCTAATGCTGATGATGAATCATACTGATTATTATTTCCGCCGGTTCCAGTCGAGCTTACAATAGTGCCTGCGTTATCAAGGTTAATATCTGCAATATCAGTATACTGCCCCTTCACACTTGAAAGCCCTGAAATTCCTCCATTGAATAATTTGCCCAACAGTGCACTAAAGAGTGTATTAAGTGCATCATTCATAGTCTTTACGAGCTCAGTCTGTCTTTCCGGTAAATTAATAGCCTGGTCAATTTTATCTCGAATAGCAGACCCTGGAGTAATGGTTTCAAAGCGGAGACATTTTGGGGGCTTTGCAGCTGCTATTGCTCCCGCATTTGCAGCTGCAAAGCCGGCTGCACTAATACCACCAGCTGAAGTAGTAGGAGTAGTAGGAAAAGCTGCATCTGTAAACTCAGCTTCAAATCCTTTTCGAATACTAGCTGAAGTAATAGGAGGAGGAGTAGGAGGAGTTTTCTCATATTCCACACATTTTTTCTCATCTCGATAGCCACCATTTCGAGCAAGTGCATCTTTCTCATTTTGAACTTCTCGTGCTTGTTTGTCGGCGATATCTTGAGCTTTGAGCATAGTGTAGCCCAGAGGATTGTTCTGAGAGTGTTGGGTTAATGCCAGCCAGCCATCCCATCCTCCTCGCGAGAAGTCAGTCGCAAAACTTGCTGGTGTTGACCCAGGCGTAAGGTATGAAGTGAGATCTTGATTGAGAGCATTACTTAGGTTGGATTTAACCTTATACGATGTGATAGCTGCGCGAGCAAAGTCTGCACCGTAGGGCTGCATATAGTTTATCTGCTGTGCTGTATGTGCATCACTATTTCTAAATAAGTCAGTCTCCTTGATGAGGACACTCTTCTCGATATTATTTACCGCTTCATTTATATTACGGACAAAGAACGGGTCACCGTTGAAGCCTGTATTGACCCAGTTGAATGTATCGCGAGTCATAGCTGTCAGCTGGTTCTTGGCAAGATGTATGGCAATACCAGTAAGACATTGGTCAACTGTTTGTTTTTGTTTTACAGCAGCAACAGTTGTTTTGTCATCAACATGAGTTGTACCAGTAGGGCACTGTACCCCAAATATGATTTCTGCTAATTCTTTTCCAACAGGTGAGCAATTTCCAAGAGCACATGTTGAGGTAGCAGCAGAACCTGCCGCGGTACCTTTCTTTACTGTGCCGCATACATTTGCCTGTACTTTATCTTTTAGTTTCTCAATGACATGTTTAGAAGTAAAGGCTGTAAGTCTTTCTGCAGCTCTATTGACTATACCCGTACACCCGACGACAGACATCAGAAGTCGAGGGTTGACGAAGTCAGAGCCTTTTGGGCGGTATGGACTTGTTCCTGCATTAGGGTTATTCCAGTTAAGAGCTGGCGCTGCTTCAAGCGGTAGGACATAAAGTACACATGAGATTGCTATGAATATTGATAGTATTGCTTTTCCACTTTTTTTATTCATAAATACTCTTTTAGTATAGCACCTTCTTGCTAAAATTCAGAAAAGGAACTCAAGTGAGCTACTAAATTATCATTATACTTTATATAATTTATAAGTGCTTGCATGCCAATGATAGGATCGGTCAATATATGAGTTAACCCCTCGAGTGATTTTCCTGTTTTTTCATAATCATTTGCAAGTGCTAGCTGGGTATCGATAGCTACAGTTGGAGTTGGTATTTTGATGAGCTCTTTACCTAATGATTCATAAGAGACTGCGATATCTGCTACGATGAGCAATGCGTGAGGATCATTATTCTTAATAGCTCCAGCGATAAAGGTAAGCTCGTCACCAATATTCTTGTCCTTATATTTTGAAAACAAATTTTGCAATGCTTCTATATATGCAGTTGCAGTATCTTTGGTTGAGGGAACTTGCTGTACCATACTCTTGGTGTAGATATCAGGTATTGGTTTTGCAACAATTTTGTTCCCAATAGCATCGACAACTGATTGGAGTGATTGATCATTTAAATTACCAGATTCTTGTAGTGACATAATAACAGCAAAGAACTGCTTTGCGAGTACTTGGTTCTCTGTCGAGGTACCACTTCCTGTATCAGTCGTTCCTTCTTTTGTATTAGTTTCGGTGAGTGTTTTTCTTTTTGCGATAATGTACTCTTTATTCTCGGTACCATTGATAAGTGGGTTAAGACCCCAGAGCGTCTCTTCCCAGTCAGCAATGCCGTTGTTGTTGCTATCTTTCTGGACTACATCTTTAACGATAAGAGGTGTAGCAGAGTTTTTGTGTGGACGGTTCTTAATATACTGAGCGAGAGAATAGATACCAAATATAACAATAGAGAGTCCGACAAGGATAATCAGGCGAGCAACGAACTGTTTACTTGGAAGGTATTTTCTATCCATAATAGTATAGAGAGTATTATACAATCTATACTAAAAATTTCCTATATAAGTAGCCAAGGAGTCGGTTATAAGAAGCCAGGTAGAAAGAGGCAAGTCCTCAGCTCGAACTTTTGGATCAATCTGTAGTTCTTCATACATGTGCTCGATAACTTTTGCATTCGCAACAGCCTCTAAGTTCTTCTTCAGCACTTTCCGTTTGTGCGCGAAGCCAGCTTTGATAATAGTAAAAAAAATTGTTTCAGTCTTTTCGGTGATAAAAGTATTTCGAGAAATATCTGTAATAGCAATAATAGCCGAATCGACCTTCGGACTCGGAGAGAAAAAGCGCTTGCCGACCTTCATCATGTACTTTGGCGTGCTGTAGGCTTTGACACTGAGTGACAAAATGCTTTCTTTGCCGTCACGAGCGACTATTCGCATAGCCACTTCTTTCTGGACTAACAGGACCATTGTTTTCGGTTGAAGAGGGGTAGAGAGGAACTTTTTTAATATAGCTCCCGTAATATTATACGGGATATTGGCGATTATTTTATAATCACCGGCAGTGAGTTGAAAATCATTCAGATTAATGTCGAGAATATCGGCGCGAATAAGAACCAGTGATCCTATGTTAATTTCAGTCGAAAATCTTTCTTTGAGAATCGTTATCAAATCACGATCCTTCTCAATGGCGATCACGGTCTTTGCTTTTGCCAGAAGTCTTTCAGTTAAGGCTCCCTTACCAGGACCTATCTCAAGAATAATGTCATGCGTATCTACCTCGCCTGATTCGCACATCATACGCAATGCTTGCTCTGACTTTAAGAAATTCTGCCCGAGTGATTTTTTCGCGTGGTGGATCATATTATAAATATACCACTCTTTCACCGTGCCCCCCTCTACCTTGTTCAAACGTTGTTAGGTGCTCGGGAATATCATAGATAAATTCGCTCGGCGTATTGACTTGTTTACTACCGAAGATGGTACGAAGTGAGGCATATGATAGGAATAACTTCTGTCGTGCCCGCGTGAGTGCCACGTAGAAAAGTCGACGCTCTTCCTCACTATCTTCTTTGGATTTGCCGTCATGGCGTACATGTGGGAATAGGTCTTGCTCCATGCCAGTAATAAAAACATACTTAAATTCAAGGCCTTTTGAAGCATGGACAGTCATGAGTCTGACACCCTTACTTTTATGCATGAGCGTATCTTGATCACTTGCAAGTGATGCATCCTCAAGGAGCTTCTCCATACCATCACCCTGTGGCATGAGGTCGTATTTAGTCGCAAGCGTGACGAGTTCTTTCATATTCTCTAGTCGTTCGAGCTCATCACTTGACCCGCGCATAAGCTCTGACTCAAGTCCGCTCTCTTTAATGACATATTTTATTGATTCTGAAGGAGTATGTGTGTCGGTGTACTCGTGAATAGCATCGAGCAAGAGATAGAATTTTTGTATTTTCTCCTGCATTGAATGTGGTACGTTTGTGTATTCATTGGCAAAAAGCTTGGCTAAGGTAACTTTACCGATACCGCGTGCGGGGATATTAATAATACGCTTGATGTCTGACAAACTTTCACGGTTGTAGGCAGCACGAATATATGAAAGTAAATCTTTAATCTCGCGACGCTCGAAGAACTTGACGCCAAGAACTTGGTATGGAATTTGTTTATTTAGTAATCCTTCTTCAAGTATGCGTGACTGAAAGTTCGCACGATAGAGAACCGCAATATTTTCGGGGTCAGTCGTCTGTAGTAATTCTTTGATAGCGTCAGCTATAAACTCGGCCTCCCTCCCTTCATCGTAGGCTTCATGAATACTAATAGTCTCACCGTCGCTATTCTCAGTATACAGTGTCTTGTCGACGCGATACTGATTTTTCTTGATGACCGTATTAGCCGCTTCGATAATATTCTTCGTCGAGCGATAGTTTTGCTCAAGCATAATAATCTTGGCATTCGGGTAATCTTTCTCGAAGTGAAGCATATTTTTAATATTCGCTCCACGCCAACTATAAATATTCTGATCAGTATCACCGACGACGCAGATATTCTCATCTGCACCGACGAGTAGCTTCGTTAGCTCGTACTGCACTTCATTCGTATCTTGATACTCATCGATGTGCACATACTTCCATCGTGTTTGGTATGCTTGTTTTACTTCTGGATATTTTTTGAGAATGAGCACGGTCTCAAGTAGTAAATCATCGAAGTCGAGGGCTCGTTCACTTTTGAGGCCTCGTTCATAGTCTTGCCAGATGGCAGCTACGATACTTTGGAATGCACCAGTGACATTCTGGCTATAGGTTGATGACGTTATGAAGTCACCTTTGGCTTTGGAAATAATGCTTTTAATTTTGCGTGGTTCGTACTGCTTCGGATCTATGTCGCGGGCTTTCATCGCGTCTTTGATAATAACGAGTGCATCATGTTCGTCAGCAATAGCAAAGTGTTTAGTTAAGCCGATCAACTGAGCATTCTCTTTTATAATATGAACACCAAGGGAGTGAAAGGTCGAAAGAAATGGCACCATATGTTCGCCATGAATGGGGTCGCTCAAAAGTGTGGCGACTCGGTCACGCATTTCTTTGGCGGCTTTGTTTGTAAAGGTTAAGGCCAGAATGGCGCTTGGGTTTACTCCTTGATGAATAAGATGAATAATTCGATGCGTAATCGTCTTTGTTTTACCAGCACCGGCGCCAGCTACAATCAAAAGAGGCCCCTCCGTGTAGAGAACTGCCTCTTTTTGTTTATCATTGAGTGATTCTAAGTAATCCATGAGAGCCCATTGTAGCATTTTCTATATAGTTCTGGATTTCTTACTGATCATTCGTATCATCAGTTGTGTCATCTGTTAGTATTTTATGAGAAACATTCTGACTCGTATTCATCGCTCTTGTTACCGCTTGATCCCAACTAATATCTTTTTTGAATCCATAGAGTGTGCCATCATGTGCTTGATATACTTTTTGAGTCAGACGCTTGATATACTCTTCTACACCTTCACGAGGAAAAGGTTTGTATCCGTCACGTAATTCCTTTCTTGGGAAGAGCTTTTCATATATTTTTGATAACTTTTTGAGTTGATCATAGTGCGTAAAAGTATATTCTCTACGTGGTAATCCTCCAGACGTAGAATAGCTGTTATTGATGAGAATACCCTTTTTTTCTAGAATAGTTATATCATCTTCGGATATGTGGCGACCATCGAGTAATGTAATATCATGTATATTCTTTTCTAAGAAATATTTTGCTGGAATTTTACTCACGATGTTCCATTCTGGAGTAGTACGGAAGTACTCCATATCTTCTTGTCTGGTTGCATAGTTAAATAATAATTGAAGTTCTTTTTCTTTTTGGTATTCTTCGTATGAATTGATCGGTAGTATTTTTTGTTGGAAAAGTAATGTGTCAGCTCGTGTATTCCATTCAGTATGATTAATTCCATCGACACTAGGATATGCTGGTTTCTCGGTAACAATGTTTGATGGACCAAAGTATTCTTTGATCTGGGTAACAGTACCTAAGTATTTTTGATCTTTTTGTACAGTGTCTAAGCTTAAAACATCCTCCGCAGTAGCTTGACGCGTACCAGTCATATCAAAAGGACGAGCTCCGGGCACTGTGTACGTAGTTGTATTATTGTCTATATTTTCTTTAGATATAATAGTTGAGTCATTTTGAGTGGCTTCAGTATTCATCTCTCTGACTGTTGTCGAATCTAGCGAATCAATCTTTTTTAGACCACGTGCATCTATGCCATTGAGAGGACTAGCTGTCTCAGTATTTGAGATAGTGTTGTTTTGTTCTTCTTGTTGCTCGGGGGTTAGGTTAGTCCGTTCTTCACTACGTGGTGCAGTAGTATTTTCCATACTTTCTTTAGGCGGTAGGCCTTCTATCTTTGGGAGCTCGGTTGTATCGACAGGAGTAAGTTCTTCTAGTCCTGGATTTGAAATCTGTGCTATGGATGCAGCTTTGACGAGAGTACTATTTTCAAAGTTTATAATTTTATCTAGTGTTACTCCAGGGTGTCCTTCGATACCAGTAGCTGTACCATCTGGAGTATGGACGAGTCCTTTTGCTTTCATAATATCAACCCAACTCTCTTTATGTATATCTTGAATATGAGAGATTGCTGCCCCTTTACTTTGGAGTACTCCACTGTCCCATGATGTGTCTGCTTTACCTTTGAGTTCATCTACGATCTCGTTAAACTTGACATGGTCTTTGATTTCTAGGACTCCAGTACTGTGGTCAAAGTGAACAGCCTTGGCAAAATCATCTGGATTTATTCCTAGAATTCCATGACCCTTCGAAAGCTCTACCATATTTGCTGCCATGTTTAAGCTTTTAGTAGCTATTTCTTCATTTACCATACCATCTGCTGGTAAGTCCAAATGGTCGGCTGAGATCTCATGAAATACCGTTTCAAGATTCTTGGGGACACCTTCTACTCCGAGTGTTACAGAGAACTCTCGTGTTGCTCCATGCTCAGGACTTCGTAATTTCTCTAAAATATCACCCTTTGTTTCGGCTATTTTATCTTCGGTTGTAGTGATTGGAATATTTGTCGTATCTATATTCTTATTTTCTTGAATGATACGCAAAGAATCAGCTGCCTTTACTTTGGCAAGAGAGTCCATGGTGACCTGATTGACAGGAGGAATACCTGCAGAATTTTCTATCGGTTGGTTGCTTCCTGTTTCTTCTATCTTTGTGGTATTGGGAACTTTCGCTTGCGCATTTTCGGCGTGATGTCCAAGCCAACCCATCTCTTCGCCAAACCATCGAGCGACATAACCAAATGTTGCTGCCCCAGCACCAATTTTTGCTCCTTGCCACATTTGCTTTGTTATAAATTTACTTTTATCAGTCTGTATATCTTTCTCAATCGTTTCACTTTTAGTTGAAAGTCGGGTGTAGATTGTAGTAAGCGTTTTTATGTCAATCAATCCTTTGTTTGATTCTTTTAATATAATTGCTTGATTTAGTGTATCAATATAGTCAAATTGATTACCCAAGATTGATTCTGTTTTTCCAAAGTTAACTTCACTACCCGCAAAATCCATTTTACCCATAGAGTGGTCAATTCTTTTGGCAAGCATAGCAAAAGCAACCTCTTTCTCTTTTGTGTCTCTGGCTTCGTTTACTCTAATCATGGCTTTCTCTAATTGCTCTGTGAGATGAACAATATCTACGAATGTTCGTGTTTCAAGTTTTGATTCTTTTTGTTGCGCCAACTGTTTTTCTAATTCTTTGATAGATTTTTCTATTTCCTTAAGCCCGTCTTTATTAGTAGCCTTTTTTGCCTCAAAAGCTTGGGCTTTCAGTATAGCAATATCTCCGACAATTTTTCCGGTTATTATTTTGTCTTTGCCTCGAGTGGCTTCCTTGTTCTTCTGTGTGAGTATATCTCGTGCTTTAAAGTATCCACGTAGTGACCCAATTGTTGCACCGGCTACAGATGCATACAGAGCACCGATACCTGTTGCACTTGATGCCATAGACAGAGCTCTTGTTTGCATTCTTACTCCAGCACCAAAGAGCATGAGAGCTCTGTTGGTCCATGTTTTCCCGGTGACCGTATTAACGAATATACCCATAGTCTTAAATCCCTCACGAATACCAGCTTCCTCGGCCAGTCGATTAAACTCTTGTTCAAATTCTGGGTGAGTATTTAGAAGTTGTTCCATACGAATAGCGCTATCGAGTTTAGCAATTTCAAGAATGTTTCTACCTTTTCCTTCTGGATTTTCTCTTTTTGCTTTAATATTCAAAATCTCAGCTCGTGCTTTTTTGTATTGCTTCTCTGCGTTTTCGTATTTCCGTTTGTGGATATTAAAAAATCCCTTTCCTTGTCCCCACTCGTATGGCATTTCTCCAAACTTATGAGCTTCGGCATTAAACCGCGTGATTGCTTTTTGCTCTTCTGGTGTACAATGTTCTATTTCTTTTGGTGAGACATGGGAGATAATAAAACCTTCTTTTTTGTCGTATAGTATAGTTTTATTTTCTACTGATCGCATAAGTGACTGTAAGTCTTTTGCAATAAGCTTCTGCCCTTCTCCTGATGTTTTAAATTCTTTAAAAATTTTACTCTCTATATTTTTTAGATCAGTTTGTTTATATGCCGCACTTCCTAATCCCTTCCATGCTTGTTTCGGAAGATTCTTGACTTTATCAATCATTCTACCAAAGAGCTTCTTATTGCTTTGACTACTGACTACCTTCTTTTTTAAATCTTCAGAATATTGTGTTTCAGCATTTGTTTTTACAATATCGACTACTCTTCTTTTTAAATTCTGCACAACAAAAAGCTTATTGTCTTCAGGTAGATTTTCAAACTCGGGTGGTAGATCACCTTCCAGATTATATTCAGTGAGGAATTGCTGTATAAATTCTTTCTTTGTTTGTTTGTTATTTTCTTTTTTCTCAGAATCCTGCTTGTGTGACTTATTCTCGTGGTTTTGAGTTTCAAGATCAATAATACTCTTTTGTATCTCGTCGATATCCTCTTGTGGGGCACCTTGAGTTACCAGAGAGTGCACCAGAGACTGTAGAGCCATTTTTTCTTTGTTATCTTCTTCCTCAAGGTCGAGTAACCTTTTCTGTTTGACTTCTCTTTCAAGACTACTCTCTTCAGGGGTTTCTTTTTTGTGTGGAGGATGATTAATGTTACTGCGAGGCATCATATTATTTATTCATTAGATTATTGTATTCTTTTTCGACCTGTACCAGATACTGTCTACTTACATCTTCGTATATTCGTGTAGCGTGCTCGTAGCCCTGTATATCATCTGCTACTATAGTACCATCAGGACCCACTATTTTATACAGTATATTAGGTGATTGGCTATTAATTCCATTCTCATTTTTAACCTCGTTAACATTTTTTATTATTTTAATAAAGCCAAGACTATTGAAGTCAAAAAATCCTTCACCCTCTAGTATCGTTTGCTTGAGAAATCTAAAACCACCATTGAAGTATTTATTATTCGTATCAAAATTTCGTAAATCAATAAGACCTGTTTGCGAGTCGGTTAATAGGGGAATTAAGCTAGGGTTCATAATCTTCTCTGCCGCAAAGTACATAAATGCTTTACCTTTTTTGTCTTCTTCTATTTTATCTTTTGTTTCTTCTTGTTGTCTTTCTTTTTCTTTGGTCTTTTTTTGTTTCTCCTCTTCTAATTCTGCTGCAAAGAAATCTACTGCTTCCTTACCATCTTGTATATCTTTTGCTTCTCTCTGCTCCTCTTGTTTTTGTTTCTTGTATGTTTTCTCTAATGTATTTAATGCTAATTGCCATCGTAATGATTTTATTCCATTTTTTATTAGCTTCACGGGATTCCATGTTGAGCCGATGCTTTCTAATTTATTTTCTAACTCGAGTATCTTGTTTTCAGTCAGTGTACTTTCTTTCATTAACCCAGCCTCTAGCTCTGGTGCTATATGCATAAACTTGAGTACTTTTTCAGGCTCATTTGCATCCAATTCCTCTTCTGTATCTATTTCTTCATCACTTCTAGCCTCTAAAGTGAAGTCACTAAGTAATTCAGATTCTTCTGGATCTTTCTCCTCTGTGCGTTTTTTTTGTTCCTTTTTAATAATTTCAATCTCAGGTTCTTCTGGTTCTAATATTTTTTCCTCACTTGGTTTCGCAAGAAATGCTCTCAGTTCACCTATTTCTATTTTTCGTATTTTACTTTTTGCGAGGATGTTTGCTATCTGGTCTTTAATTATTTGTATTTTATTTTGCTTTTCTTTTTCGAGAGCCTGTTTGTCTTCTTTTGTTTGAGTAGGTTCAACGAGGAGTACTACATTTGTTTCTCCCTTTTTTACTTCTTGCTCAATTTTCTTTGAATTTAAAATTTCATCTAGTTCGGCTTCGGTAAAACCAGAGAGAGCAAGTTCACCCTTTGTTATTTCTTCGCTTAAGGCCGAAGCTATTTCTTTCTGCGCTTGTTCTTTTATCGTACTCTGTGTTCTATGGAGTATTTTCTTTTTTTCTATTGCAGCAGCTTTTTGATCGTGTAGATTTTTTGTATCTGAATTACCACTCCCTCTCGCTTTGTTCGGTGGAAGCGGTATGGTATCTTCTTCTTCAATTTTGTTTTCCAGTTCAGCTATCTCACCGTCAAGAACAAGTATTTGTTGCGCTGTTTCTTCCATTTGTCGGTGGATTTCTTTCAGTGACTTAATTCGTTGCTTTTTTTGTTCAGCTTTTAATTGAGCTTCCTTTTCGGAAGCCAAATTAATAGCAATATCCTCTTGGGTGAATCCCTCCGCTAGAAGTTGTGCCTCTGTAGTAAAGCCCATAGCTTTTGCGAGTACGATTCCTCGCTGAGCATAGGTGTGCCTCTGCTCTGAGCTCCCAGAATTTTTAATTTCTGATAACTTTTTTTCTAAGTCAATTGTTGCTTGACTGGGGCTTATGTTTTGTGAGTTACTTTCAGGCATGTTAAGAGTGAGAGTTAAATAGTATCAAATGTTTTATCGTATTTTTTTAATAAAAAGGTTACTCTTTCATTATCCAAGAATTATAAGCTTAATTATACTATAATTTTCTACAAAATGATAAAAAATACCCCAGAAGCATGAATGCTCTGGGGTATATTGTAATGAAAAAGTTATCTCTCTCTATGAAGCAAGAGGGCTTTGTTTGCGAGAACTTCCGGCGGATGGGGCAAATGGCCTACTTGTATCGTCGTGGTCATCATCGTTCGAATTTTTTCTAACTTTTCTTTTCCCCTTTGCAATTATCAAAGCTGATAGTGCTAAGATAAAAATAAAAGAAGTTACACTATAGAACAGGTATACATTTACCCCAGTTCTTTTCCATAACTCCTTTAAACTTTCGTTTAAGGTTGTATAGCTTTTGTTAAGCCGGTGAGTGCTACTATCGAGCTCGTCTAATCTACTTTTTGCTCCACCTCCTGTAGTTAGCGCAGCGCCCGCAACCTCTTGAACTGTTTTTAGTTGTTTTTTTAACTGGGTATCATTGTCCCCTACAGTGGTGCTTAGCACAAGAATACTACTATTCATTTTTGATTCTAAGTAACTCAATGCTACTTTGTTTGCCTTTTGTCCTAAGGCTGTTTTCAATGTCTTCATCTCACATTTTAAAGCATTGACTGTTGAATCAAGGCTTTGCAGAGTCTGAGTAGGTATTTCCTCTTGAGCTTTTGCATGTATAAAAGCAAAAGTAATCATGGTAGATAATAGTAACTTTTTCATTTTTTAGTTTTTTTTAAATTGTTATGAATTTTTTTGATTGTGCAACTCTGATTTCCAATTATGAAAAGCAAAGTTGCACAATCACAACTCCATACAATTAATCTTTTCGAATAACAAGGATTATGCGAATACTAGCATGATTGATGATATTTGTCAATCTTTATGGGAATAGTGTTTATGAAACAAGAATGATCGACTTAATCCATAAAAAAAGTGCCATACACAAATGTATGACACTGTTTGTTTCTATTTTAAACTTGTTTAACTAAAATGCTGTCCCCTACTGTAACCACCAAATCTTTATTCTTGCTAGTTACTGCATTTAAAGCTCTTTGCTTGATCCTATCTGCGTACGATAGTATGACTTCAGCATTTCCACCTTTATCAATAATTTTTCCCTGATCATTTTGCTGTTCTTCTATAAGAACATGTTGACTGCTTGCTTCACTATCAGTTGTCACTTCAAAATTGTCAGGGATACTTTTTTCATCTGCAGTACTATCAAGTACTACACTTTGAGGTATATTTGCGTACAGCTCTTCTTTGATGTCCAAGGCTTCACCTAAGTAGCCATTAACTACTTTTACTTTGGCGTATTTGTGAAAGTAATCAATTAAAGCCTCCAACACTGGTTTAAATTCATTTAAAAATGAAATTCGCATATCATTCGATAATATCATCCGGTTAATTATACTTTTCCCGGTGATCATCATGGCATACTTATCATCTACCTCATCAACCGGGGTTTTTTCCGGTATTGGAGGAATTAAGCATAGACCCATATCTCTTTCAGCGATAACCTTGGCGTATGAATGCAGGTTGTGCACCCACATCGTTGGGAAGTTTGCCAATGCTTCTTCTTTAAAATTAACCTTCTTAAAATACTGCTTCGCATTTTCCAGACTGTTCAGTTTGTTAGCTAAAGCATCCACCTCCTCTACTGTTGTCAGAGTAGTCGCCTTAGTGTCTAAGAATTGCATTATTTTTGAGATAAACCTTACATCTTCCACATACAGGTTATCTGGCCTGATGGGAAACAGAATGTCTTCTTTTTTAAAATTCAAAAAACGATCTAAAGAGGTGTGGTTGTCTGCTGGCAGTTGGTGAATATTCACCTCCCAGAAAACTGATTCCATTCTATCCAAAAGACTTTGTAAGGCTTTTGCATCACCTTCTGAAAGTTTTTTAAACTTTGTTCGTTCTGCCCTCGGGGCAGATAAATTCCCCTGCATATCTCTTACTGCAGGAAGCTTCTCAATTGACTGATATACAATCGCAAGTAATTCTTGCAAATTCGGTATATCTTCGAATTTTTCAAGAGTTTCACTCCCCCCTTCTAATACTGGCAATGCAGGCTTAGGAATATTTGGAACAGGTGAGGCTACACTTTTGTTCGCATTTGATCCTGTGCCTGCGTGGAATTTTTTAGCCACGTCTGATGATGATGGCTCACCATTTAAGGTCTTTGCAATGTCTTTTAAGATGCTCATTTTTTTAAATTTTAATTGTTTTTAAAATTGTTTTTTAAATACCAAGTTTAACCGCATCCTAGCAGGATATAGTTATTTTGTCAATACCCTCTCAAGAGGAAAAACCTCTAATCTCAAAATTCAGATAGATTATTGTGTTTTTTTATTTTGGTTCTGAGAGTCTTCTAAATCTTTTTTGCGAGAGGCTACTAATTGTTCTTCGATTTCTTTTATTACAGCATTTCTTTTCTCTTCTTGTCTATCGAGCCCTGATAACTTCTTTTTCAGTGTATTGTATTCCTCCTGCTCTTTTTTTGTAACTTTATTTTTTGAATCAGGACTTTCCGTAATGGGCTTTCTTTTTCCTTTTGACTGAGCATACGCTTTCCGTAACTCCTCGGCTTCTTCGGGGCTTACTCTCATATATCTTTGGATGACTTCAGGTCCTATATCAAAACCTAAGCCTTCTTGTAGTTTAAGGAATTCTTCGTAGCGTGCTGGTTTCAGTCCGGTTATATTTTGAGCTTGTCTCTCTTCTATGGCTTTTTTTATATCAAACATACTTATATAAAAAGTTTCTCCCGTGTCATTTTTTAAGGCTATATAATCATGGTCGCGTCGCTGGAATACTCCGTCGATTATATACCGACTACTTTTATTGCGAACGTATTCACCGATCTCATTCGTCCACTCATCTACCTTAAATACCATATCTTCTTCGAGATTGATCTCTTGTGGGGTAAAATATCTGTCTAGCTTAAGAGGCACCCTGTCTTTGTATGCGCGACTAAGCTTATCAAGCTTACCTTGCTCATACTCTGTATCTTTATTTATTTCTTGCTCACCTCTCCTACCTTTAGTAATTTTTAATCTGTCTAATTCATCGTTTAATATTCTTATTTTATTTTTAATATCAAATGTCATCCAGCCATACGGGCTCGATGTGAAATGTTCTAAGTCATTCTCGGCTCGTTGATTCCTTCTATTTCTGGCTAGTTTATCAATAAGTGCATGTTTACAAGCTCGAGCCATTTCGTAAATATCTTTTTGCAGTTTTTCTATTTCCTCAGGAGTTAGGTTTCTTTTCTCGTTGCTTGATTCACTAGGAATTTTAGGTTCTCTGTCTTTTGCGTTTTCATAATCGATAAATTCACCAACAGTGCTCGCAATCTTACCCCCTGTATCTATTTTGGGTTTTAGTGGTTCTGTTATGTGTACCGCTATTTTCTTTTCAGGCATAGAGTATACATCTATTATATCACTACTCTGTTCTTTTTTATCTGCATGCTCGTTGTATGTCAGAAGATTTTTTGGCATATAGGGTTTTGTTAATTCCCCTGTAACCCTCTTTTGTTCTGAATATTTTAAAATGTTATCAAAAAGTTTACTCGCATTTTCATAATGCTTTTTACGAGAGGCGGACGTCTCCTTTTGATCTTGATTCACTAGCTTGTTAGCAGTCTTTTGGTTTGCTTGAATTAAACCACTACTCTTTAATTCATCAAATGTTCTATAAAGTTTAGGGTTTTCTTGCATGTGCATATAAGTATACACCACATTTTTATAATTTGTCTAAATCCTGATATGTGTTGCAATATCAGGCTTGTAAGGGAGAAAATAGGAGGCTGTGCATTACTCTATTGACTCGCACTTTGATATAAGCTACCCTTAATACGTAGAGGTATACATTACTCTCTCACTACTGAAATTACAGGAAATCCTTATTTTGAAAGGAC
The DNA here is from genome assembly GCA_043776915.1 of Minisyncoccota bacterium. GTDB lineage: Bacteria > Patescibacteriota > Minisyncoccia > Phycocordibacterales > UBA9973 > UBA8515. The sequence continues at coordinate 6,704 of JAYVQT010000031.1, read as the reverse complement.
GATAGAGACGATTGTAACAATCACGCTCTATTATATTTGATTACAGCTTTCGCATCCGCGGTCGTACTGTAGTTCCTAAAATGGGGATAATAGAGCTTGGTTACTTTAATTAGGCTTATTCAACTCCAAACAAAAGATTCTCATGGTGATGGTGCTCACGCGCATAGCCGTAAGATGAAAATATCCTTATTTATCAAGCCCTCTATACTAAGAGTGTATATTTTTGTGCTTGTTGTCTATATGGGTTGCCAGCCTCACTTTGCGAATGCTGGCTTTTTTTCTAATTTAATGACCAAAATGATGGGGACAGAGACGCAAGCTTCTGAGATTCCTGTAACCGATGATCAAATTCATAATTCTCAGAATCTTCCCCTTCTTGAATCTTCCATTAACCCCGACGTGAAGAATATTAAAGATGAACCAGTGATACCAAGTTTATCATTTTCGAATGAAATAACTCTTTCAAATACTGAAACTCTTGGAAGCGATTCTAATCTTGAAAAATATGCTTCATCGGCTAAATTTAGCACGTACATAGTAAAGTCAGGAGATACACTTGAAGTAATTAGTAATAAATTAAAGATATCTAAAAATACTATTTTGGCTTCAAATGCTGATCTCAAGAAGAGTGATTTACTCAAAATAGGCCAGAAGCTTGTTATCCTTCCTTTAAAAGACCAGAAAGTTGTGGATAAGTTTGACGACACTCTATCGAAGAAAGAGAAAAAAATAAAAATAACACCTGTAGTTTTAGAAAAATTTACAGAAAAAGTAGTGAAAAAAGTAGATGCATCTAAAAGTGCCATCCTGACTCCTACTGTAAATAAAAATATTACACTATCAGTAGCTAAAGTTTCGGTCACTCCTGCGGTAGTTGTAGCGCCAGTAGTTACTACAACTACATTGACTAGTCAGAGTACGTCGACAGTAGTAGTTCAAGGAGACACAGTGACAGATCAGAAGCCAGTCGAACTTACTACTCCGATGGGGCAACCGACAGGGACTATTAAGGGTGGTTATATTTGGCCACTTCCGGCTGGTGTCGGCCGAGTGTCGCAAGGATTACACGCTGACGCTGCATTTGACTTCGCTGCTCCCAAAGATACACCTATTTACGCGGTGCAAGACGGGATCGTTTTTATTGTCCACTCATCTGGATATAATGGTGGTTTTGGTAAATACATCGTCATCAACTTTACTGACGGTCGTCAAGCAATATTTGCTCATATGAATAAAACTGCTGTAGAAGAGGGCGAAGTAGTGAAGCAAGGTGACATGATAGGGTATGTTGGCTCAACGGGGCACTCCACTGGACATCATCTTCACTTAGGATTCCACGGAGATCTCGGTAATCCGTATATTGGTTTGAAAGTTAATAGTACAGATTTAATAAAGAATGATTAAGCAACTTATTATTTCATGTATCATAGTTTTTTCGCTGTTTATTGTTTCACCAGTAAGTGAAGTTGTATTTGCAGCAGCAGGATCGACAACTTCACGTATTACCACAAAACCTAGTTCTCATAAAGTAACAGCCAAAAATAAAATAACCAAGAAAAAAAGAAAAGTAGTCAGAAAAGAAAAGCTAACACTCACCCCCCCCCTCTTTACGCTCGATACGGCTCCCCATTCTCCGAAGCCGATTACGAAATATAAAAAGAAATCCACAAAGAAAAAGGTAATTGGTAAAAAGAAATCATAAAAATTCCTTACTCTCGTGAGGAATTTTTATGATCGTGGTCGATATTGGAGTGCCTCTAAGATATGTGTTTGAGTGATATGCGCACTCTCTTCCAGGTCGGCGATAGTCCGAGCGAGCTTGATGACACGATGGTAGGCGCGAGCGGAGAGTTGTAGGCGCTCGGCGCTATCATTAAGTAACTTTTTTATTTCCGGAGTTAGTGGTGCATAGAGTGCAAGCTCTTTGACATTCATCTCACTGTTGGTATTTATTTTCCGAGCAGCTCCTTTAAATCTTTTGGTTTGTATGTCACGTGCTTTTTTTACTCGATCTTTTATTGTATTTGTTTTATTGCCGGACTGTTCCGTGCTTGAAAGCTTTTCATAATCAACAGCACCGACAGTTACCCAGATGTCGATACGATCCATGATTGGTCCTGATAATTTTCGACTATATCTATCAAGGTCACTTGGTTTACAAATACATTGCTTCTGGTTGCTTCCTTTGTTGCCACACGGGCATGGGTTCATGGCGGCGACTAATATAAAATTTGATGGGAATATAGCCGAGCCCCGAGCACGCGAGATCGACACGATATTGTCTTCGAGTGGCTGGCGCAGTGACTCAAGGACTCTTTTTTCAAACTCGGGAAATTCATCAAGGAAAAGTACTCCTCGGTGTGCGAGTGTCACTTCCCCGGGTTTCGGAGTTGTTCCGCCGCCAATCATCGAGACATAGCTTGCAGTGTGGTGTGGAGCGCGGAATGGTGGTTCAGTTACGAGCGTGTTTTCGAGTAAGCCAACAACAGAGTGAATGCCAGTAATTTCTAGAACGTCATCATTTTTTAAATCAGGCAGTATATGCGAGAACACTCGAGCGAGCATTGTCTTACCTGTACCTGGTGGTCCGGACATGGCGATGTTGTGTCCACCTGCTGCTGCAATCTCTATTCCTCGCTTTGCTCCTTCTTGTCCACGAATATCAGAGAAGTCGATACTATGATTCCGATCTCTATGGAGTATTTCTGTTTTTGGTGTTGGGCTAAGTTTCGGTCGCTCGGGCTCAATTGGGTTTCCTTTTTTATCTTTTTTTACTTTATAAATATGATCGATAACTGTTTTCAGAGTTCGTGCGCCATAAATAGTAATCCCATCGACAAGTGCTCCCTCTATGGCATTTTGTTCAGGTAAGAAAATTTCGGTGTAGCCAAGTCTCTTAGCTTCTTGGACAAGAGGCAAAGCGCCCTTGATCGGCTGAAGATCGCCATTGAGTGATAGTTCTCCAAGGAAGACTCGCCCCTCAGTATCAAAGTTTATTTCTTCAGCTGAAAGCAAGTATGCAAGCGCTATAGCTAAGTCAAAATATGGACCCTCCTTTTTAAGATCGGCCGGTGATAGTGAAATAACTATTTTTTGGTTTTGATTTTTAGGAGAAGCAAAGCCAGAGTTCTTGAGTGCTGAGCTCATCCTGTCTTTTGATTCATCGACAGCCTTGTCAGGTAGGCCGACAAGTGTAAATGCATGTAAGGTGTTCTTGGTAATATCCACTTCAACTGTGACAATAGTACCTTTAAGTAAATGTGTCTGCGCAGAATATATTCGTGCGAATGACATAAGAGGCTTCTATTGTTTATCCATGCACTCTTTGCATGTGCGAGCAGCTGGATTGGCTTCTAATCGATCTTCTTCAATCGAGGCATGGCAGACTTCACAGGTGCTGTATGTGTTATTTTCTATTTTTGATAAGGCATGTTGTACATCAAGGAGGCGAGATTCAAGTGTGTTAGTTGTGGCACTCCGTTCTTCAAAACCTTCAGCACGATCAGCAAGGTCATTTACATCTGCTTCAGGTGCACTTTGGGCTTCGGGTACCGCTTGCCATTCGCCAGTCTCTTTGTCTAAGCGGCCGATTGAGCTAAGCTCACTCTCAAGTAAGTCCTTTTCTTCGTGTAATTTCTTTTTGTGTAGGTCTCTATTCATACATTCTATAGTAACAATTCATCTCTCAAATGGCAACTTATAATGGCTTGACTTCTTTTGCTCGTAATCTTACTAGTATCTCTTTGATAGTATCTTGATTGTCGCTGATGATAAGGGTTTCTCTATCAAGAAGATAGAAAAGGATATCATTACCTATTCGGTCATAAAGAATTCTGCCATTTTTATTTTTGATGATAATATCTGCCCATGGTTTCTGAAGAAGATTTTGACGCTCACCTGATGCATCAATACTGAATAATGTTGAAAAATTTTCGAGCATAGTTTTCTCCCATACAAGAAGTGAGGCGTAGGCTTGATTGTAGTCTTTTATTTGCAATATTAAAAAGAGGTGAGGTCGTGGATTTTCTCCGGTCGGGGTATATATGCCGAGCATATATGGTTCGTTGAGTGTCCTTGCGAGTGGTCCCGGTGGAGTTATATCGAGAGTCGAAAATACATTAGCTATAGGAAACAGATGATTCACGCCGCCGATGATTTGATTTAAAAAGAGCACTCGTACTGTTCCAGGTTTACCAGGCTTTGTCACTTCAGCTTTAACTTTGGTTGCTAATACTGCTTGGTCAGTAAGTGTGGTTATATCAATGATACTTTTATCGTCATATGATATGAGCGAAGGGATTTCTTTAGTAATTATTGGCGGTGGAGTATTTTCTTTTTTATTTTTTTGCAAGACAAAATACCCAGCGGCTATTGCCGCACCGATTAGTATCAACCCTCCAATAACGAGCAGGGTTTTTGAGAAGCCTGTCCCCTCAGCTTTTTTATATATTTCTTCGCGTTCACGCTTTTCTTTTTCAGCGAGTGCTATCTTAATCACTGACACTTCGTTTTCACGCACGGCATCAGCCATGTCGGATGAGTAGGTGTGAATTACTTTGATATTTTTATCATTAAGGATATTCAGTTTTTTATTTTCACCATCCATTATTATTATTTTGGTTTAAAGAAGTTATTGTCAGCTTCTTTTATTGAAAGATTAAGTCGTCCTTTTTCGTCGACTTTAATTATTTTTACCGGCACGGTGTCACCTTCTGTAAGAATATCAGAAATACGCTCTACACGGAATGGGGCAACTTCAGAAACGTGGACAAGTCCTTCTGTGCCACTTGCGATGCGCACGAAAGCACCAAAGTCCATGAGCTTCACCACAACGCCGAGAGCAGTGTCGCCGACATGGTATTCGTGCGTCATGTCTTCAATAATTTTGCGAGCTTTCTCAGCAGCACCATTCTTACCAGTGACAAATACCGTGCCATCTTCCTCGATCGTAATTTCGGCGCCAGTTTCTTCGCGAATGGCGTTGACGTTTTTACCACCAGGGCCGATGACCATACCGATCTGATCCTTCTTAATTTTCACTGTTAAGATCATCGGAGCGTTGGGTGAGATTGATGTACGAGGCGTAGCAATTTCAGCGGTGATAGTCTCCAGTATTTTTAATCGTGCTATTTTTGCGTGAGTTAATGCTTCTTTTAATATATGTGTGCCAATACCATCAACTTTTACATCGAGCTGAATAGCCGTAATACCATCTTTCGTTCCCGCTACTTTGAAATCCATATCACCGTAGTGATCTTCGGGTCCTTGAATATCAGAAAGTAATACATATTTATTTTTATCTTTTATATCAATCATGGCGCCGACTGAGATACCAGCGACGGGAGTTTTAATCGGCACACCTCCATCGAGTAACGCTATGGTTGAAGCACAGATTGACGCTTGTGATGTAGATCCATTTGAAGCTACTGATTCAGATACAACACGAATAGTGTACGGGAATATTATTTTATCAGGCATGACTGGCGTCAGTGCTTTCTCCACAAGAAATCCATGACCCATTTCTCGACGATTGAGTCCTCCGACACGACCTGTCTCTCCGCTTGAATATGGTGGGAAATTATAGTGATGCATGAATCGTTTCTTGGCCGAGAATTCAATACTATCTATTGTCTGCATGCTCTCAGGTCCAGCAAGTGTTAGTACTGAGAGGACATGTGTCTCACCACGGTAGAATATACCACAACCGTGTAACACATCTGATATACCTCCCGCTTTGGCGTAAAGCATGCGCACTTCGTCAAGCGCTCGACCATCGGCGCGAATATTTTTATCGAGGGCCGCAGTGTGAAATGCATGATCAAGGTAGTGATGCATATAGTCATGAGCAGCATATCTTTCTTTGTCATCGTCTACTCCATACTTTTCATCAATCATATTTTTCCACATATTCTCTGCTTCATGAGTAACTTTTTTGCTTTCATCTGTAAATAGTTTCTCTTCGAGTATTGGCTTAATCTTATTTTCAAAAAGTGCAATAACTTCAGTCGGTACTATAATTTTTGGGAATGAAAGTTTTTCTTTGCCGAGTTCTGTGCGTAATTTATTTTGAAATTGTTCCCATTGCGTTATCTCAATAAGAGCCATATCAAAACATTGCCCCATTTCTTCTTCAGAAAGTTCGAAAGCCATAGCCTCGATCATGTTTATGGTCTGCTCTTTACCACAGACAAGTAAGTCGAGCGTGTAGACTGATTCATCAGAGTTTGGAATGTAGTCATTTATCTTAATCGTCGGATCTTCTTTCGTTTTACTAATATGTACTGCACCAACGGGACCTTTCCATGGAATATCAGAAATGTGAAGCACAATAGAAGCAGCATTTACTCCAAGGGTTTTTGGATCAGCGTTACCGATAGCAATGACGCTAATAATAACTTGCACGGCATTCTTTATATGGTGATCAAAAAGTGGGCGGATCGTGCGGTCGGTCATACGAGCAGCAAGAATGGCTTGATCACTTGGTCGCCCTTCACGGCGCATAAATTGACTGCCAAGAATTTTACCTGACGCATAAAATTTTTCTAAATACTCAACCGTGAGGTTAAAGAATCCAGGATTCTTACTACCATCAGATGAGATGACAGCTGTTGCAAGTATGACGGTCCCTTCGCATTTAAGCATGACTGAGCCATTTGCTTGATCTGCCAAATCACTAAACACCGCGGTTATCTTTTTTCCGCCGA
>JAYVQT010000030.1:0-22419 GCA_043776915.1 Minisyncoccota bacterium | reverse complement strand
ACTTGGGATCGTTGTATTTCTTTCAATGAGCTTTGTAGATACACTTCCAAGAGTTTCTATACCAAGTGATAGCGGAATCACATCGAGGAGAAGGACGTCTTTCACATCACCTTGGAGAACTCCAGCTTGAACTGCGGCACCAAGTGCCACAACTTCATCCGGGTTGATAGAGCGGTTCGGTTCTTTGCCATTAAAGAATTTCTTTACTGCTTCCACAATTGCAGGCATTCTTGTCTGACCTCCAACCATAATGATTTCATTTATCTCACTCATTTTAAATGGTGAGGCTTCCATGGCGCGCCTTGTGATCTCTATAGAGCGGTCTACGTACTCTTGGGCAAGAGATTCAAGATTAGCACGAGACAACTTCAAGAGTAAGTGTTGCGGTCCTGCTTCTGTTGAAGTTATAAACGGAATATTTATTTCTGTCTCTGGAGTAGTTGAGAGCTCGATCTTGGCTTTTTCTGCTGCTTCATCTAGACGTTGTAATGCAAGAGGATCTTTCGTCACATCAACCCCAGACTGTTTTTTAAATTCATCAGCAATCCACTTTATAACCTTCTGGTCTATATCACGACCTCCCATGTGACTGTCACCATCGGTCGACTTCACTTCGATAACATCATCTGACACCTCAAGGACTGAAACATCAAAAGTACCACCTCCGAAGTCATATACTACAATTTTCTCATTCTTCTTTGTGTTGAATCCGTATGCGAGCGCTGCAGCTGTCGGCTCATTAATAATTCTTTTTACATCAAGGCCTGCAATCGCACCGGCGTCCTTCGTTGCTTTACGCTGAGCATCGTTGAAGTAGGCAGGTACAGTGATAATTGCTTCAGTGATTTTCTCTCCGAGCTTTGCTTCGACATCAGCTTTAATTTTTGCAAGGATCATAGCTGAAATTTCTTCTGGGCGGTTCCACTTGTCGCCGATGTTTACTTCTACTCCGCCATCTTTACCTTTTTGAGTTTTGAATGAATTTGTCTTTTGATCTTTCTGTATTTCTGGATCATCGAACATATGACCCATGAACCGCTTAATACCATAGATAGTATTCTGCGGATTTGTGACTGCTTGACGCTTAGCAAGAAGCCCCACTAAACGATCACCATTCTTGGCAATGGCCACAATCGACGGAGTCGTGCGCCCACCTTCAATATTCTCTATTATCTTCGGCTGACCACCTTCAATAATCGCGACTGCGCTATTTGTTGTACCCAAATCTATACCTATTATTTTTGACATATGTTTTGTAAGCGTGATAAATTATTTTATGAAAAAATGTCTGGCCTGATGAGCATAAGCTCTTACAGGAGATCCGAGGACTTTTTTCAGAATATAATTTATGTAGCTTTGATTAATTAATTTATAATTTTTAAATGTAACGTAAAAAAATTATCTACAATATCTACAATTTGTAGTATATACTACCCTTTTATTTTTGACAAGTATTTCGTGACCACGAAATCTATGTTGATATTATATTTATATATGATAAACTGTCAAATATGAGTCCAAAGAAGAAAAATCCATCCATAAAAAAAGCAATTTTGAGAATTCTATCAGAAAAGAAGGTGATTCCTTTCGACACCGTCAAAGAAACCGTACAAGAGGCTATTTCGCATGAATATGGAGGCCAGAATGCCGACTATGCAATTACTCGTTCTATCAAGAATATGGTCGGAGACGGCCTTGTAGAGGCTTTTAACTCTGAACATAAGCAATACTTTCGACTCACCCAAGAAGGTAAACAGAAGCTCAATAATACTACTCTCGATGCTGATGCGAGCCTAGTCTCCACTCATTGGGATGGCTTTTGGCGTATTGTTCTCCTTGACCTACCCGAAGATCGCAAAAGCGAAAGAGAAGCGCTTCGCTACTTACTCAAAAAAGCGGGTTTTGTCTGTATCAAAAATTCTGTGTGGGTTTCGATGTATCCTTTCGAACACCTTTTCACTAATATAAAAAAAGATCTCGGTCTTTCAACTGAGCTCATTATCCTGGTAACGAACAAACTCGATGAAACCACCGAGGAAGTATTTTTAAAGTTAATTAAATAATTACTTTTTAAATTCAAAAATAATCACTCTCGCGGGACGGATAACTCTGTCCCCCATTTTATAGCCAGATTGAGTGACTGAAGCAATAATATGGTCTTTTGATAAGTCATCAGTTGATATTGATTCAATGGATTCGTGAAGCATTGGATCAAAGTGTATCATTGTCTGATTTATTTTTGCTACACCGTAAGATTCAAGTGCTTGGATGAATTGCTTCTGGATATATTCTACACCGCTTCGCCAGTTCGCATCAACTTTCTCCCACGCTTCCTTATTAGCAAAAGCCATATCGAAGCTATCGAGCGTTGGCATTAAGTCTTCAATGAGATTTGTCGTAATATAACTTTTCAAATTTTTAAGTTTCAATTCTTCATCTTTCTGAAGATTCACATAGTCAGCCTTCGCTCTCTGCCAACCAGTCAAATACTCTTGCTTCTCAGCAACAGCTTTCTTTAGATCAGCACGAAGCTTTTTGACAATATCCTTCGTTGGCAAAGCATCACCATCTTCGGTACTATCCACATATGTCACATCTGGTTCATCAGGCTCAGCTTGAACTATTACTTCTTCAGGCTTAGTTTCTTCTTCAATTTTTATTTCTTCATCGCTCATAAGTGCCCCTAGTATACAAAAATCCCAACTTTTTGCAAAGTTGGGATTTTTATTAAAAAGTAGACTAACGCTTTGACCACTGTGGAGACTTGCGAGCTTTCTTCAGTCCGAATTTCTTACGTTCAACTTGACGAGGGTCACGCTTGAGCATTTTAGCTTTCTTTAGAGTGACACGAAGTTCTGCGTCAAAGAGAACAAGAGCGCGGGAGATACCATGACGCACCGCTTCTGCTTGGGCATGAGAGCCACCGCCTTTGGTAGTGACCACAACTTCAAATTTCTCAGATGGAGTCGCAGTATCAAATGCACCCGTAATAATCTTCTTCAGTTCCTGTGTTGGGAAGTAAACTGTCCAATCTTTGCCATTGATTGAGTACGTAGTCTTGGCTGCTTTGTAGAGGCGCACGACTGCTGTCGCAGTCTTGCGACGGCCGATAGCTCTCCAGTATTCTTTTGATTCTTTAGTTGTTGATACCTTTTTTTCAGCCATATATTATTCAGTTATTGTTAAATGCTTCATCATAAGTGGTCGAAGTTTATTCGAAGGAAGCATACCGTAGACTGCAAGCTCGTACAATCCTTTCCAGCCCTTATCTTTGACAATCTTGGCATTGGTATCAGTCTTGAATCCACCTGGGTAGCCTGAGTATCTCTCGTGAAGTGTATCGTTCATCCGGCGCTCAGACATCTTGGTCTTGCTTGCATTTGCAATCGTGACCTTTATCTCGGCAACTTTGTTTGCAACATAGTCGGGAGAATTTTTACCCATCAAAGCTTTAGCAGCTTCGGAGGCAATGCGACCAAATATCTTTCCTTCTGCATCAATTGTAAGTGTTGTAATCATAACGTTAATTTCTTATTTAAATAAATTCTATTACTGCCATTTTACTTGCATCCCCTGCACGTCGTGCAAGCTTGGTAATACGTGTGTATCCACCAGTACGATCTTTGTACTTTGGGGCAATGGTGTCTATTAATTTCGAAGCTTCAGAGGAAAGGTTATACAAACGAGAGATAACCAAGCGTCGTGAGGCAAGTGTACCAACATTTGCTTTGGTCACGAGCTTCTCAATCGCTGGACGGAGTTCCTTTGCTTTTGCTTCTGTCGTTTCAATGCGACCATGCGAAATAAGCGACAACATTAAACCTTTGAGCAAGGCTTCGCGCTGACTTTTTGTTCTTCCAAATTTTCTTACATTACTGTGGTGTCGCATAAAATTTAATTCAAATTACTATTATTTAAGTGTTATACCGTAGACAGTAAGTATTTTCTTAATCTCTTGTATACCCTTGTCTCCGATGCCTTCGATCTCAAGCAAGTCTTCCTTCTTCTTACGAGCAATACCACCGATTGTGCGAATATTCGCACTAGTCAGAGCGTTTAAAGTACGAGTCGAAAGGTCAAGCGTATCGATACGAGTCTTTAGTGTATCAGTAAACTCACTGCCTTCACTCTCACTTTTCTCACCCTTCTCATCTTTAGATTCTACCTTCATAGACTCAATATCTTTGGACTTTGAGTGGATGGTAAAGCCAACGATGGCCTGCAACTGTTCTACCATAATAGTGATAGATTGTTCAAGTGCTTCACGTGGGGATAGTGTACCGTCAGTTTCGATAGTCATACGGAGACGATTATGATTAGTTTTGTCACCAACGCGCATATTCTCAACTTCATATGACACACGACGGATCGGAGTAAATATAGCATCAACAGCAATCATTCCCACATCTGTCTTACTCTTCTGATGCATATCTTTCGATACGAAGCCGAGGCCTTTCTCAATAGTCATTTCAATCGAAAGGTTTACCTTACCGGTCACATCAGCGATATACATATCTTTATTAAGTACTTCAACTTGACCTGAAACTTCAATATCACCAGCCGTAACATGCTTTGGTCCTTTGATTGAAAGCTTGACCACCTGTGGCTCATCTGAGAATAAACGAAAACGAACCTGCTTCAAGTGAAGAAGAATAGTGATAACATCTTCTTTGACGCCATCGAGTACTGAGAACTCATGAGAAACACCATCAATCTTCAGTGACGTAATAGCTGCACCCGTAAGTGAGGACAAGATAATACGACGAAGTGAATTACCAAGAGTATGTCCGTACCCAGGGTAAAGACCGTCAATCTCATAGACACCTTTTGTGCCTACTTCTGAAATGATCGATAATTTTGATGGTAATATAATATTTAAATCAGACATATGATATTGGAAAGATTTTTACACTTTCATTATTATTTATAAAAGTTAACCATACGCAGCTACTAATAACTAACGACTATAAAACTCGAGGACAGTGTTCAGGTCAAGGTAACCTTCGATATTCTTTGGTCGGCCTTGCATACCACCAGTAAGCTTAAGAGCGTCGAATGTAAGCCAGTTCGGCATGGTATATTCTTTTAATTTCTTCGGCATTTCGGCAAAGAGCGGACTCTTCTTACTTCCCTCTCGCACAGCAACAATATCTCCCACTTTCACACGAGTCGAAGCGACGGTAGTCTTCTTGCCATTAACAGTGATATGACCATGAGAAACCATTTGACGAGAAAGTCGGCGAGTATGAGCAAGTCCAATACGGTAGGTGACGTTATCAAGACGAGTTTCAAGTAAATCAAAAAGTTGCTCAGTTGCTAGTGTACCCTTGTGTTCGACAGCTTCATTGACATAGTTTGAGAATTGACCTTCACTGATGCCATACATAAAACGCACCTTCTGCTTTTCGATGAATTGAAGCGCATAGCCAGAAAGAGGCTTTGGGCGCTTGTTTTTCATGTTTTTCGCATGGCGAGCTTCAGATTGAACAAACTTGGCTGTTTGACATTTTTCATACACGCCTGGTCCTAATCGTCGACAAATTTTATATTTTTGAGCTATCTTCATATAATATGATTATTACTAGTTATTCTTTATTAAACTCTACGAGGCTTCTTTGGCTTTGGACCATTGTGTGGTACAGGAGTGACGTCGCGAATGCCGGAAATCTCTATATCATAAGCCATAAATGCTCGAATTGTCGGCTCACGACCACTTCCCACACCCTTAACTTTAACATCGACTTCTTTAATACCGAGGGCTTTAGCTTTTTCACCTAAGACTTGGCCTGCTTTTGACGCAGCAAATGGCGTACCTTTCTTCGCACCTTTAAATCCAAGCGATCCAGCTGAAGTCCAAAATATGGTATTACCTTCCTTATCAGAAAGAATAACCTTCGTATTATTAAAAGTGGCTTCTATGTGGAGCGTCCCAGAAACGACTTTCTTTTTGGGAACTTTTACGCCTTGCTTTGGTGTACTTGTCTCAGTGACTTCTGTAACATCAACTTTCGGCTCGTCTTTAGTTATTATTTTTACTTTTCCCATAGGATATTTATTAATGATTATGTCTTACTTTCCTTTCGGCGACCTGAGGCCATTGTCTTTCGAACGTTACCACGGACAGTACGAGAATTCGTCTTTGTACGCTGACCATTAACTGGTAATCGACGCATATGTCGAACACCACGGTATGACTTAATATCTTTCAGACGCTTAATGTTCGAAGATATTTCACGCTTAAGAACTCCTTCGATGGACATTGTTTCGATAACTTTACGAATCGCATTTTCTTGATCTACAGTAAGGACATCTGCCTTACTTGTTGGATCAATATTTACTTCTTTTAAAATTGCGCGAGCACGAGATACACCAATACCATAAAGTGAGGTGAGGCCAATATCTAAATGCTTATTGTTTGGGATAGTGATTCCGAGTATTCTCATATAAAATTATTGTTTTTGCTTATGCTTAGGGTTAGTACAGATAACACGAAGATGACCATCCCGCTTTACCAGTTTACATTTTGCACAGATTTTTTTGACGGCTGATTTGATCTTCATTATATATATATATTCTTAACACGTAATAAAAATAGAGGGTATCAACCCTATATTTTCGACGAAACGCGTATATCAAGTCATACTACACTATAACCCAAAAAAACGCAAGGGGTTTCGTCCTTTAAACTCTTTTGATAATCCGTCCTTTGCCACCATATGGATCAAGGAGAACTTCGACACGGTCGCCAACCAGAACTTTAATTCGATGCATGCGCATTTTACCTGCCAAATAGGAGATAACAAGCTTCTCCTCTGCTTCAGGATTACTCGTGTCTCGTATATCTACTCGAAAGAGTGTGTTTGGAAGAGCTTCAGTCACGATGCCCATAACAGTATTTTTGTCGTCTTGTTGATTCATTAATGTACTGTATATAGTACCAATTAGTTATTGTATAGTCAAGATATTATTCTATCTTAATATGTATCTTCGAAGAATCGTTTGGTAAATACTTCGCCCATGGTGGGAAAATTTTAATTGATGCTGATATGATGCCTGGATCAGATGCAAAAAGTGAAGACAGATTAACTTTTGACATACTCACCAAACTTTTCTTAAGCATTTCGACATCTTGACGCCAGACAGGATTAATAGTCCCAGTCAGTGTGAAGTTCACCGCGTTCATATCTTTGGTGATAGACTGATGGGGATCAGTAAAGGTAAATACGAGCTTCGCTATATCAGGAATTTGTATCTCCTGTAACTCTTTCTCTGATGTAGTCGGTAATAATTTTTTAATTAGTGCATCTGATACATCTTTCTCTTTTAAGATAATGGCGGAAACAGTGCCATTGATATCAATCTTAGTGTTAGGGATCGGCGACATAATAGTATCAGGAACAGTATAAGAAAAAATAAACGCATTTGGGTACAAGATATACCCACTTGGAACTTGAGCATAAACTTTCTTTATCAAATTACTTTTAAATGAAGAAAGCGCATCAGCAGTCAGCATACCAGCATTTTGCGGACTCGGCACATAGACAACACCTTGGGCACCACCAGTAAGTGGTGATACAAGCTTACCATATATCTTTTTATCTTTTGGTGTGTTTTTTAATTTAGTGATGACGAAATCACTTGGTGAACCATTGTAGGCTTCTCCAGCAAAATAAGAACTAATCCCGACAACAATTTGACCAGGGGTGACCACGTTTGTAACTTTATCAGTAGTAAATCCTGGGATGGTCACCGCTGTATCGGTCTGGTATATTCTACCTTTTTCATCCGAAAGCATCGTGTGCACACGTAAATTCTGAGGCTTTGTGCTGAAGATATTAAAAAGAGTTATTTTACCATGTGCTCTGAGTGATACATTTTGTGACTCAGTTAGTATCATTTCCTTCGACTGTGTATCGGAAACAATCATAAGCTCGAAGTGCATTGGTGTACTCATACCACTCTCAGCAGTAAATTGTTCCTTGGCTGCAGTCAGAGAACTGTGTTTTTCTATAATACTAATATAAATATTCTCAAATGTATTTGAAACCAAAAATATTCCAGTACCAAGAATAGTTAGAATAAGAAGGATGCGGAGAGATGTACGAGGGCTATGAGAATCATTCTTAACGCGAGGCGTGCGTGACATCTTCTGTGATGATTCCCGCGTATAAGAATTAAGTGCAGGCTCAGGTATTTTTGATTGCTTTTTTTTGAGTTCAATAGATAGGTTATCTGCTTGAGTTTCCTCAAAAACTTCTTCGAATGTGGATTTCACTTCCTTAGAAACAAGAGACCCATCAGAGATCCCACGTGCAATGCGTGTGATTCTGACTCCTTTTGATTGTATGTCTTGCATTAGTTTCTTAGCCATATTATTTTTGATTTTTTCTCATTATGCCAATCGCTTCAACCATCAAAAATGGATCACAAGTGCTATCTTTAACACTGCACATATCCAAGAATTCTGGGCCTTCAAGTGTCACAACAGTGCACTTACGTTCACCAACCATAGATTGAATATAGGGTTCATTCTTGATAACTTCAACAAACCAACTTCGAATATCTTGGTCAGCAGTTACAAATATTGTACTCGGTAAGGTTAATACATGGGGTAACGTCCCAATGCAACTCCGGAAGGCTTCACCCCATGAATTCTCAATCGACTTAAAAAGTGGCTCAACTTTTTTCCGACGGCTTTCTGAAAGTGTATTCGTACTATAGAGACTGAAAAGTTCGACAGCATCACGAGACTCTATCTCGAGTTTAGTGCTCATGTATTTGAAGAATGTCCGCTTACCAAATGGAAATGACAGCGAGCACTGAAGAATTCCTTTTGTTACGATTGCTACATCGGTAATCTCGCCACCGATATCAAGAAGTAGATATGAATCTGGAGTAACATAACGATCACGAACAGCAAGGAACGAACACACTGCGAATGATGTAAATGAAACAGGTATATGATGAAAAACTCCTGAAAGTGTTGTTCGAATCTTATCTAAGCATAACTTTGGTGAGAGCGAGATGAACATATTCATCTCTACTGAGCGAGTCTGCATACCAATCGGCTCAACGACATGATAGCCATTCAGTGCTACACTCATAATATGGTGCTCAATCATATCGGGTGTACTATGTGCACCACTATACTGGATATCATATTCCGCTTGTAAGTTCACCATTTCTTTTTCAAGCATTTCATCGGCAAGCTTAGTAGTAAAAATAAAAGAGTGATCACGAGTCATTTTGACGACTCGTGTATCAGCCAGATACCACGGTGATGCAAGTACGCAAACTATCTCATCTGATGCTCCCATTTTACTATCGTAAAGAGATGTTGCTGTTGCTTTCAATGCTTTCAACATATCTTCAAGAAATACATTAAAGTCGAGTTCATCATGGAAATCAATTTCTGTCCGTGCTGATTTAATAATCGTCGGCGTTCCTGTTCCTGTATTATTATTTGGAACACGCGTAATCGCTCCACCAACTGAGCCGGACCCTATGTCGAAAATAGTAATCATGCGCTCTTTCTTTGATGATGTAGACCAAAATGCCATACTATATTTAGTATACTACAATTTTTCCAAAAAACCTCTAAAAATTATTCAATCTATTCCAATGTAGCTTTAATTCTTCGTATGCCTTGCGCGACAGCTTCTTCTTTTTGGATTTTGAAGTGACCAAGTTTATTTGTATTTGAAACATGAGGTCCTCCACAAAATTCTTTTGATATCGGATTACCATTTTTATCTTCAATAAAATAGACACAGACAGTTTCTGGGTACTTGGCACCGAATTCCATTTGTGCACCAATTTTCTCAGCTTCTAGAAGTGATATTTCTCGTCGGATAACATTTAAGCTTTCAGATATTTTATTATTGACCCATTCTTCTACTTTGTGCTTTTCTTCATCGATAAGCTTATGATCACAAAGGAAATCAATACGTAATCGTTCATTAGTAATATTACTCCCCCGCTGTTTAATATCAGGACTTACAACTACTTGGAGCGCTGCGAGTAATAAATGATGTGCTGTATGAAGCTTAACAGTCTTTTCATGATGATTTGCAAGACCACCCTTAAACATACCGGCTGAAGCAGTACGTGAAAGATTTTGATGCTCTGTCATTTTTTTATCAAAATCTGCACGATCTATAACAATACCTTTTTCTTTCGCCAGCTCTTCAGTAAGTTCGATTGGAAATCCATACGTCGTCGCCAGAATAAAAGGATCAACACCAGCTTCTAGTTCTTTAAGACCTTGATCGAGAGTCTTCTCAAACTTTATTTCTTCTATGCGAATAACTGATCCAATAGTAATCTCTATGAGGATTGGATATATTTCTTTATATTTTCTAATAAAAAGAGGTCCTACTGTTTCACCAAGATATTCTTTCGGAAGACCTAGTATGTGAGCACGCATTATTGCTCTTCGGATTAAGCGCCGAAGAATGTATCCTTGATCTTTATTGCTAGGTGTTACTCCATCTGAAATTAAAAATATGGCACTTCGAACATGGTCCGCAATTATTCGTGCTGACTTTTCTTCATACTGTTTACTATTTTGTTTTATTAATTCTATAACTGGAGCAAAAATATCAGTCTCATAAATACTTTGCTTACCTTGGACTACAGTTGTTATTCTTTCTAGACCTGATCCAGTATCTACATTCTTTTTTGGAAGTTCGCCAACGACTTCACCATTCTCTTGCTTGTAAATCATAAAAACATCATTCCAAATTTCAACGACCTGTTGACTATCTTCAGCTTTTTCAAATTCTTCTTGATTCATATCTGAAAGTTTTCCTGTCAGATCATAGAACATTTCCGTTGAAGGCCCAGCTGGGGAATTCAGTCCGGCGCTCCACCAATTAGATTTAGAACTTTTGAAATAGATCCGATGCTCTGGTATTCCCAAAGATTTCCAGATTTCAACAGATTCCATATCTCTTGCCACAGCATCACTTCCTCCAAAAACAGTTATATAGAGCCGAGCTATATCAAGCCCCAATCCTTCTTCTTGTGATGTTAAGAATTCGTAGCTCCACTTGATTGCTTCTTTTTTAAAATAATCTCCAAGAGACCAGTTACCGAGCATTTCAAAAAATGTCAAGTGAGTATTATCACCAACTTCATCAAGGTCAACAGTACGGAGGCACTTCTGATAATTCACTAACCGTGTGCCACTTGGATGATCTTTACCTAGAAGATATGGCATAAGCGGTTGCATACCTGCGGTGTTAAAAAGCACCGAGGGATCGTTCTCGGGGGCAAGCGACGCAGAAGGAATTATTCTATGTCCACGTTTTTCAAAAAATACAAGGAATCGCTTTCGTATTTCATCTGATTGCATACTGGTATTCATATCTCTATCTTATACCAAAAAAGCTAAACAGAAAAGTCCTCACTCGTAACAGCTTTTCTAGTGAAATATTCAATTAGAATCTTCGAAGCTTGTATCTTGAAAAACTTTCGTTCTCTTTAATTGTCGCTCCAAGAACCAGAGCACCGTAAATATAAACAGGGTAAGGACTGTTGCGATGATAGCAATATTATACAGCCCAAAGCCTGATGCCATACCGATGCCAGCCGAAACCCAGAGGCCTGTTGCCGTAGTCAAACCCATGAGCTTTGAATCTTTTGTAAAAATAAGACCAGTACCAATAAATCCAACACCGACGATTATCTGCGCCACAATCATAAGCGGATTTAAACCAGGAAACTGAATGTAGGATCTGACCATTTCATTCGAAATAAGAACGAATAATGCAGAGCCCATTGCAACCAGTGCGTACGTCCGCATACCGGCTGTTTTATGCGCCCATGCACGCTCGACACCAATAATCATACCAAGTACGAGCGCAACAAATAGACGAGTTGTAATATCTAACGTCGCGGGATCAAAAAAATATTTCATGTTTATAGTATACCAAATATCTATACCACAATGCCACCTCCGAGACAGATATTATTATCGTAGACTACGATCGACTGTCCAGGAGAAACAAGTGTTGGATTTTTAAAAATAACAGTAGCGCCTTTTTCTTTGACTTCTAGTGTGCATACTAATTGTGCACCATGATACCGAATCTGGGCGGTATATATTCTCTGTTTCTCTGGAATGCCGGAAATCCAATTTGTATTCTTTATTTCAATTAACGATACAAAGCCAGAAATTTTCTTTTCTAAGTTCTCTGATGATTTACCCCAAGAACCCAAAGAAGAAAAAATTTCTGGCTTAGATGCAACAGTAATGGTATTTTTCTCTACATTTTTAGAAACTATATAGAGTGGAGTGCTCTCTTTTGTATGTCTGGTAATCGTAAACCCATGACGCTCACCAAGGGTAAAAAATACAGCACCATCATGATATCCAATAATTTCCCCTTTTTTATTTAGAACATTTCCTTTTTTAGATTTAATATAGTGCATCAAAAAATCTTTCATATCAAGCGGACCAAGAAAGCAGACACCTTGACTGTCTTTCTTGGTCGCTGTTGGTAGATTAAATTTTTCTGCTAATTTTCTCACATCTTTTTTCTGTAAATGACCAATCGGAAATAAAGTATGAGCAAGATCATCTTGATTTAATGTATACAAAAAATAAGACTGGTCTTTAGATACATCAGGTGATTTTTTTAATTGGTAATTATTTATGACGTAATGCCCCGTTGCGATATAGTCCACACCATGCGCTTTGGCAAAATTCCAGAAAACACCAAACTTCACTTCACGATTACACATCACATCAGGATTGGGTGTATTCCCTTTTTTATATTCTTCGATCATATAGTCAGCTACACCTTTTTTATATGCTTCTTCGGCATCACATTCAAGGAATGGGATACCAAGATGAGCGCAGACACGCATAGCATCACGCCTTTCATCGCGCCAGGTACATGTAATAAAGTCTGGTTGCCAAGTACGAATAAAGACACCAATTACGTTGTAGCCTTGTTCTTTCAAAAGTGCCGCCGATACAGATGAATCAACTCCACCAGAGACACCCACAAAAACAGTTTTACCCGCCTTGGCTGGTGTTAGACGAGATAGATTTTTTATGTGCTTTGCCACCTGGCAAATATACCACACGGAAGCAGGCGCGTACTAGTGCTTTCTTCGATTGTTAGTTCTCCGATTCCAAATTCTCCTTTATGATTATTCATCATATCTTTCAAAATATTTTCATACGCAATGGGTGAGTAACCAGCAGTGTAGCCATTAATCAAAACAAAAAGTGGTTGATCAGAAAGTATTACTTTACAGAGATTGATTAACTCCAAGAAGTGCTCTTCAATCTTCCAAAGCTCATCTTTAGGTCCATGACCAAAAGATGGTGGGTCCATAATGATAGCATCATAATGCTTCCCTCTTTTAATTTCTCTTTTTAAGAACATAACACAGTCTTCAATAATCCAGCGAATTGGTGCATCGGAAAATCCTGAGAGCTCGGCATTTTCTCGTGCCCAAGCTACAGCAGTTTTCGATCCATCAACATGACAAACAGAAGCTCCGGCTTTGGCACAGGCCAAGGTTGCCCCACCAGTATAGGCAAATAAATTTAAAACGGATATGGACTGTTTATATTTTTTTTTACTTTTCTTAATCAGGCTTTCTATCCACTGCCAGTTTGGTAATTGCTCAGGAAAAAGGCCAGTGTGTTTAAAAGATGAGGGTTTTATAGAAAAAATAAAACTACCAAATGAAATATTCCAATGTTTTGGAATACCATCTTTCATGAGCCACTTAGTATGAGCACCTCCTGTGCGAATAAAAGTGAGATCAGAATTTTCCCAGACCTCATTCGAGAGTTTCTTTTGCCAGAGTGCTTCTGGATCAGGACGCACGAGCGTATAGAGGCCATAACGTTCAAGCTTCTGACCTATACCAGAATCAAGTAATTCATACTCTTTTTGTTTTGTTACTTTTTCGATCATAATTCTTTACCTCAAGTATCGATTAATATTAGCTTTGTGCTCAGTAAATGTTACAGCAAAGTGCACTATACCATGCTTATCATGAATATAGTAGAGATAGGGTGAGTCGACAGGCTTAGCCGCCGCTTTAATCGCAATGAGACCAGGGTTTGAAATCGGCTGATCTGGTAACCCAACTTTTTTATAGGTCACGGGACTCGCATCAACTTGGAGCGGCATACTTTTCTTAATGCGTTTCCATAGTACACCTGCAATAAGAGCTGAGTCTGACTCACCTAAAGCTTCTTTTTGAATAAGAGAAGCCATTGTAATAATATCAGCAAATGTACGATTCGATGCCAACATGTCCGAAGAAATAACTATAGTTCGTTTGATAAAATTGGCTGACATCTCATCAATAATTTCTTTTGATGTCGTGAGTGGGAAAAAGAAATAGGTATCAGGGAAAAGATAGCCTTGCTTACTTCGTGGATCAGCTAAGAACAAATCTCGTCGGAAGCTCAAGAGTTTACTTCCTAATACAGTAGCTATCTCGTCATTCGTCAGTCCTTCTTTAAGAGTAACTCGGATAGGATTAATACCATGCTCACTTCGTGCAAGCATCAACGCTATATGAAAAGCTGATATTCTATCTTTAAAAAGATAGTCTCCTGTAGCAATTGGCTGGCCAAATTTAAAAAGAGTGACCAAACTTTTTACCACAACTGCCTGACGCACAACTTTTTTAATTTCTAATTCTTCTGAGATAGTTTTGAGAGATTCGTTTGGTGTAATATGAATTATTGTTCCCTGTCTGTTTGCCACACTCATACTCGAAAGTGGAGCTGAGAATATATAATAGGAAAATATACCAAGGAAAGAGAAAGTGAAGAAAATAGTAAGTATACGACTTCCTCGAAAACGCTTTATACTCTTAGACGGAGAATTACTTTCTAGATGAATATCTTCCATATACTATATCGGTAAGTTAGCTGGGGGCTTGGCAATCTTCGATTCAATACGTTTGAAGCTTGGTGTTTCAGAAACCATACCTGGGAAGTGGAAAATTGTTGCGAGTTCCTCAGACGACATGACGAAAATTTTTGGTGAACCAGAAGGAAAAAAAGCTTTAATGAGGGCAGGGTATTCGGTAGAATATTGGATAGGTGGATGGAACATAGTCCTCATTCGATAGAAGTCGAGTGTACGTTTCTTATATTTTGTCAAAGCAAGCCCAGTCGGATCTGACCATGGTGCATCAAACTGCGTCGAGTTAATACGATTAAATTCATTAATATTCGGTTGGGCGTATTGGCGAAAGAGGAGACGAGTAGCTCGACGAAGATTATTAAACTGATCATCAGTAGTAATACGCTTGTCTGAGAGTGTCACAACTCGTATACCACAATCAAAGTGAATTTTAGTTTGATTGTCAGTAATAACCTTGACCATATTTTTTAAAAACTCTGGCGTACGCACATCAAGACCAAATTCTGAAGGATTATTTTCATATTTTTGAGTACGACTATATGGTCTTAGGATTTCAATTATAAATTCCTGAGCTGCTGCATAAAAATCAACATGCTTACCGGTGTGATGACTATGATATGTTTTAATATTTTGCCGAATAATAATCTGGATCCAAAGCTGCTGGCCTTTTGGTAATGAACCCAGGTATTCAATAACTGGAGTAATGGGATCAATTTTAAATTCTTCCTTTGTTCCACTTTCCATTTCGTCCATATCTCGATACGTTTTAATAGGCAAGAAATCTTCCTTTAGTTTATTGAATTCACAACCCCACATATTCCAATCACCGTGCTTAGTGTACTGCGGAACGTGAAGTGTGTAGTCATCAACTTCGACAACTTTTGCTTGTGGATACTGCGCATAAATCTGTGTTTCGACAAGTTCACGCATGCGCGTCGGAGTTCTGATAAAGAAGTGAACCTTGCCGTCAATCGAGACAATCTCGAGAGAGAACCAAAACCATGGTGCCCCTTGGATATACTGCTCCCAGAATCCTTTATTACTCTTGTGATAAAAAGCATTTGAAAATATAAGCTCCATTGCTGCGGGGCTTTTGATAACATCGCGTGGAACTTGGACTTCAAGTAAAACCCATTTGATACCAATGATAAACCTTTCTTGACGATAGTGATGCCAGAGACGTAATGCAGCAATAGAAAGTGGAATAGGCATAAGGTAGCCAATAGCCACAAGAAGTACTTGTAATATATTAAAACTATGTGTTGCAAAAAAATCTCCAATCATGCGTTATTCATGTTCATATGTATAATTAATTTCCTGTACAGTAGTGGTATTTTGATTTTTAAAATGTGAAGGATAAGAAAATACACCAATCAATACAGCTGCCATCACTAAGCCTAAAAGTATAAATACAATATGTATAATGCCACGTTGATACATATCTCTAGTATATCATATAAAAAAATCCTCTCCATATATATGGAGAGGATTTTTTAGACAGCTGAGTAAAGTCCTGCTTTATTTTTCTTAAAATATTTGGAATTCTGTAAGTTAACAAGAATGGTATTCTTCTTCAAATATCTTTCTTTCATAACTTGTTCAATAATATCTTCTTTAGACATAGGGCCATTCTTTTTCAATAACTCCCCGATAACATCTCGAACAACACCAGACTTATATCCCCATTCTGAAAGTGCATAAATTCCGCGCCCAACCAGCACGAAGCGTCCATCTTTAATAAGTTCATTATGACACGTCGCAGTGTGACACTTCTTGTCGAAGGTACTTGCTACAGCTTTGGCTACTTCACGGAAATGCATTGGTGAGCCATGTTTACGCATCATTAAAAATGCATAATCTTTAATACCACGAGTTTTAATACTTGAAGATGTAGACTTACCCCACTCACCGAGTGGATTACGACTGATATTCTTTGACATAACAAGCCAGCGCTTAGCGATCTCTTCATTCTTGTATTGCTCAGAAAGGCTTTTTACTTCTTCTAAGAATCGAGCGATGAGTTCGCTCTCTGGAACAAGATCGTCATCTGCAAGATTGGTATATAAATTTTTGAGAGACTTATGCACTTCATCTGCTACATCACTATCCACACTCCAGCGAGTTTTGAAGTCATCATCTTCTTTATGCTTCTTAAAATCTTCACCAAGAGTAAGGTAGAGGTGTATATGATTTTGAGTAAGTTTATCTTTGGAAATATGATTCAGTAATTCGTGCTCTGATACTATTGCGCCAAGTGTATGTATAAGCTTTTTGAGTTCTTCAAAGACCACTTTCTCATTTTTAAAGGAAGCAGATTTACGTATCAAGGTTAGTGCTGCGTTCTCTATCTGACGTACACGCTCACGAGTGATACCATATTTCTTACCAATAGCTTCAAGAGTTTTACGCTCAGCATCATCGGTTAAACCAAAACGATTTGACACCACTTCAAATGCTCGTTCAGGTAGATCAGAGAGTATGCGCTTGGTGACTTGTTTTGGTTTGAATGTAATAGTATTTGCCATAAGTGTAAAAATTTAGTGTAATAATATTTATGTACTTTTTTTATAATATCATTAGTATGAAATAAAGTCAATTTTTAAGGATAACGTTGATATATAAGGGTAAAGTTAGTTTTTAGTTGAAGACTTAGATTTTGATCGTGCTTGTTCCGTTAGGAATTTCTTACGTAAACGGACATTTTTAGGTGTAATTTCAAGGTATTCATCATCAGCCATTATTTCAAGCGCGCGTTCGATTGAAAGTTTATACGAGGGCTTCACATTAACTGCTTCATCGGTTCCACTTGAGCGCATATTTGAAAGTTGCTTACCTTTTGTTGGGTTCACTGACATTTCATCACCTTTGGTGACGTTCCCGACAACCATTCCTTCGTAAACTTCGTCACCATGCTCTACATAGAGTATTCCTCGCTCTTGCAGTGTCCAAAGTGAAAATGCGACTACTTTACCAGCAACCATTGACGTCATAGAGCCAACATCACGCTTCTTTATCTCACCAGCATATTCTTTAAAGCCAATAAATTGTGATGCCAGTATCCCCTCACCTTTTGTATCAACAACGAACTGTCCACGATACCCCAATAGTCCACGAGTTGGTATTTCAATTAGCATACGCGTAATACCTTCTTTCTCTTGCATACTTGTAATCATACCACGACGAGCTGTTAGCTTCTCAATAACAGCACCAGCAAATTCATTACGGACGTCGATAGTCGCTTCTTCATATGGTTCCAATTTTTTACCATTTTCTTCTTTTATAATAACATGAGGTTGAGACACTTGTAGTTCGTATCCTTCACGGCGCATATTCTCAAGTAAGACTGCGATGTGTAGTTCTCCACGTCCATAGACTAAGTAGCCTTCTTGTATTTCTTCTTCATCGGGAGTATCAAAATTTATGCGAAGACCAACGTTAATCTCAAGTTCTTTTTCAAGACGAGCACGGATTTGGCGAGACGTCACGAACTTCCCTTCACGTCCAGCAAAGGGAGAATCGTTGACAAGGAAGTTAAGTGAGATAGTTGGCTCATCAATAGCAATTGATGGAAGCGCTTCGGTGAGAGCTTCGTCACATATAGTCTCGCCGATAAAAACATCAGGAATACCAGCAATAATAGCAATGTCACCAGTATTAAACACATCGACTTCTTTACGAGCAATACCTTCAAATGTAAACATCTTAGTAATGCGAGTTGTACGAGAGTTACCTGTGTCATCTTTCACAATAATAGTTGCGCCAGATTTTATTGAGCCAGCATAGGCGCGGGCAATAGCAAGACGACCGAGGAAGTTGTCATAGCCCAAGTTAAACACTTGGGCTTGGAATGGTTCGTCCTTATTCGTGGAAGCTTCGACAACTTCTTCTAGTATGAGGTCAAGGAGCGGAGTTAAGTCTTTCGATTCATCTTCAAGGTGAAGCTTAGCAATACCTTGACGGCCGATAGCATAAATAGTTTTGAAATCAATCTGTGCATCTGTCGCACCAAGTTCTAGGAAGAGCTCAAGTACTTCTTCGTGAACGCGGTTTGGGTTAGCAGCTGGCTTGTCTATTTTATTGATAACGACGATTGGCTTCAGTCCAAGCTCAAGAGATTTTTTTAGAACAAAGCGAGTCTGCGGCATTGGGCCTTCTTGGGCATCAACTAAGAGAAGTACAGAATCAATAGCTCTAAGTACACGCTCAACTTCAGAACCGAAGTCAGAGTGACCTGGAGTGTCCACAATATTAATCTTAGTACCTTTGTAGTTAACAGACGTATTCTTTGAGTAAATCGTAATACCACGCTCTTGCTCGAGAGCGTTTGAGTCCATAGTAGCGCCATCTTTATTCATACCGCACTGCTTCATCAGCTCGTCGGTCAGAGTTGTTTTGCCGTGGTCAACGTGAGCGATAATAGCTATATTTCTAATTTCTGTTGGTTTCATAATAATGTAGGATTAAAGTGAGTTAAAAATAAATCGCCCTCGTGGCGAAATAGAATTTTAATATATCATAGATTTATATAAATGTAAAATGTAATTACAATAATTTTACAATATCGTGATAAGTTATTATGACCATGAGGATCATCAGTAGTCCGAAGCCAATAAAGTTTACAGTATTAGCAACTTTTGGTGTAATACGTGAGCCTTTTATCTTTTCAATCAAAAGGAAAAAAAGTCGCCCACCATCAAGTGCGGGAAATGGAATCAAGTTAATGACTGCCAAGTTAATAGAAATAAGAGCTGTAAATGAAAGTAAATAAATAAATCCAAATTTTGCAGCCTCACCCACAACTCCCACAATACCAACAGGGCCTGTTAGACCAGCAAGGTTTGCATGACCTAAGATAGAATCGTGAATCAATGTATAAAAACCTTGAACCGTAGCGACGACAAGATCCCATGATAGTTTCAACCCTTCCCAGAGTGCTTTATGTACGGGTAACTTTAGTGTGCCAATAATATCCATTGATATACCAATACCAGGAGCATTTTCAACGAGTGTCGGAGCTGGAGTTACTAATGCTTCTTTATTTTCTGGTCCACGTAAGTAGGACACAGTTATCGCTTCAGTTCCATGCTTGCGGACAAAGTATCGCACACTATCAGCAGATGGAGTTTCTGTCGCGTCATTATTTGTTTTTAAAGAAACTATTTTATCGCCTGTTTTGAGTCCAGCTTGCTCAGCCGGAGACTTGGCCATAACACTCGTAACAGTAAGAGCTTGGTTATGGAGAATTATTCCTTTTGGCGTTGCTCCTTGTGATGTCGGTAATCCTGACATGAATCCAATCGAAAGCAAGAGCCAGGCAACCAAAAAGTTCATAGTCACACCTGCAAGTAATACTGCTGCTTGGATATACCATGGCTTATTCACAAAGCTTCGTGTACTATCGGGACCATTCAAGGATTCTTCGTCTGGGTTTTCACCAAAAATTTTTACATAGCCGCCAAGTGGTAATGCATTAAAGCTGTATCGTGTCTCACCTTTCTTCACACTAAAAAGCCGTGGCGGAAAACCAAATGAAAATTCATCAACACGTATGCCTGACTTTTTGGCTATAATAAAATGCCCCCATTCATGAGAAACAACAAGCACCAGTAAAATTATCAAAAAAATTAGTATATTCATAAAATGAGCGAGTTATGTTAAAATTTCTAATAGTATTAGTTCATCACTTCCATCTCTTTCTTTGCAAAGATTCCTTCCAGGATTTTATTAGCTTCATCGACGCACTTTTGAATATCTTCTTTGGCACGCTTCTGATCATCTTCGTTTAAATCTTTAGTCTTATCCATCTCGTCTCCGCGTTCTTTGCGCACACTAATCCGAGCATCTTCAAGCTTTTCTTTTAAGATTTTGGCAAGCTTACTTCTATTCTCAGTTGTCAGCATTGGGAATATGACTCGCACACCATCACTATCAGACGCAACTGAAAGACCGAGGTTTGCTGCTGTAATTGCTGACTCAATATCTTTAATCTGATTCTTGTCCCACGGTGCAATACGAAGCGTCTTCGGATCTTCAATTGTAATTGAAGCGGAGTTTTTAAGTGGTGTCCGTGCACCATAACTTTCGATTGAGACACTATCAAGCACTAGTGGTGTAGCTCGTCCAGTGTGTACTTGCGAATATTCTTTTCCTAGCCATTCTTCGACTTTCTTTAATTCTAATTTAAAATTTTGTGTATTGTATGCCATGTATGTATATTAATTACATGAGTATTATAGCACAAGTGAGATATGTTCTAAAATCATTTTCACTGAGGCTCCTGGTAATGAGAGATAGTTTCGTGCTTTGCTGAGCTCGCCGAGCACAAACTGAAGTTGAGGATTGTTCTTGTCAGACTGCCATGTTGTATACATTATTTTCTCAATTCCATTCACAAGTTCTATAGCGCTATACCGAAGTCCTCCACTTCCTTCGACATCTTTATACTCATTGATAATCTGAGCAACAAGCTCAATTCGATCTTTTGATATTTGTTTAATAAAATTTTCAGGATTATTAAAATCATTTTTTAGAATTTTATTCTCCGTCTGATGCACGTGTACAACATGAGCTCGTGATACAATAGTGTCGAGTAGTAGTAGGGCATTGGGTACAACAATAAAGAAGTGTGTATTCTCTGCCGGCTCTTCAATCATCTTTAAGAGCGTTCGCTCAGCATCATGATTAATAAACTTAGCTCCGATAATACCCACTCGCTTACATCCACTTACCCCACGTTCGGAATGCCATTCTTTTATCCGACTACTATCTTCTATGGTGAAAGAATCATAAAGCTGTATGAATATATCAGGACTCTGTTTCTCTATATCACCACGCTCTTCAAGATACGTACGCAAGTGAAAGGGCGTCGTCTCCGGATTACCTTCGACAATATAACTATGATAAAGATCCTCAGGAAATAAATTAAAAAAACTATCCATAGGCCTATTCTACTCCGAGTGGGAAAATATCTGCAAGCTCACCTGAGTAATAGAACTGGTACGAAAGTCCACCAAATGTATAGTCACGATCATTAATTGTGATCGTTGATCCACCAACTTCTGGATGTGGCTTTGGTACAGATTTATTAAATCCAATATTAAAAAGTGTAGCGAGTACTTCTGGTCGATCATTTACCGGGTATCCAGCTACTTCCCATTGATGCATGATTTGCTTCAAGAAGATACCTGTGTAGAAATATGAATAATAGTGATTCTTCGTATCAGTCAGACGATTAAGTCTCTCGGCGTAGGGATCATCTGTCTTATAATCGAACATATGCTCATAGTCTTTACCTAAGTAAAACTTACTGTTGGGATTTTTTAAATATGATTCTATTTGATCAGCAGTTTCAAACTTTACTCCAGCCACTCCATACGAGAATTGTGTACCATTTCCTAAAATCTTAAGTGGCTCAAAATACCGCTTAAATGATTCACGATTAGAGGTAAAGAATCGAAACTGCTCAGATATCACCGTCGAGACGATTAGTCGCGCCGGTACACCAGAATCC
>JAYVQT010000029.1:0-5937 GCA_043776915.1 Minisyncoccota bacterium | reverse complement strand
CCCGCTGGATTGCCGAGTAGCTATGTCGGGAATGGATAACCTCTGAAAGCATCTAAGAGGGAAGCCAGCTTCAAGATGAGGAATCGTTTGAGAAACCTGAGAGATGATCAGGTCGATAGGCACTAGGTGTACGCACAGTAATGTGTTTAGCCAAGGTGTACTAATCGTTCGATTCCTATTAGGAAATGTGGAAATCATTATTGTTGCGTTCTTTACAGCATTCAGTTTTCAGGTATGATATATATCTGTTACTTTGAAATACCAAACTAAGAATTTTTTCGGTCCCCGGTGTTAACCAGACTCTCAAAATTCCAAGTTTGTTATTTCAAAGATAGTTGAATTTTTTGTTCTGGTGATTTGGTACTGGGGTCACACCCGATCACATTCCGAACTCGGAAGTTAAGCCCATCTACGCCGATGATACTCTTTTAGGGGAAAGTAGGTTGTCGCCAGAACAAAGACTTTAACTAATATAAAAACCACTCCGATTAAAACTGGAGTGGTTTTTATATTTGCTATATATTTTATTTCATTAATAAATATAAAATTATAAACAATACTGATATTCCTGCCACAATACCTGATATTAATTTTGCTGTTTTCATTTTCTTAAGTTCTGTCGTACCATTCTTTTTCGCTTTATGAGCATACTCATAAGATATTAGACAAGCTAAAAGGCCGATGATCCCCATTAACTTTCCCGCCATAAGAGTAATTATAAATAAAATCAATGCTAGATACGAGATTCTTAGAGCCGTCTTTGCATACTTATTACCTTTTTCTATATCCATGATATTAAATAGTTTACTAATAAAAACTTATATAGTATACCATATGTCATGTTACACTAAGTATACCTCCACAATGGAGCGGAATTTTGCTATAGTAGAGTATATATGACATGGGCAGCACGGAGACAAGCGCAATACATACTAGGACTTTTTGGTTTTTTCGTGATGATTGCTTTTGTTATTATTTACCCCATGATCACTAAGCCCGCAACTTGTAGTGATGGCAAGAAAAATGGCAAAGAGACAGGCGTCGACTGCGGGGGAGTGTGTCAAAGAGTCTGTAAAGCTGATGCCTCTGAGCCCTCTATTTTATGGTATAGAGCTTTTTCAGTCACCGGCAGTGTTTATAACCTTGTCGCCTCCATTCAGAATCGTAACCCGGCTGCTGGCATTACTTCTATATCATACGAATTTAAGATATACGATATCAATAATATCTTGATAGGACGGAGAGAAGGCACAACGTATATTCCTCCGAATCAAGAGTTTATTATTTTTGAGCCGCGCTTTGATGCAGGAGCACATATAGTCAAGAGTGTACAATTTAGCTTCACCTCACCATTTATCTGGGTTAAGAAATCACCAACACTTCAAAGGTTGCCGATAAAAGTAATTAATAAAATTTTAGGAGATGATAAGAATAGTCCCGTACTTTCGGCGGATTTAACCAACGAATCAATCTATGACTTACCAGAGTTTGATGTTATGGCTATCCTCTATGACAAAGAAGGTACGGTTATTAATGCTTCGAAAACTCACAAAGAAGGATTGCTCAGTAACGATACATCACTTCTTCTCTTCACGTGGCCTAACCGTCTTTCTGACGATCCAGTCACCGAAGATGTGCTTGTCCAGATTAACCCCTTTACCGTTCCTTTCTAGTATATGAAGTTGCATATTCCACGGATTGACTGGCTTCTTTTCTTTTTCCTATTGCCCGTACTTGGAGCTGGGCTCGTGACTATGAAGTCTTTCACTGAAGCTACGCCATACTTCTCTCACCAGCTTGTTTGGATCGGAATTTCTTTTGTAGCATTTTTCTCTCTCTCATATATGGATTTCAGGTTCTTAAAGCGCACTGATATTCTCGTTGGGTTCTTTGCTTTTTTCTCGTTCCTTCTTATGCTTCTTTTTATTGGTGGTCATATTTCAAATGGTGCAAAAAGTTGGTTCTCCTTCGGACTCTTTTCTTTTCAGCCTTCAGATCTTATGAAGCTTGTCGTCATACTAATGCTTGCCAAATATTTTTCTCGTCGACATGTCGAGATTGATAATTTTAAACATATCTTTATTTCTGGTATTTATGCACTTATTCCATTCCTCCTTATATTACTTCAGCCAGATTTTGGAGGAGCTATGATTATTTTCTTTATTTGGTTTGGGATGACGTTGGTCTCTGGAATTTCTCGCAGGCATCTCCTCCTTGTATTTGGAGTGGGTGCTGTTATCTTTGTTTTATTCTGGGGTTTCTTTTTCAAGACGTATCAAAAGGCGCGTATTATAAACTTTGTCCAACCACTCTCAAATATTCATGGCTCAGGGTATAATGTCTATCAGTCGACGATTGCTGTTGGTTCAGGTCAGATCTTTGGTAAAGGTGTTGGTTTCGGTTCGCAGTCACGCTTGAAATTCTTACCAGAGTTTCAGACCGATTTTATTTTTGCGGCCTTTTCTGAAGAATGGGGTTTTATTGGAGTAATCTTTTTATTCTTACTACTTGGTTTAATAGTATGGCGCATTCTCCACATTGCCCTTTTAGGTACGACTAACTTTGAGATACTCTATGGTGTTGGACTCGCTATATACTTTATGAGCCATTTTATTATTAATATCGGTATGAATATTGGCATCATGCCAGTGACGGGGATTACACTTCCGTTTATGAGCTATGGTGGATCACACTTACTCACAGAGTTCATCGGGCTCGGAATACTGATGGGTATGAATAGGTATCGACGTGTCGCCCATCGAGACGATATGCGGAATGAATTCCTTGGTATGTAATAGTAAACTGCCCTTAGGTCTGACCTAAAGAATATATGACAAAAATAATTGATGGTAAAAAAATAAGAAGTCAGATTTTGGAATCTGTAAAAGTTGGTGTGGCGCAATTATCATTTACGCCAGTCTTTTGTGATGTCTTGGTTGGTGATGACCCTGTTTCACTCCAGTATGTAAATATGAAAGCTAAAATAGCCGAATCTGTCGGCATTAGTTTTTCTCGAGCTCACTTTGCTAGTACTATATCGACCAAAGATCTTGTAAAAGAAATCGCTCATTTGAATAAAGTTCCGAACATCTGTGGGCTTATTGTACAGCTTCCACTACCAGCTCATCTTGACGTTCAGATAGTCTTGAATGCGATCGATCAAAGAATTGACGTTGACTGTCTTGGTAAAGAGGCGAGTACTTTATTCTACGAAGGTAAAAGTGGTAGTAGTTTTCCAGCTGCTCTTGCCTGTATGGCTGTTCTTGATTCTCTTCAGCTTGATTTAACAAAGAAAAATATTATAGTCATTGGTCAAGGAATGCTGGTTGGTAAGCCAGTCACACACTTACTTGGTATGCGCGGGTTGAAAGCGGCGACCATTCAAAGTGAAACTGAACATAAAGAAGAACGTATTAAGTACGCTGATATTATTATTTCCGCGACAGGTCAAGGAAAATTCATCACAGGCGATATGATCAAAGAGGCTGCAATTATTATCGATGCTGGTACCTCAGAGTCAATGGGGGGGATTGTCGGCGATGTTGATCTAGAATCAGTCAAAAATGTTGCATCGTATGTGTCACCGACACCAGGTGGTGTTGGTCCAGTGACTGTTGCCATGTTATTATCAAATGTGCTCAAGGTAGCCCAGAAGCACTAAGATACAATGAATATAAATCTCTCACTTTTTTATTTCTTACATAGTTTTGCATTTCAGTATCCATGGCTTGATAGCCTGATATGGTTTTTAGCAGTACCACTTATTTATATAACAATAGTTTTTGTTGGAATTTTTCTATCTATTCAGTATAAAATTTTTAGTGGAGATATGACTATTAAATCATTATGGGGAAGGGGAAAGGAGGTCTTCTGGATATTTTTTTCTGCAGCTCTCGCCTATTTTATAGCGCATATATTAAAAAACATTATCCATACAGATCGGCCGTTTGTGGCACTTCAGAATATACAATCACTTTTTACTGAGACTGATTACGCGTTTCCTTCTGGACACTCGACGACTATCGCAGCCCTCGCTTTTGCTGTCTATTTTCGCAATAAGTATTTAGGCTTACTTTGTATAGGTATTGCATTGCTTATTGGTTTAGCTCGAGTTATGGCCGGAGTCCATTTTCCTATTGATATTATAGGCGGATTTGCTATTGGCTTCCTAGTTGCTTTTTTCACCAAAAGCCTATAGAATAACCCCATTATGTGGAAAACAAGAATTACTGCCTTACTTATACTTGCGCTCGGTGTTGGGATCGGTTTTTTCGTTTATAAGTCAGAAATGCTTCACCAGAAGCATGATCCTGCTCGTGCACCTACAGGTCTTACAAAGTTTCCGTTTAAGCTTGGACTTGATCTTTCTGGTGGGACACATCTTGTATACCATGCTGATGTTTCAAAAGTTGCTTCAACTGAAGTAAAAGATTCCATGAGCGCACTTCGTGATGTGATTGAACGCCGGGTTAATGTCTTCGGTGTCTCTGAGCCAGTCGTAGCTGTACAAGATGGCGGGTTCTCAAATGCGGGTGAAGAGCGTTTAATAGTTGATCTTCCTGGGGTTACCGATGTTTCGAAAGCAGTGGCGATGATTGGCCAGACTCCACTTCTTGAATTTAAGACAGTAAATCCTAATCCACCCAAAACACAAAATATAACCGTAGGTAAAGACGGTGTCGCTAATATTACTGCTCCTGATCCATACCTGCCAACTAATTTAACAGGACGCTATCTCGATAAAGCTATTCTTGAATTTAATCAAACAACGGGTGAGCCAGTAGTCTCCCTTCAATTCAATACTGAAGGCTCTATCTTATTTGAGAAAATTACTCGCGAGAATGTAGGTAAACCCGTTGCTATTTTCCTTGATGGCCAAGTTATTTCTGCTCCTATAGTCAATGCAGTTATTACCGGAGGGAAGGCTCAGATTTCTGGTAATTTCAAGCCAGCTGAAGCCAAAATTCTTGTTGGCCGTCTAAACTCTGGAGCGTTACCAGTACCAATTAGTTTGATTTCTACACAAACTATTGGTCCATCACTTGGGGCTCAGGCCACACAGGCTGGAGTGAAAGCTAGTCTCATTGGATTCCTTGCTATCGCACTCTTTCTTATTATCTGGTACCGATTACCAGGAGCTATTGCTGTTCTTGCGCTTACCATGTATGTGGCGATTATGCTCGCACTCTTTAAACTTATTCCGGTTACCCTTACGGCAGCTGGTATTGCTGGGTTTATTATTTCGATTGGTATTGCTGTTGATGCCAATGTGCTTATCTTTGAACGTATTAAGGAAGAGCTTCGTGCTGGTCACTCGATCGCTGAGTCTATTAAGCATGGCTTCTCTCGGGCATGGCTTTCAATTCGTGATTCAAATTCCTCAAGTATGATTACTGCTGTCATTCTTTTCTGGTTTGGTACTCCCCTGATCAAAGGATTTGCTTTGACGTTCTTGATTGGAGTATTGGTTTCGATGATATCAGCAATTTCTATTACTCGACTTTTCCTTGCCACTCTTAACATCACCAAGACAAGCAAGCTTACTAACTTTTTATTCGGGTCAGGATTTAGTTCTGCTCGTTCCCAAAAATAATATGTTCGTTATAAAATACAAAAAAACATTCGTTATTATCTCAATTATTCTGGTGGCACTGTCGCTCGGCTCAATTGCTATTTTTGGACTCAAGCTTGGTATTGATTTCAAAGGAGGCTCACTTTCTGAAATCGAATACAAGACCACTCGTCCCGAACAAAGTGTCATCGAAGCGGAGCTTAAGCCACTTGCTCTCGGTGAGTTTATTATTCAGCCGACTGGTACCACTGGTTACAGTATTAAAACTCGGGCAGTCACTGAGAATGAACGCCAGATGATCTTGAAGGCCCTCGGCCCTACTGCTACAGAAAAAAGTTTTACTTCTATTGGTCCATCTGTCGGAG
>JAYVQT010000028.1:0-6166 GCA_043776915.1 Minisyncoccota bacterium | reverse complement strand
TTGAGCAAAAAGAGAAAACAGAAAAAAAGCAATGAATAGTATTTTTCCAATGTTTTTTGTCTTAACGTTTGAGAGAGTTTTCATGCTAGAGATTTAGTTTCAACTTACCACTCACTTTCTGGAAAAATGAACTGAAATTTTCAAATACGACACCGATGGTTGCATATCCTCCACGGGATGAAGGACGAACAGTTAGCTCAGTTTTTCTAGATGGTGTTTCTATTGCGTTTCCATTCACCGTCCATGAATAAGTGAAGCTAGGTTCATTGCCTTTAGTAGCAAGGAAGTAGGGCTCGGCAACGATAGTGACTTCGTCTTCGCTTATGAATGAGTCATTCGCAAGGGCTTGATTGTAGAGTATTCCCTCAGTTGGTGATTTTTTATAGAAAATAATACGAGGATCAACAATAGGAACTTCTATTGATTTGGTTGCAGTGTAGGCATTGTCTACTGAGCTTGCAATAACCGTTACTTTTTCAGTGGTATCTAGTTGATCATTCTTGAATACATACGAATCTTTATTATAGCCAGATGCATTTGCTACGGTATCATTATTTAATTTCCATGCATACGATACTTTCCCCTTTCCAGATTTAATGGTACTTGTGTTCGGTATTGCTACAACACGAATAAAACCTTCAGGAGACACAAATGATTTACCTCGATAAAATGGCGGAGTGTAGCCATCAACTGATTCCCACATAAGCTCTACTTCGGCTGGCGAGATAATGACACGCTTACTAACCTTATCTCCTGTATCCCCAGTCGTAATGTCTATATCAAAGGTTGTGGTGGTGTTAGGACCAAATGCTCTAAAAGAATAACTTGTCTTCCCATAACCCGATAGAATTTCATTTGAACCATTTCTCCAGTTGATGAATGCTTTTGATAGATCCGTAGAATAGCTGGAGAGCTTGATGGTTACATCTTCGTAGGGTTGTGGATTTTCCGGTATAGTTTCTATGCTTATATCACCACTTTGGAGCTGGATATCGATACCATTTTCTGCTCGTAAGTAAAGAGGTGTGCATATAATACTTGCACACAAAAGAATTAGGGTAATATTTTTCCGAAGTGAATTCACCTCTCTATTATATGATAAGTGAGAGTGCTCCACAACCTTAGTGGTATACTTTTTCATGAATGCACTAGGTATTTGAAGCAGTCAAATCATCCTTTGCTTTCTTTATGGCAAGTATTTGTGAAGGATCTGAGGTGATAATCTGGTCCTCGGTGTATGAAGCAATAGTTTTAACCGCTACGTGTTTAAGGCCAGCAAAGAAGATACCCTCTCCGACATTCGCTTCAAGGAGCAAATATTTTTCTTCATCAGTTAAATTAAACGTTTTCTGAAGAACATCAATAGTCGACGGTGACTGTTTGAGGAGGAGCTGGATAGAAGAGTTGGTAACAATCGGCACACCGTACGGACTTTTCATAAAGTCACCCACATCTTGAGTAATGGTTGCAAGTCCTAGGTAGTATTTACGGCCACGTTTAGCAATCGAGTAAAGGAATGAAGCAGTATCTTCTGACTTCATCATCCACCAGGCCTCGTCGACAACCAAGAGCCTCTTTTTTATATTCTTACGAATTGCATTCCATATATAGTGCGTGACGATATACATAGCGACAGGTTTAAGCTCATCTTCCATATCTCGTACCGAGAACACGACAAATTTACGATTAATATCGACGTTTGATGGTTGGTTTAAGAATGAAGCCCATGAGCCGTGGGTAAACTTGGCCAAGCGCTGAATAAGTGAACCACTCCCTTCCATACCAGCGAGTACCATTTCAAAGTCAGTAAGAAGTGGGGGTTCAATGTTCGTAAAGTTTGAATCAGCGGTAATATCTTTGAGTGCATACGTCTCAGTAATTGCGCGATCGATAATAGAATCTTCTTCTGGACTGAGCCCTCCGAGCATAATCCGGAAAAGTCCGACCAAATTTATAGTGTTTGCACGGAGTACATCAGCGGGAGTTTCATCAGAGCTTGGGATAGGCAGATCAAATGGATTGATATGGTGATCAGATGAAAGCGCAATATTAAAATATCTTCCACCAACAGCTTCAGACAAATATTCATATTCACGTTCAGGGTCGATAACAATAACTTCCGTATCAAACATCAGTGTTCGGATGATTTCAAGCTTGGTAGCGTATGACTTACCAGCACCTGAGGTTGCAAAGGTAATCGAGTTATAGTTCGGCAAAGAGAAACGATCAAAAATAATAAGGCTCGAGTTGTGGCGATTGACGCCATACAAGATGCCTTTATCTGAGGTGAGATCAAATGACACAAATGGGAATAAACTTGAAAGTGGCTCAGTATCAAGCTTCTGATGAATTCCAAGAAGATCAGTCCCAAGTGGAATAATGCTCTTGAAAGCCTCACCCTGTTGAAAGAGTGCCGGCTTCAGATAGATGAGCTTTGACTCGAGGAGTGATTTGATCTCACTCTCAACTTTAAAAAGATCATTATCATTATCTGCGTAGATTGTAATATAGAGGCCGACGTCAAACATTCGAGCTTGTGCCTGCATTAAGTTATCACGTAACCCTTCAAGATCTTGGTAGGCTGTGTCGAGCATTGGGTCACGAACAAGACCTTTGGATTCTCGAATAGAAATCTGGCTCTGAACTTCAGCCACTTTCTTTTGGAATGAACGAAGGATGTCGGCAGTATCGATCGGATGAATAAATATAGATACATCGAAAACTTTGTCGAGGTTAATAATAGGCGAGAACCAGTTGTCGGTCAGATAGCGTGGATAGGAAATAACAAAGAATGTTCGAGCAATCTTATCACCCAAGTTTAGCCCCTTCGGTGTTATTTGTAATGCTGATGGCGCGATAATATCTTGGAGCTCAAGCGTCGCTGCTTTATAAATCTCAGATGGAATAACCGGCATAACCCGACTATTCGGTTTGGAGTTTGAAATATTTTTACTCCCAAAAATGTTTGAAAAAATTCCCATACTATTGTAGTTTAATTCCTTGGCTAATATCTCCCGGATTGAATGTCTTATAGAAAAGCTCAACAATCTCTTCGGTCTTTAACTGTGTGCTTCGAATACCGAGCCCACCGAGTCCTGAGACGATGACTCCGACTCTTTGGTCGAGCTGGCTACGTTTTTCTTCAAAGTTTGCCATATCGACTGCTTTCTTTGTATCGTCTACTGGCCTTTTTGAACCACTGCCGAGAATTTTGTCGAGCATACCATCTCCTGTTTTCATTAGGGTTTCACTATAGGGTACTACGATAAAAAATGTTTTTGTCATGATATTTACTTGGTCAGTAAATGAACGAATGAATTCGATGTACTCTTTCGTTTGTATCTTTAATAGTTTTTCTGTTTGCTCTTTCTCACGAAGTTCAAGGGTTTGAAGATAGGGTCTGATATCTAATCTACGAGACTGGACGACTATTTGAGTAGAGAAATCAAGACTATTTAGGAAAGATTGGAATTGATTAATAATTGCCTGCTGTTCGTCTGAAGATTTCAGAGATAAGTTGATAGAGGAAGCGATAAGAACCGCACGAAAACCACCATCTTTGAGAATAATGATACCATTACGGACTTCTTTAATTGGTACAAACTCTTGTGCCGCGTGAGCATCGATTGCCATACAGATAGTATATCATAAATAGTTTTAACTATTATTATCCTTCTCTTGTATGTCAAGACTCCATGAAAGATCCTTGAGAGAATTTGTGGAAGTCATCGGCACAATAGAAGTTGTTCGTGGAACTGCCTCTTCATCAGGCTGAGCGTCGCCTGGTTTTACGAGACGCTGTTTCCATAAATACAACTTACTTGATAGTGCGTAGGTTATAGCTGCTTGGAGGTAGTAGATGAAAGGTTTGTTATTAATTTTATAGAACACAAGAGCAACAGTCAGTCCAGCAACAAAAAGTATGGGAATAAAAGCAATCCAGAGTGGGAGTACTTTGTAGAGAATGAAGACCATCCCCCCGCCACCAAGCATGTAGATAAACTGGCGAAATGTAAATGGTCCAAATAGCTTGTCCTCGACGTCGATAAATTGTGGAACCTTAAATTGCATAGTTATATTGTAGCACACACTACTCTATCACCTCTTTATATGGGTCGCTTGGTTTTGCTTGAGGGAGTGCTGCCACCAAAGGAGTTGTCACTTTGGGAGTGATGTTAGGAATAGTTTGATTGCTTACTATTGGCTTGGTAACAGTGTTACCACTGAGCTTGCTTGCGATAATATTCTTCAGAATATCATTGTTTGGATTTTTATTTTCTGAGACTGTTTTAGTGAGAGGATTTTCAGGTGTTGCTACGTTAGTCTTTTGAGATAGAATAGGCATTACATTTGAAATTGGTGAAGAGGTAATAGTCTCTGGCACGTTCACCTTAGGTAGCTCACGTGGTGCTTGCTCAGTATGTGCATACGGTGGAACAGGCACTTCATCATCGACACCCGGTGCTCCACGAGCACCTCCCTCCCTCTTCATTCTCATTGATTCTCTAATACCTTTTAATACTGTTTCATTTATGGTTGTAACTAGCTCACTTGCTTTACTTGCATCTACTCCAAGCTTTGATTGTAATTCTTCTTCAAATTTAGTTGGACTAATCGTTCCAATGAGTACCTTATCAGTTACTTCTTCGAGTAAGCCCATCTGCTGAATTGACAGCTTGCTACTTGTTGCAATATCGTAGAGCTTTTTCTGATAGTCCGAGTCTGCGATCGCTTGCTGAACTTCCTCTGGTAGTGAGATAAAACGCGGATCTAACTTCATAGTACTTTGAGCTGCTTCACTCTCCTCACTGAGCGATTGGACATTGTTCATAAAGGCTTCTTCAAGTTCTGGGCGAATGTTTTTTAACAGAGTCTCATCTAGTTCAGCTAGCATCTTGTCCATAGTATCTTTCGGTAAAGCGAGCTCGCGTATTAACGTGCTTTCATATTCAGTAAGGTCGATGATGCCGAGTAGTACTAGTGTGGTCTCTGTAGCTAGTGTTTCTATTTGGCTACTCGTTAAATTATATTTTGCACTGATAGCTTTCAAAGCTTCCATCCACGCCATACTTGAAAATACTTGTTGGCTACTTGGTGGTAGCTTGGAATAGTAGAGAGCAATATTTTGTTGTAATTGTGTCTGATCCATATTGTTTGATTAATGCCCTCCTCCTGCATGTGCGTCACTTCCAGTGTGCCCATCACTTTTTTCTATTTTTACATTAACACTAGTACTTTTTATTGCTTCACTAATAGTATGACCGATATCTTTCAAGAAATCACCTTGACCTGAACCATGATTAATTCCGCTACCCTTGAGTCCGGTACGTACTCCCATGGCAATACCCGCGATAAGACCTGCACTCACTTTTGTAAACATACCTTCCCTGCTGTCTGCTTTTGTTTTAGAAGTGTCACGTATGTCAAATGATTTTTTGGGTGCATTGGCTGCAAATCTTGCCAATGGATTAATTTCTTTTTCAGAAACTTTTTTAAGTTCTTTATAGTCATCTTGAACTTTTACGTCTACTGCCGCCTTTAATTTAATATTGAACTCACTCTCTAGCATATTTTCGATGTTCTTATCATCGATTTTTGTTGTGGGTGTTGTTATAGGGATTCCTCGGCTGGATAAGTATGCATTCTTTGCTGATTCACGGTTTGCAGCTTTGTAGCCATCTCTGCCTTCTACACCAGCACCTGTAGTTGGATGTGTGGTTACAAGATTCTTATTCAGATCTGCCTCAACAGCACTTTTCTTTTCTTTTGTATATATTTTTTCAAGAGTTTTTTCTTCTTCACCAGTGAGTTTTGTAAGATCTCTACCTTTC
This sequence comes from Minisyncoccota bacterium, assembly GCA_043776915.1. Classification (GTDB taxonomy): domain Bacteria; phylum Patescibacteriota; class Minisyncoccia; order Phycocordibacterales; family UBA9973; genus UBA8515. The sequence goes on along the minus strand of JAYVQT010000028.1, from coordinate 335 downwards.
AAGTGTGCCTTATCTGCAAGACTATCCATTTCAGTTCGTGCATGGTCTGTGTGTTCTACATCATGTGCTGAATCTTGTAAGCTTGTCCTGATATTTTTACCTTTACCAGTTGGAATAGCTCCAATACCACGAGCTAAATTTGCTTGCAATCCTTTTCCGATTGATCCTATTGATTTTACTCCAGCACCCAAATATCCAACACCAGTCCATTTACCCAACCCTTTAACACCTTGGAAATTCTTTTTAATATTACTACCAATTTTACTATCGTCAGTTCGTGCTCTATCATTTTGGAGATATCTAGATGTACCACCAATAAGCTTTCTTCCTGCAAA
>JAYVQT010000027.1:0-6202 GCA_043776915.1 Minisyncoccota bacterium | reverse complement strand
GTTATGAATCTACCAGGGTTACCATGGAGAAGGTTTCCTAGAGTTCTTGCGTGAGTCAGAAGATCAACATCTAATTTGTCTTTAGTCTTAGCATCCTTTTTATATTTCTTTGCTTTGTCATTTTGAAAGTTGGTCCATGCTCCACCACCGGTAATCCACCTTCCCATGTTCATAATATTAACCCCAAGACCCGTCTTCTTTGTCCCGTCTGCTTTAAATCCTGCAGCAGATTTTCCACGAGCCTTACCCGCGTCCTTTCGTTTTTTGTAATCATCATCAGACTCATTTGGTCCTTGAGGGCTAACGCTCGAAAGATACTTGTCACGTGCTTCGTATTCCTTCTGCTTTGCATCCCGTCTTGCCTGAGCACCAGTCCATTTTCCTACATTTGCCAATGCTCCTCCTAATATTGGCACTCTACCAAGTGTTCTTCTAGTCAAATCATCTTCCGCAATGGCTGTAGCAAGATTTCCTCCTCCTCTAAGGAGACCCTTTCCAGCCATTTTGGCTCCACCAATCGTCGCGTTCTTTCCTCCCCTAAGTATAGACATTGGACTCATGTATTTATCTGCGAATCCGTGTATAGCCGCCCCACCTTGGATTCCAAGTGCTTTTGCGATCGCCAAAATTCCAACAAGAAATGCGAGGTACATAAAGAACGTGACGAGTCCACTGATTTTCTGCCCATTCAATATCATATCTGCAAGGTTGGCTTGGTTCTTGCCATTAATTGTATTAGTAGCGGATATGAGTATATAGATTAATCCTAAAAATATTGGGGCAAAAATAGCATTGTTTATCAGCATTTTTAACCATTCATCAAACTTTCCTTTTGTAGAAGGTAAGGCCCTTGAAGCGACAGCCATCGCTGCAAAAAGCATTAAGAAAAATATTACAACTGTTCTTGATATAAAAAGAAATGCTCCAGCAAAAAAAACAACAGTCACTGCGAGGACGAAAACGGTTCCAATTGCGCATAGTTTAGCAATGTTCCACCATGTTTCAGATTGTCCGGCGTCGCCTCCTCCTTTGTTAGCAGATTTATCAACACTAACCAAAACCTCATTTCTAGAAACTCCGGTACTACCATTCCCAGTATTCGAATAAATGCTCTGTAAATTAAATAAGTTCATGAATTGGCTTGTTAGACTTTTTGCATTTGCACTTTTGTCTGAACTGTTGGTACTTGTCGAGGCGGGTATTATGAGGTTATAAAATTGCAAAGCAGCAATGTTTGTAGCGTCAACAATGACCTTTGCTCCAAACAAGCTAAAATTAACAAATACCGCAGTGACTAGAACTTTTGCGATTAGGGATTTGTCACCATACCCAGAATTTCCTAAAATTATATTTATTGCAATATACAGAAGTATGAATATATAGGCTAGGTTTGTAACATCTCTCAAAACTGCCCACCCATTTGATACAAATTTAAATTCATCTAACCTTGCTGCCATATTAAGGCTGTAATCAATGGAAAAATCAAAAGTTGTAGCAGCCATCCCTAAAAAGTTGGTGGCAATAGTAAGAACAATGTTTGCCACAGATGCAATTCCACAACTAACAAACACACCAGACCAAGGGGCGCAAGAAGCATCGACGCTTACACTGGTCGCGAAAACTGGCGTCACCAAAAATTTTGGTGGCATTAATATGGTAAATATTGCGATTACCAGTATTGATATTTTTAATAATCTGCTCATACTATTTATTTGAGGTTAATACCTCATCTAATGCGACCTTTATAAGATTATTCACAACCGACTCGATAACCTGATCAAACTTTTGTGCCAATACTAACCTGTCTTTTGGTAGGTTTAGACTTTTTTCCAGAGAAGATTGAATCACTGTTCCTGGTGTTAGCGTTTTACAAGATTTTTCATCTGTTGTCCCATCGCTCTTCTTGTCACATTTTTTGTAATTCAAAAATCCATTGTTTAATCCAAGTTCTAGTTTGGCCGTATTGTTTTTTGCAGAAATTCTAGCATACAGTTCATCTGTTGCTAGAATTGTCGCACCGATTCTATTATTACTTGCATTTTGGGTCATTGAAAACCATCCTGTCCATCCCCCTTCTTCAAAATTTCCATCCATAAAACTATCCACATTTTTTACTATTTTTGTAAGAGTACAAGAAGATTTGTCTATCTTCGCACTCTTGCTGTAATAATTAGATAGACCGAGCTGTATGCTTACATTAAGTTTAGAACAAAGGTTTACCCCGCCGCCCGTAACTGTTCCAGCAAGTGAATTTATAAAGTTCCCCGCTTCAGTATCCGCAATATTTTCAAAGAAATTGTCCGTATTACTAATAAAGGACGGACTACCGTTGAAGCCAGTGTTTGCCCACGCTATCGTACTATTGGCTACATATTCTACTAGACTATTGACAATGCAGTAGGCCATAGAATCCCAGCTGATAGAGTCAAAAATCCCAGTGGTTTCATCTGCATTACCCACTGTTGCATTATTGTGAAGATCTAATTTTCCGTTAGTTTTATCTATATTGTCATTTGTGGTGTCCTGCTTGGCCTGTACAACAGGAGCGTTCACCGTCACGCTGGTTGCAGCAGTAACGGCCGTAGTTGCGCCTTCTTTGACTTTGCTGACAACTTTGCTCTTTATTTTGTTAACCAAGCTAGATATAGCTGATTTCACAACTGTATTTAAAATAGTACTTGCAACACAGGTCCCAGCGCTCGCAGTGGCGCTCGATGCACCGGTTGATCCTCCAGATGTGGAGCCTTCTCTGTACGCAGTCGCTTGGTTATTACTTGTAGTTTTTGCTGCGGATATAACCGTTTCATCCATTGTTTGAACAGTCTGGGCAAAAACCCCGATTGGAGCCGAACTCAAGAATATAGCAACGACCAAAACCAGGATGCTCACTTTCTTAAGTACACTGTGCATTTGCCTATGGTTTATTTTGATCATGTAAGTTTATGTACTGGTTCCAAAATGAACCATCCACTTCGTTTGAGAATAGTATAGCATTCTTGTTAAAGTATTCTCCCATACTTATTAACACGTTTGCTTGAACTTGATTGATTTCCTTGAGGGTTTTTACCCCTAGGAGAGCCCTGACTGGGTCTGAAGTTTGTAAGGTGAGCATTTCCATGCCTTGTCCCATCATGTAAAATGAATTAGCCAAGGAAACCTGATTCCCTCGCATTTCGATGGGTGTTTGTATTAAAACAAGTGAATTTGCGATTTTCTTATAAATCTTGGCGGTTTCCTTCAAATTATTGGAATCAGCGATATTGTTGAAATTTTGAAGGATTATCCCTGCGACACTATTCCCGTATGTCTGTATCTCATTCTTGGAAGTAGGCACAAAAATGCTTATTTGGCTTGATAAAAAGAACGGCGTAGGCAAGTCGCTTTGATTGATTTGTGATAAAACAGTATTAGATACTTCGTTGACCGAGCTGTCAGTGACACCATCAGCTTGTTGTGCGTATAAATATCCGCTAAAAAGCTTTTTTGAAACTCTGTCAGATACGGAATCTTCGGGTTTTATGGCAAAAGGGCTCGTGCTTGTGGAGTTCTGTGTCAGGGCCGCGGCTTGAGAATCATAGATTGCATTATTTACAAGATCAGCGGGATCTGTAGTTGTTCCTGCTATTCCTATAATGTTGTTAGTTTGTAAAGCTAACTTTTTGGATAAAGTTACTTTGTATGCGACTGCGGCTAGTATGACAGAGAAGCATATGGCCGATGTGACAAGAATCGCCCTGCTCGGTCCGTTAGTTAAAGGAGATTTTTTTAAATCCATTCCTAAATTATATCACAAATTGCGAGCCAGTTATACACTGAAAGTTCTTCGGGGCGCGTTTTGGCCGAGAGGTTTTTATTTATCAAAAACATTTGCTCATCTGTGACACCAATCGTTCCACCAAGTTGTTTTCTTTTTTGGTTGAAAGCAGTTTTGATGGTTTTAAAAAACTTTTCTTCAGTCTCTTTCTTTATTTCCTTTTTGTTTACATCAATTAAGATTATTGCGGAATCTACGTTTGGTATTGGACGAAATGCGCCACGTGGTACAGTGTCAATTATTTTCGGTGTGCCATACAATTTAACACTCATTGAGAGGATGCTTTCTTTTCCATCTCTTGCCACGATTCTTTCGGCCACTTCTTTTTGTACAAGGAGTACAATTTTTTCAGGTTTGTTTTGTCCGCTTAAAAACATTTTTAAAATCATGCCAGTTATGTAGTAAGGAATATTTGCGACCAGTTTGTATTTTTTAGAGATGATCAGTTTGAGTTCTTCCGATTCTAAAATATCTTCGTGGATTAAAGTGAGTTGTTTGGTTTCGATTTCTTTTTCAAATTTTTGGTGGAGAATTGGGATGAGTCGATCATCTTTTTCAACTGCAAAAACTGTGGCCCCTGTGGTAAGGAGTTTTTCTGTGAGGGTCCCCTCTCCTGGTCCAATCTCAACAATTAGATCTTTTGGGGAAGCTTCAGAGGCCTCGACAATTTGTCGCAGTGCTTTATCTGAATGTAAAAAGTTTTGACCAAGTGATTTTTTTGCAAGGATTTTCATATATATTTAGAAATCAATAAAAATTGATTTGATTCCTGAAACAGCTTCTTTCTCTTCGATAAGATCGGTCTCGATTTCACTTAAAAATTCGGATGGCAGATTCACCTGTTTATTTCCATAAATGGTTCTCGTTTGAGAATAAGTTAAAAATAATTTTTTGCGAGCACGGGTGAGTGCTACATAAAACAACCTTCTTTCTTCTTCCGATTCCTCGCCCGACAAAGTTCCCTCGTTCATTTTCGCATGAGGGAAAAGATCATTTTCAAGCCCAGAAATAAAGACCGTATCGAATTCAAGACCTTTGGATGCATGGACAGTCATGAGGCGCACGGCTTCATTTTCCTTGATTTCATCTTGGTCAGATGATAACGATGCTTCTTCAATTAATTTTTCCAAACCCTCTTGCCCTGTTAAGTGATCAAATTTTGTAGCGATAGAAACCAATTCACGAACGTTTTCCAAACGCTCTTCGTCTTCTTCTTTTCCGAATTTATACATTGCTTCGATTCCGCTTCGTGTTAATGTGAATTTGATAATTTCGGAGGGTTTTCTTTTGCTGATTTCATCAGCGATGTCTTTTAGGATTAATCTGAATTCATTAAATTTTATTTTGACTGCGTCCCCTAAATCAGCGGACTTGCCTTCCATAATTTTTAGCATGGTTACTTTTCCAATCCCCCTAGCCGGAATATTAATTACCCTTTTTATATCAGCGTTCTGGTCTGGATTTAATGCAAGCTTCAAATATGAAAGCACGTCTTTGATTTCTTTTCGTTCGTAGAATTTTGTACCCAACAATTGATACGGAAGTTCTCTCGTTAAAAAAGCCTCTTCGAGTGCACGTGACTGAAAGTTTGCCCGGTACAAAATTGCAATCTCCGAAGCCTTCGTCCCTTCACGAATTAAGTCTCTAACAGTGTTTGCTATGAAGCTTGCCTCATCACTTTCATCAAATGCTGTATATGTAGAAATTTTGTCACCCTCCCCATTTTCAGTGAATAAGTTTTTCTCACGTCGGTGAATGTTTTTTGAAATAATAGAATTAGCTACTGACAAAATGTTTTGTGTCGACCGGTAATTTTGTTCCAGTAAAACCACTTTCGCACCAGGATAATCCTGCTCAAAATTTAAAATATTTTTTATGTCCGCCCCTCGCCATGTGTAAATATTCTGATCGATGTCTCCAACTACGGCTAAATTTTGTTCAAGACCAACCAAATATTTTGCCATTACGTACTGCACTTTGTTTGTATCTTGATACTCGTCGATATGGATATATTTCCAGCGTTCTTGGTACTTTTTTCTTATGTCAGGGTTTTTTGCAAGTAATTCAGCTGCTTTGAAAAGCAAATCATCAAAGTCAAAAGCCTTATCCTTTCTCAAAATTCCATCATAAAATCGCCAGACATTTGAAACTATTCCCCCAAAGTACTCGTCTCCGTTTTTTGCTTCGTATTCTTCTTGGGAAACATAATTCCCTTTTTCACGTGAAATTATGCCTAAAATCTTGCCAGGTTCATACTGTTTTGGATCATATCCTGATGCTACAATGGCTTCTTTTACCGCCGATTTTGAATCTCCTCTGTCATAAATACTGAAATTTCGATTGTAGCCAAAAATCGCAGCGTGCTCTTTTAATATATGAACTCCTAGT
>JAYVQT010000026.1:0-6516 GCA_043776915.1 Minisyncoccota bacterium | reverse complement strand
CAGAAAATTGTTTCCGCAAAACTTCGTCCGCATTGTTTCAGATTTCCTCGTCAGGATTCATTTCAAAAAAGGTTCGAATTTTGTACAATGAATACCGCTTTGAGCCCCGTGAAAAGCGGAGGCGAGCACAGTGTCGAAACACTGTGCGTGTGAGATGAGAAGACCGTGAGTATATTTTCTAGAAAATACGAACGATGTACAGAATCTGTAAGATTCGAAAAGCGTACCCGCGGTGTCACCGCCTCCGCTAAGAAAATAAAGTATCGAAGTTGAGTACCCAAAAAGGTCATTTTAAGCTAGTATAGAAATATATGGAAAAAGAAATTTTAACATCGGAACAAATTGAATTTATTAATAAACCAACAATAGCTGGACTACTCGGTCCTTTTTATGCAATTGCTAATGGCATGTATAAACAGTTTTGGTTTTGTTTCATTCCTTTCTATAATATCTACTTAATTTTCAAACTCATCGTAAAAGGACGAAGAATGGCGTGGAGGAAATCCGACAAAACCTATGATGCTTTTTACATTCAACAAAAGAAGTTAGCTAAGATTGCTAAAATACTTTTTGGTATTATGGCAGGAATCTTTGTAATTCAGCTTATCTTATTGTCTAGTCTTATTTTTACTGGAGGTGGTTCAACTTTCGGCAAAGATGTAGCTATTAATTTTTCTCAGCGTATTTTTACCAATCAACCAGTTTCTGACATCACATCACCAAATTTTTCTTTAAATCAAACATATATTGATTTTCAAAAGGATTCAAGGGGAATTTATGAAGGAATTTCTTTTAATAGTTTCTCTAAAAGCAATGAGACATCAACTCTACAAGGAAAAGTAAAATTTGAAAATACATCAATGCCGGTATGTGTGAATTTGTTGAAATTTGGAGAAAGTTGGAAAATCACAGGTTTTTCTCAAAGTTGTCCCTCTAGTTCCAACCCGAGTGCCTCAAATTAGTCTCTAAAATTCTCCCGAACGGTCGTTGTGGTGCCTCATATCTCTGGTGCTTGACTCACGTAGCCCGCAAATGTATAAACTAAATCCTGAAAAACAAATTTTAGCTAGTAGAGAAGTTATTGTAAAAATACTTAATAGGTATTCTATTTTTGATTTTACTTTTGAACCTATCAACGAAGGCATAGCAAATACTTCGTTCGTTATTGAGAGCTCCGACAAGAAATATGTTTTGCGAATTTATGCACAAGGTAAAGCCACAGATGAAATACTTTTAGAAATTAAATTCCAAGATTACTTAAGAGAGAAAGGAATTCCAATCCCTATAATATACTCTAATCAAGAAAATAAAGTATTAACTATTGTAGAAAAAGATGGACTACAGTGGCAATGCATACTTATGGAATTCATAGAGGGTCAAAATGTAACTACTAATCCATCCAAAGAATTGAATACAGAATTAGCGAATCTGCAAGCAAGAATGCATATACTTGGTATTAGTTTTGCAGAAACAACAGAAAAGCCAATAAAATTATGGTCAGAACTTAAGGATTCGCTAGCGGAAAAAATAAATGAATTACCTATAAAGACTAAAGAGGTTCTTGAATTTATTGAAAGAGTCAAATCTTTTAGCTATCCTCTTGATCCTAAATTGCCATATGGAGTCGGAAGTAATGAATGGAGGTTTCCATCAGTACTTCCAAAATTCAGCTGGCGACCAATGGCAAGATGCGCTTATAGGGCTTGATAAAATGGGAGCGGTTAAAAGCAAGGAATTGCTCGCAAAAGCACTTACTGTTTTTGAGAAATCCGTACCATCACTTATTTGGGAAGAGAGGCAGAAAGTTGCTAATGAATTTCCAAAAGAAAAAATAGGTTTTCTGGATAGTTTGGATCAGGAGTTTTATAAATACGAAGACAACCTTCAGCAACTGATTCTTAAATATGCCGAAGCTCACAGAAATGATTTCGGTAAGTAGCTTTTAGTTTAGCAGGTTTAACAAGAACAGTTCTTGCTACTTTTCGGCAGAACCGACTACCTTAATTCTCAGGATTAAGCTATAATTTTACATACAAATATGACAATCCAAGAGCTTATAAAGAAATATCGAGACCAGGCGACGATTTGCTCTGCTATTGATTACGCTAAAAAAAATTCAGTCGAAGCGAACAATGATGCGGTTAAGAGAATGTATAAAATAGTAGATGTTATTGTATCCGATTTTGGTGTTGATGGGACTACTGAATTTTCTTTACTTCTGGATTCCACCGATCACAAAATAAATATTTGGGCGGCTACTCATTTGCTAGAAAAAATGGAAGCCGATCCTGTCACTCAAGAGAAAGCTTTGATGATAATAAAAAATGTTGCTAAACAAGATGACGTAGAAGGTCTGGGGTTTCGGCACTGGCTGAAAAATTGGGAAAAGAAGACCGACCCATAAAGCTAATTGTTGTAGTAAAAAGAGCGATTTAGTTCGCTCTTTTTTAGTAACATTATTTTTCTCTTAAAAAAGACTTAACTTACTTTTTGCGGTCTCCTCTCTCATCTGCACAGCAGGAGATTTGAAGTAATATGCACTTACTTCTTCTAAACTACCCGAGATGCCCCTTTCTAAAGCTACTTTCATATATCGTATAACATCGACAATTACACGCTGCACAAGGAAGTCCTTTCTTTTTAAATTTACTAATCCATTCCTTACCCACACAATCAAGACAGACCACGGAGGTATAGATATTGATATTTGGATACAGAGTATGTGCCTCGGTCGAAAAGGAAGAAGTAAAGACAGCTTTACATTTCTAATGTACTAAGCTATAATTGAACAATCAAAATGTATGCAAGAAAAGATCAAGAACGAAGTCAGTAAATTAAGAACAGAGATAGGTGTGACTCAGGAGGATCTCGCCGCCAAGGTACATGTCAGTCGACAGACAATTATTGCTTTGGAGAAAGGAAACTACACCCCATCAATTTTATTAGCCCTTAAAATCGCTCTTTACTTTAAGTTACCTGTCGAACATATTTTCAAAATTTCCTATGAAAAATAAAATCACAAAAGAAATAATAGTGCCTCTCACGCTGATTGTTCTAGCAGTTTTACTACTTAACCCTTTTCATTTTTGGATGCCCGATATGATGGTGATGGGAATGCTGGCTATTCTTTTAGTTCTATTTGGCATGTTCGCGAGCTTTATTTTGAAAGAAAAAGTATTTGATGAACGAGACGATGTAAACCGCTCGCTTGCAGGACGAAATGCTTTTCTCGGAGGATCAGCGATTCTCATGCTCGGTATAGTAATCCAAGGCTACACTCACCAAGTAAACCCATGGCTTGTTATTGCTTTGATAGTAATGATTTTAGTTAAAATCGCCACTCGAATGTGGAGCGATAAAAATCTCTAGAATAAATACTTGAGGATTATGCACCAAAACAAATGTAAAGATAGCTTTACATTTGTTTTCTTATTATATATACTTTATCTATTAGTATTATTAATTTTGAAATTAAAGTAAATCACATGAATAAAAATACAGGGATTATTGTAGGAGTTATTGCAGTCGTTGTAGTAGTCGGAGGAATTTATGCATCAATGTCTAACAAGAATGATGCGATGATGAAAGATAAAGCAGAGGACATTGCTATGATTAAAAATAATGACCAGGCAATGATGGACAAAGATGCGATGAAAGACAAGGATGCCATGATGAAAAAGGAAGATGCGAACATGATGAACAAAGGTGGTACTATGATGAAAGCGGGATCATACGAAGCGTATTCAGGAGATAAAGTGACTCTAGCTTCGGCTACTCACGATGTAGTTTTATTCTTCAGAGCTAGCTGGTGTCCTACTTGTATCGCACTAGACAAAGATATCCAAGCGAATCTTGGAAAGATTCCTGCAAGCCTTGCTATTCTTGATGTTGATTACGACAATTCAAATGACCTCAAGAAAAAATACGGGGTTACCTATCAGCACACATTTGTACAAGTTGATAAAGATGGAAATATGATTAAAAAGTGGAGTGGTAGTCCAACTCTTTCTATCCTGGTTTCTGAAGTAAAATAATATGTTGCTCCTCCTTGTATCATTTATAAGTGGTGTACTTACAATACTTGCTCCTTGCATACTCCCACTGCTACCTGTAATAGTTGGGCATTCTATTACTGATGCTACCCCGAGCAGAAGGAGGCTGTTTGTAGTAGTTATTTCACTTGCTCTATCTGTAATACTTTTTACGTTACTCTTAAAGGCAAGTTCTCTGCTTATCGATATTCCACAAGACTTCTGGAAATGGATTTCTGGAGGAATAATATTCTTCTTCGGTATTACCATGATTTTCCCAAGTATTTGGGAAAAGTTTTCTTTTGCTAACACCATATCATTGAAATCAAACAAAGTCTTAGGTGAAGGATACAAAAAAAATAGCATCTGGGGTGATGTCATCATTGGTGCATCACTTGGACCTATATTCTCTGCCTGTAGCCCTACTTATTTTGTGATCCTTGCAACTATTTTACCAGTATCTCCAATACTGGGGTTGGTATATCTTTTAGCGTATGTATTTGGTCTTTCTCTTGCACTTATTTGTGTTGCTCTTTTAGGGCAAAAGATTATGGATAAAATTGGGAAAGTTTCAGACCCACGTGGGTGGTTTAAAAAGATATTTGGAATTATCTTCATCTTAGTAGCACTAGCTATTATTTCTGGATATGACAAAAAAATACAAATCAGTCTACTTAATTCAGGATTTCTTGATGTTACAAAAATTGAACAAAAATTGTTAGATGTTGAGAACAAAACTAAGAATGAAAATCAAAATCTGGAAGTATCTACTGAAGATGCAGTAAAAGAAAAATCATTTCTAAGTGTAGTGCAAAAACAAGCAAAATATACTCTTGCGCCAGATCTTAGCTCTATTGATGGCTATATAAACACAAATAGCTTACCAATCACAATTTCACAGTACAAAGGTAAGAAAGTTGTATTACTTGATATATGGACATACAGCTGTATTAACTGCCAAAGAACTATTCCATACTTAAATGAATGGTATAAAAAGTATGAAGACAATGGATTAGTTATTATCGGACTTCATACTCCAGAATTTGCTTTTGAGAAAATACAGAAAAATGTAGAAAAAGCGGTAACAGATTTTGGTATAAAATACCCTGTGGTATTAGACAATGACTTCTCAACATGGAGAGCATACGAAAATCAATACTGGCCACGAAAATATCTTATAGATATAGATGGCTTTATTGTGTATGACCACGCAGGAGAAGGTCAGTATGCCGAGACAGAGAAGCAAATTCAAAAAGCATTGAGTGAGCTCAATTATCGTCTCAATAAAGATGTAGAAATAAGTAAAGATATATCAAAACCATCTAATGTCACCGCAGTAGACTCATCTAAGGTAAACAGTCCAGAAACATATTTTGGATCAGCAAGGAATAGTCTCTTTGCTAATGGTAATAGTGGTACTAGTGAAGAGCAGTCGCTTACTATTCCTAAAATAATTACTGCAAACAAATTATATCTTGGTGGTACATGGAATATTACTCCTGAATATGCCGAAAATAAAAATGCAGGTAGTATACTTTTTAAGTATGAAGCAAAAAATGTCTACATCACTACTGGTTCCCCTCAAGGCGTCGAAATTGAGATTTACAAAGACGATGTGTTCGTAAAAAAAGTAACAATTACAGATGAAAGTCTTTATCAGCTCATTGGTGATGCTGATTACGAAAAGCACACACTTCGCATAGTGATACCGAAAGCAGGGCTACAAGCATTTACATTTACCTTTGGATAAGCAAAATAGTGTATGAAAAATTTTCACCACGTATCTAAAAAATGTATTTTCTTTGTTTTATTAGGAAGCTTGTTTTTAATAGGTACTGTGTTGCATTACTCCCAAAAGATTTCTTCCGTCACGAACGACGCGGAAGGACAAGTGGTAGCAAAAGATCGATGGAAAAGCATACTCACTCCCGATCAATACCATATCTTGAGAGAAGCAGGCACCGAAGCTCCTTTTTCAGGCCCACTTAATCATGAAAAAAGAAAAGGTACATATTACAGCGTTGGTTGCGACAAACCACTTTTTAGATCAGAAAAAAAATATGATTCAGGAACAGGTTGGCCAAGCTTCTGGGCTCCGATAACAGAAGGTGCATTGGTGCTTCGTAAAGAAAAAGAGCTTCTTGATGAACGAATAGAAGTGCTCGATACGTGCGGTTCGCATCTCGGGCATGTATTTGATGATGGTCCACAACCTACTGGTAAAAGATTTTGTATGAATTCTGTGGCACTATATTTTGTGCCGGATGAAAATGAGACACAAAGTAACTAACCTTCAAAGTGTCTCATTCTGTCTCATTTCCCCTAAATAACTATACTTCTTAATATGTCACCCTGCGACCCACAAACCTAAGTGAGACAGAGTATTTTATGCCACCAAGGTAATTTTCTTCTCTTCCAGTATCAACCTACTCCTCAAATGTCCCAACAGTCCTCTTTTTGCTAGCGGTGTACCTTCCCTCAGCAC
>JAYVQT010000025.1:0-26249 GCA_043776915.1 Minisyncoccota bacterium | reverse complement strand
AAAAAGACATTTTCTATGTTAGAATAAGTAAAATTTAAAAAAATAAAATATGAAAAAATTATTTGAAATGAAAATCGATCCAGGCTATATTTTGCTTGAAAACCTTCTTATTCAAGAATTTGTTGAAGGAAAATTATCTCCAGAATTTCTAAAAAAAATTCTTCATTCAGAAGTTTTTTTGAAAGAAGAAATTTTATTAAAATTTAATTTTGATAATAAAATTATCGAAATTAAAAAAGATAGTGAAAGAACTAAAAATGAGGGCTTTAGCGAGCTCGAAAGTATTTTTGAAAAAATTACTACCTGGATAACAGTACATAACTATAATGCCTTTCTGATTAAAGATGTTCTTTTTGAACGTTCTTATTTTACTAAAGATGGGTTACTAGTGAGTCATAAGCATAATTATAGCGCTAATTATGTTGCTTCTGATTTTGATCCGAAAAATAAAAAAATGTATAAAGTTTGAATTAATAATGCTTCCTCTCAAGGAAGCTTTTTTTATTCCCGTTGTATACTGTATAATACCTCTATGTTACTCTCGATTATCATATGAAAATTAAAGTAAAAAAATTAAAAGAGGGAGCGAAATTACCAACACATGGATACCCTGGTGATGCGGGTATGGATTTGTATTGTTTTGAAGATGTGATTTTTCCGCCTGGAAAACAAAGACGAGTGCTTACAGGAGTGGCAGTTGAAATACCAGAAGGTTGTGTCGGTCTCATCTGGGATAAATCAGGAGTGTCATTTAATCTCGGTTTGAAAGTTATGGGAGGTGTGATAGATTCTGGATATCGAGGAGAAATTATTATGAATTTACTCAATACGTCAGACAAAGAAGTAGTAATGGAAAAAGATCATAAGATCGCTCAAATGCTTATACAGAAATTTGAACACTGTGATATTTTAGAAGTGGATGATCTTTCTGTGACACCTCGAGGTGAAGGGAGAGAAGGAAGCACGGGAAAGAAATGATAAAAGAAAAAATAGAAAATTTAATAAAAGAAGTACTCAAAAATCTTGATATAGAAGTAGGACATAGTATTCTTGAGCATCCGGCCGATATAACTCATGGTGATTATTCGACAAATATTGCTCTTATGTACGCCAAGCAGGCCGGAGTAAATCCAAAAGAGCTTGCAGAAAAAATAAAAACAGAACTTGAAAAAAATCTACCAAAAGAAATATCAAAAGTCGAAGCTGCTGGCGCTGGATTTATAAACTTTTATTTATCTCGAGAATTTTTTACAGAATCGATACAAGAAATTCTAACACAAAAAGAAAAGTGGGGTACGAATACTCTAAGTGAAAAGAAGAAGGTTATGGTCGAGTACACTGACCCAAATCCTTTTAAGCCTTTCCATATTGGTCACCTGATGACGAATGCTATTGGTGAGTCCATTGCGCGCATATTTGAATATTCGGGAGCAACAACTGTTCGTGCAAGCTATCAAGGTGATGTCGGTCCACACGTAGCGAAAGCTATCTATGGGATTATGCAATCAGGAATGCCAGATCATACACTTTCAGTAGGTGAGCAAGCGCACTACATAGGTCTTGCCTATACAAAGGGTTCTGATGCGTATGATACTGATCATGAAATTAAAAAAGAAATTGATGCGATTAATAAGAAGATTTATGAGCATAGTGATGAAAAGATACATGAGATATATGACTGGGGACGCAGAGTAACCTTAGAAGCGTTTGAGGAAATTTATGTCCTTCTTGGAACAAAATTCCAACATTATTTCTTTGAAAGTGTGATGGCACCGATTGGACAAAAAATTGTAAAGGAGAATATTGGAAAAGTATTTACAGAAAGTGATGGTGCGGTAGTATTCCATGCAGAGAATTTTGATCCAAAGCTCCATACTCGAGTTTTTATCAATGGGAAAGGCTTACCAACGTACGAAACTAAAGAGATTGGGCTTACGGTTACAAAATTTGAAAAAGAAAAAGATTTAGATATATCGATTGTTGTCACAGCTATTGAACAAGGTGAATATATGAAAGTTGTCCAGAAAGCTATTTTCCTTATTCATCCTGACTTAGAAGAAAGAATGAAGCATATTACTCACGGTATGATGAAGTTCGCATCCGGGAAAATGTCTTCACGAAAAGGCAATGTCGTCACCGGTGAGTCTCTTATTCGTGATTCGATGGATATTGTTCGCGAGAAAGTAGCTGAGCGAGATCTGACAGAAGAAGAGAAGAATAACATCTCCCATAGTGTCGGAATCGCGGCAGTGAAGTATTCTATTCTTAAGTCCACTCTCACGAGCGACATTGTATATGACTTTGAGAAATCGATTTCTTTTGAGGGTGACTCAGGTCCATACTTGCAGTATACAGCAGTGCGTGCGAATGGTATTTTGAAAAAAGCTCACGCAGAACATATAACTGCTGACTATACATATGCACCAGAAGAAGTGACGCCTCTTGAGCATGCACTCTATCAATTTCCAGAAATTGTAGCACGTTCATTTAATATGCTTGAACCGCATCATATTGCGACGTACCTGATCGAGCTTGCAAGCGCTTTTAACTCATTCTATGCACATACTATTATCGTAAATAAAGATGATCCACAGGCTTCATATCGCATCGCTCTCGTTGAAGCGTTCCATCAGACTATGAAGAATGGCCTCTATGTGCTTGGAATAGATACTCCAGATAAAATGTAATATAATTTACAGAATTTATTTTTTGTAGTATTATAAGAATATATGCAGTGAAGAGGCTATCACCTCGGAGCCCGCCTCAATAGTAAATTTTGGCTGGCAGGCATTTGGGAAGAAACCTCTAAGGAAACAACGGAGGAAGTAGAGCCCAAGTACATGAGAAGCAATCAAGGTGGTACCACGAGCGAAACTCGTCCTTGTATAACAATTGTATTGTTGTACGTGGACGAGTTTTTTATTTTTTATTTCGCAAATTACTTTTTATGGAAAATCAAAATAATCAAAAATCAATAACAGCACAAAGAGAGGAAGCCGTTCTCGACTTTTGGGAGAAGCAGAACATATTCCAAGAGACATTAAAGAAATATTCGCCACACGGTGAGTTTGTATTCTACGAAGGTCCACCGACTGCTAATGGCAAGCCAGGCATACACCACCTTGAAGCTCGAGCATTTAAGGATATTATCCCTCGGTATAAAACGATGAAAGGTTTTCATGTTCGTCGGAAAGGTGGCTGGGATACTCATGGGTTGCCAGTAGAACTACAAGTCGAGAAAAAGCTTGGGCTTAATTCAAAGAAAGCTATTGAAGAATACGGCGTTGCCAACTTTAATAAAGAATGCAAAGAGAATGTCTGGGAATATTTGGATTACTGGAATAAGTTTACCAAGCGCATTGGCTACTGGGTGGATCAGGAGAATCCATACGTGACGTATCATAATAAGTATATTGAGTCAGTCTGGAATGTCCTTAAAACTGTTAGCGATCAAGGCCTCGTGTATAAAGATTATAAAGTGGTACCATGGTGCCCACGTTGTGGCACAGCACTTTCTTCTCATGAACTTGCGCAAGGATACGAAGATCTCAAAGATTTGTCAGTCACAGTAAAGTTTAAAGTAAAAGGACAAGAGAATACCTACATACTCGCGTGGACAACAACACCATGGACATTACCCGGTAATGTCGCACTTGCGGTAGGAAAAGATATTGAGTATATCAAAATTAAAACAATTGATTCTTTCTTGATTCTGGCAAAAGCACGACTAGAAATTATTACTGATCCGTATGAAGTAGTAGAAATAGTGCACGGATCAGATTTAGTTGGCTTCGAATACGAGCCCCTCTATTCGTACTTTAGTGAGACGATTACAGAAAGTGAAAAACAAAAATTAGAAAAAGCATATAAAGTCTATGATGCTGATTTTGTGACAACGACCGACGGCACAGGGGTCGTGCATACAGCTGTTATGTATGGGCAGGATGACTTCGAGCTTGGCACGAAAGTTGGCTTACCGAAGCATCACCTTGTCGGTCTTGATGGAAAGTTCCTCCCAGGTACTGGCCCGTTTGAGGGTCGATTTGTCAAAGATGAAGAAGTAGCTGTAGATGTTATCAAAGATCTCGCGCACCGAGGACTTCTTTTTAAGAAAGAAAAGTATGAGCACTCATATCCGCATTGCTGGCGTTGCCATACGCCACTTATTTACTACGCACGTGATTCGTGGTATATACGTATGTCTGATCCGAAAATAAAGGAGCAGCTGATAAAAGAAAATAAAGAAATAAACTGGGAGCCCTTACATATTCGTGATGGACGCTTCGGTGAGTGGCTGAAAGATTTAAAAGATTGGGCTATATCACGAGAGCGATACTGGGGGACTCCTCTTCCGATTTGGATTTGCCAAGACTGTAAAAAGCAAACAGTCGTACGTAGTATTACAGATCTACAGTCGCATATTCCAAAGTCGGGGAATACTTACTTTGTTATGCGTCACGGCCAGACTGGGCATAATATAAAGAATCGCGTCAGTACCGTTATTAATAGTGGAAGTCATCTGACTAAGCTTGGTATAGCCGAAGTCACAAACAGCGCAAAATCTTTCAAGGGTAAGCGTATTGATCTTATTATTACTTCTCCATTTAGTCGAACGAAAGAAAGTACTAAAATAGTCCAAGATGTCCTCGGTCTTTTGGATGAGCAAATTATTGTCGATGAGCGACTTCATGAAATGTCACTTCCAGCATATGAAGGCAAGACATGGATGGAGTATCATGCAGACTATCCGAAGACTGTCGAAATGTTTGACAAAGCACCCGAGGGTAACGAGTCCTATTCCGACGTTAAGCGTAGAGTCATGAGCTTTATATTTGATATCGAGAAAGAGTATACGGGTAAGAACATAGTTATCGTTACCCATGGCGGCCCAGCGTGGCTCATGGTTGCTGGAGCAAAAATGCTTGATACAGATCAGACACTTGAGCTTATTCGTGACTCCGTCGATTTTCATTATTTTCTGAATGCTGAAATTCAGGAACTGGTATTTGCTCCATTCCCTCATGATGAACATTTTAATCTGGATCTTCATAAACCCTACATCGACGAAGTTTCTTTGTTGTGTCATTGCGGTGGTTGCATGATTCGAACTCGTGAAGTTATGGATGTCTGGTTTGATTCCGGAGCCATGCCATTTGCACAAGATCATTATCCGTTTGAGAACAAAGAATGGGTTGATGGATCTGGGTATCCAGCTGACTATATTTCTGAAGCTATAGATCAAACTCGTGGTTGGTTCTACACGCTTCATGCAGTTGGAGTTCTGATGGGCCGAGGTAAGGCGTATAAGAATGTTATCTGTCTTGGTCACTTGCTCGATAAAGATGGCAAGAAAATGTCTAAGTCTGTTGGTAATGTCATTGACCCGTGGGTGATGATCGAGAAATATGGCGTCGATACACTTCGCTTGTGGATGTACTCAGTGAACCAACCTGGCGAGTCAAAGAACTTTGACGAGAAAACGGTTTCTGAACTTCATAATAAAGTTTTTAACTTACTTTATAATGTGCTCACATTTTATGAACTGTATCGTGATAAAAGTTTAGAAAATAATGAAGTACTAGGGAGTACACATATTCTTGATCAGTGGATTATGGCACGTCTATCGAAGCTTATTGCAAATACGGAGAAAGATCTTACTCTGTACAAAGTACTTGAGCCAGCGCGCGCTATTCGTGCATTTATGGACGATCTGTCGACCTGGTATGTTCGTCGATCGCGTGAGCGCATTAAAGATGGTGATAAAGAAGCTAAGCAGACGCTCTACTTCATTTTAAAAAATCTTGTGAAAGTTATGGCACCGTTCACACCATTTGCCAGTGAAGATATCTGGCAGAAATTAAAACTAGGTCGCGCTTCAATCGACGGTGCGCGACACGATTCCGCTGAATCGGATGTCGAGAGTGTGCATTTGGCAGATTGGCCAGTGCTCAATGTCGATGTTGATGCAGAGAATATTTTGCTTGGTCAAATGGAGGTGACTAGAAATATTGTCACTCTCGGACTTGAGAAACGGCAGAAGGCGGGTATTAAAGTTCGACAGCCTCTCCGTGCTATGAAAATAAAAGATTTTGAATTAAGTGAAGCATACTGTGAAATACTAAAAGATGAATTGAATATCAAAAATATTGTTCGGGATGATTCAATTACAGAACTAGTTGAGCTTGATACTCATATAACACTCGAGCTTCGCCAAGAAGGGAACTATCGTGAGCTTGTTCGTGCTATGCAAGATATGCGCAAGAAGCAAGGATTAAATGCAAATGATATGATCACACTTTCTATAGAGACAGGCAGAGAAGGCCAACAGCTTATAACAACATTTAAAAATGATTTGCTCAAAACTGTTAGTGCTAGAGAAATCAAAATAGTTGAGAACGAAGGTACAGAAGTGAAGATTGATGAATTGGTATTCGTTATCAGTATTACACTATACAATATGGTAAAATAAGCTCATGAAAGTCACCACGCTTTGGCATTGCTGCTTAGTTTTAGAATCTAAAGAAGAATTATAATATGTCTTGGATATTTTATGCACTACTTGCGCCGGCGCTTTGGGCGGCGGTGAACCATATTGATAAATATATTATCAGTAAGTATTTTACCCACCTACCTGCGACACTCCTGGTACTCTTTACGTCATTAACTGCAGGGCTCGGGGCAGTGCTACTATTCTTCTTTGTGCCAGTTTTAGATATTACACTTTCACAAGCACTGTGGATTATACTCGGTGGTATGATATTTGTTGCTTCATATATCCCTTATGTTTATGCGCTCCAAGAAGATGAAGCATCGCTTGTGGCCCCGCTTTTCCAAATGATTTTCGTCTTTTCTTTTATTCTTGGGTTTTTATTCTTGGGTGAGAAACTTACGCTTGCGCAATTTGTAGCAAGTCTGTTTATTGTTGTAGGTGCAATCGTACTTTCGCTTGATCTTGATTCGACGTTTCGGAAATTACGCTCTCGAACATTTTATCTCATGGTGCTTGCTTCATTCCTCTTGGCTCTTACTATGATGATATTTAAAGTTGTCGCACTCGAGTCATCATTTTGGGTGACGACGTTCTGGGAATATGTCGGTGCATTTCTATTTGGGATTATTTTACTTGTGCGCTCGAGCAATACGCGTATAACTTTCTTTCATATACTAAAGAGACGAAGAAACGTTATCAGCTGGAATATTTTTAATGAAACTCTTAATCTTATTGCTCGGTTGTCAGCGAACTTCGCTTCACTCTTTGTACCGCTCGCACTGATCTCGCTTGCCAATGGTGCCCAGCCTTTTTTCATTGTGCTCTATGGTGTTCTGATTCCATTTATTTTTAAACACACTGAGAAAGAGAAATTCTATGGTAAATATCTGACTCAAAAAGTTGTCTCTCTATGTTTTATGATTATCGGCGTCTTTATTTTATTTAGATAATATTTTTATGTATCATATTTTCCACACTCATGGCTTCATTGTTCATTCTCGTCACACTGGCGAAGCAAATAAAATGCTTACAATCTACACCCGTGAGATGGGGCTTCTGCGTGTCGCCTGCCAAGGTATTCGGCTTCATAAATCCAAGCTTCGCTTTGCACTTCAAGATCTATCGTATGTGAAGCTTGATCTAGTGCGAGGCCGGGAGTTATGGCGCGTGACGTCGGCGACACATATTAACTCATTTGCATATGCACGATCAGATAAGCACTCTCTCCTTCTTATTGCGCGCATTAGTAAGCTGCTCGAGCGCTTGTGTGATGGGGAAGAAGCAAACGAAGAAATATTTGATGACTTTATTCAAGCACTGTACTTGCTTGATAGTAAAGATACTTCTATGCAAACACGTGAAGCTCTCGAGCTTCATCTTGTACTTCGTATTATGAATAGCTTGGGCTATATTGGTGAGTCAACGCTCCTTGGAGAGTATCTTGCATCTTCATTTGATCAAGTAAAAATTGAGTCTATTCTAAAAGAACGTAAATCAATCATTGCGCATATTAATAAAGCTATTAACGAGAGCCAATTATAAAGCCCTTGTGCTATAATAAATATATGTTGGAGAATAAAAACAGAATTGAGGATATGAAACGTCATTTGTATGACCGTGAAGATATAACGACCGAACACACACACCCCGGGGTTCTTCATCCTGTTGCTCATCACGTCGCAACCAGTTGGGAGGAGAGTCACACGAGTAATACTATGAATGGACCCATGAAAAAGCCACCAATGTCAATTTTTAAAAAGTTTTTTATTACAGCACTTGTTTTCTTTGTCGGAGCGTTTATCTTTGCTGGCTACATGTTCTCGAAAGGTGGGGTGACTGTTTCAAGCGACAAGATTGATATTAGTGTGCTTGGTAATGCTTTTATAAAAGGGGGAGAAGAATTGCCGTTACAAATAGAAATTGTAAACCACAATAATGCTAACCTTGATCGCGCTGATCTTATTGTGGAGTATCCACGTGGAGCAAGTGATGCAGTAGCTGATGTCGTACGGTTGCCTCGCGAGACAATTGGCGCCATTAAAAAAGGTGCGACTATCACTCGTCCTATTAAAGTTACTCTCTATGGGGAAGAAAAGTCTATTCGTACTATTAAAGTTACTCTCGAATATCATCCAGAAGGTTCGAATGCTATTTTCACGAAAGTTAAAGAATATTCTGTGACTATCAGTTCAGCACCACTTTCTCTTATTGTCGATGCACCAGATAGAGTGACATCGGATCAACCAATAACATTTAAGGTTACTGCATCTCTTAATACAGCCTTACCTGCCGGTGCAACAATGCTCCAAGTCTCATACCCACCTAATTTTATTTTTGAAGAAGCAGCACCGGCTCCATCTTTTGGTAACACCATTTGGAATTTAGCAGAACTTACGCAAGTAAATCCAGTAACAATTTTAATCAAAGGAAGAATGATTGGTCAGGATGGCGATCAGCAAGTCTTTCATGTGTACGCAGGTACGACGAACCCAAGTGACCAATCTATTGTAAATGTTGTCTATAATTCATTATTGAAAACGATCACTCTCTCGAAGCCATTCCTAGAAGCTCATATACTTGTTAATAACCAAGATTTACCAGAGTATACGACTTCTGGTGGTGACACCGTCAATGCCTCAGTCTCATGGACGAACAATCTTTCAACTCAGATTACTGATGCACAAATTATTGTCGGACTTTCCGGAAATGCATATGATAAAAATACTATTGATGCACTTGAGGGCTTCTATGATTCTGCTCATAATCAAATTATATGGGATAAAAATTCTGTTTCTGATTTTACCTCTGTGGGGCCTGGAGCACAAGGAATTGTTAATTTTAAATTCAAACCAATCTCGCGTATAGGCTTAGATACTTCTTCAACAAAAGATCCTCAGGTGGTACTGAGTGTCAGTATTCGTGGAAGACAGCCATTAGAAGGTTCAAGCTCTAATGAGATCAACAATTTTAGTAAGAAAGTGGTAAAGATAACTTCTGATTTCCAAATTGCTGCTGGAGCTACATTTTCTTCTGGTCCGCTACCTCCAAAAGCTGAATCAGAAACTAATTATAAGGTGACTTGGACTCTCTCAAACTCTGCAAACACTGTTACAGAAGCCCAAGCTCGAGCATCTTTACCTATCTATGTGAAATGGGTTAGTCCGGCAAGTGATACAAAAGAAAATATTTCTTATAATAGCACTACTCGTGAAGTTATGTGGAATATTGGCCAAGTTCGTCCGAACACAGGAGTAGATTCAAATCGTGAAGCTTCTTTTATTATATCTTTGGCCCCGTCTCTTTCTCAAGTTGGTAGTACTCCGCAACTCATGAAAACAGTATCACTAACTGGTATAGACATGTTTACAGGTACTACGGTAAAAGGTACTCGAGGACCACTGACGACACTTCTCTCAAATGACCCAAGCTTTAAATCTGGACAAGAACGTGTTATACAATAACTATGGATCACAACAAAGACAATCTCATGGAGAAAATTATCTCGCTTGCTAAGCGCCGGGGTTTTGTCTACCAAGGCTCAGAGATTTATGGTGGTCTGGCTGGTACGTGGGACTATGGTCCACTTGGTGTGGCGCTTAAAAATAATATAAAAGATTCCTGGCGTAAAAAGTTTGTTTCGTCACGCACCGACATGTATGAAGTCGATGCCGCTATTCTTATGAACTCAAAAGTTTGGGAAGCATCTGGTCATGTCGATACATTTACGGATCCTCTCGTTGAGTGTATGAAGTGCCATCATCGCTTTCGTACAGATCAACTTGACGATCCAAAGAAATGCCCTGATTGTGATGGAATACTTGGCGAATCTCGTCAGTTCAATATGATGTTTAAAACTCAAATTGGCGCTGTTGAAGATTCTTCAGCAACAGTGTACTTGCGACCAGAGACAGCTCAAGGAATGTTTGTGAACTTTAAAAATATTATTGATTCATTCCATCCCAAGCTACCATTTGGTACTGCTCAGATTGGGAAGGCATTTAGGAATGAAATTACTCCCCGAGACTTTATTTTCCGTGTGCGTGAATTTGAACAAATGGAAATAGAATATTTTATTAATGCCGATGAGTGGGAAAAATATTTTATTTATTTTAAAGATGAAATGCTTGAATGGATGGAAGGAGTAGGAATTGATATGGCTAAAATTCATGAATTAGAAGTTCTGCCTGAAGATTTAGCACATTATTCAAAACGAACAATAGATTTTGAATTTGATTTTCCTTTTGGCAAAAAAGAGTTATATGGACTTGCGTATCGAACAGACTTTGATTTGAAGAATCATGGACTCTCGTATCAAGACGAAGAAACATCTCAGAAATTAGTTCCCCATGTTATCGAGCCTACATTCGGCGTTGATCGCACAGTGCTTGCTTTGCTTACATCTGCTTATAAAGAAGATGAGAAAAATGAAGAGACGAGAAGTTATTTAGCCTTTAAGCCACATATGGCGCCAGTTATTTGTGCCGTCTCACCACTTCTGAAGAATAAACCTGAGCTCGTAGATACTGCAAAGATAGTTTACGGCATGCTAAAAGTAGAATTTGGCCGAGTTATGTGGGATGATAATGGCAATATCGGCAAGCGTTACCGTAGGCAAGATGAGATAGGTACGCCATGGTGCATCGTTATCGATTTCGATACATTGATTGACGACTCCGTCACCATCCGCGACCGCGATACAGGTGCTCAAGAACGAGTTAAAAAAGAAGATATTATTGAGTATATAAAGGAGAGATTGAATTAAGATTATTATTCATAACATACGTATTATGAAAAATAAATTTATATATTTTTTTGTTTACATAAGTATAGTATGAGGTGGTTTATATAATGAGAGTTGCGACCAGTCTTGATTATCAAGTGTGATAGTGCATATTTACAATAAAAATCTTAGTCTCGAAATGTGCTACTATACAACATATGCAAAAAGCAAAAAAGAAAACATTTAAAAACGGTCTTCGGGTGGTCACTATTCCAATGAAAGATAATCCGACGGTGACGGTCCTTGTCCTTGTGGGAACTGGTAGTGACTATGAAGCCGAAGGATTGAACGGTATTTCGCATTTCTTGGAGCATATGTGCTTTAAGGGTACCGTTAAGCGCCCAAGTGCCCAAGCAATATCACACGAGCTCGATGCGCTTGGTGCTCAGTATAATGCCTTTACTGACCATGAAATGACAGGCTACTATGCCAAAAGTGATGCCAAAAATTTCAAAAAGATTTTTGATGTAGTGTCGGATATCTATCTGAATTCGACATTCCCGGAAGCTGAGATTGAAAAAGAGAAAGGTGTTATTGTTGAGGAGATTAATATGTATGAAGATATGCCGAATCGTCACGTTCAGGATGTATTTCAAAACGTACTCTATGGCAATCAGCCAGCCGGACGTAATATTGCCGGCACCAAGGAAAAAGTTCGTGCTATGACGCGTGATGACTTTGTAAAATATAAAAACTCGCACTATGTAGCTGAAGGAACGGTTATTGTGGTAGCGGGTAGTGTCACAGAAAGTGATGTATACAAAGAAGTCGAGAAATATTTTAAAAACGTTCATACAGGTAAAAAAGTAACGAAAGTAAAAGTAAAAGATACTCAAGCACAACCGAATATTCAAATTAAATATAAAGACACAGATCAGACGCATCTTGTACTTGGTGTGAGGACATTTCCACTCAAAGATCCGCGCAATGCTCCATTGTCAGTAGTATCCGCTATTCTTGGTGCTGGTATGAGCTCTCGACTTTTTATAAAGCTTCGCGAAGAGATGGGTGTGGCGTACTATGTACGAGCGTATAATGACCCGTCGCTTGATCATGGTTCATTTCAGATATCAGCCGGCGTCAATAATGCACGCACTCTAGAAGTTATTAAAGAAATACTGAAAGAGTGTGTCACGCTTACCAAAGAAAAAGTCAGTGACAGAGAATTAGCTAAAGTAAAGTCAATGATGATCGGTAATATGAAGCTTGCACTTGAAGCAACGGATGATATAGCAAGCTTTTATGGTACGAGCGAGCTTATGAAAAGGGAACTAAAGACGCTTGATGAGAAAATCAAGAACATTAAGAAAGTAACAGCCACAGATGTTATAAAAATTGCAAAAGTAATATTTAAAACAAAGCATGCAAATCTAGCTTTGATCGGCCCCTACAAAGATTCTAATCTTTTTAAGAGTCTTTTGAAGTTCTAGTATCATTCGTAATCTATGGTATTATAAAGAGATGCAAGAGGAATCTCGCACTGTCAATGTGAATATTTCAACAAGTACGCTTTTGCGTATCCTCCTTATTGGTGGACTTGTTTTTGCGATGATTAAGCTGATAGATATTGTGCTCATTGTTCTTACTGCGATTGTTCTCGCCTCATTTGTCCAAGCGGCGGTTGCTAAACTTAAGCCCTATATTAAAAATCGAACCGCTTTAGTCTTGCTTATCTACATCAGTGCTATGGCCTTAGTCGCTGGATTAGCCTATGTTTTTGTTCCTATCTTTATCCAAGAGATGTCACTTCTCGTGACATCTCTTGGTAAGTATATTCCAAATAATAGTATTTTTAATACGTTCCAACCTGACACACTCTCTGGTGCTAAGAATGTCGTTAGTACTATTTCTCACAATGGCTCACTTTTTGATGTTATTAAAAGTACACAGAATCTGATCTCAAGTCTCTCTGGTGGCTTCTTTGATATATTCAGTCAAGCGTTTGGTGGAGTCTTAAACTTTGTACTTATCATGATTATCTCTTTCTATTTATCAATTCAAGAGAAAGGCATTGAGAACTTCTTGCGTATTATTATTCCTGGTAAAAGTGAAGAGTATATTATTGGTCTCTGGAGTCGAACTGAGCATAAGATTGGACTCTGGATCCAAGGGCAGATGCTGATAGGTCTGATTGTGGGTGTACTGACCTACTTAGGTTTAACAATTCTCGGTGTGAAGTATTCTTTTATTCTAGCTGTTATTACTGGTTTGTGTCAGCTCATTCCATTCGGTATCTTTCTTGCTATTATTCCAGCCATTCTCTTTAGTTATCTGAACGGTAGTGTTACGACATCTCTTTTAACAGTAGGTCTCTATTTTATTATTCATCAGTTTGAGAACTATTTATTTACGCCGCTTATTATTAGGAAAGTTATAGGTATTTCTCCGCTTGTCGTTATTCTATCGCTCTTGATTGGTGCGACGTTGGTTGGGTTCTGGGGTGTCATCCTCGCTATTCCTGTCGCCGTTTGTTTACTCGAGTTTATTAATGATATAGAGAAGAAGAAAATTCTAGATCGCGAAATCTAATATGCTTCGACCGTTCTACATTACGACAACACTTCCGTATGTTAATGCTGACCCGCATGTTGGTTTCGCTATGGAAATGATCCGTGCTGATGTTATTGCACGCGCCAAGAAGCTAGAAGGCTATGATGTCTTTTTTAATACCGGTACCGATGAGCATGGCCAGAAACTTTTTGATGCAGCTAAAAAAGAAGGGAAAGATGTGCAAACGTATGTCGATGGATACGCACTCAGATTTAAGGGATTGAAAGAGTTGCTTGGTATATCTAATGACGTACATTTTATTCGGACAACCGATTCTCACCATGTCAGTGCCGCTCAAGAATTCTGGAAACGGTGTAATGATCGCGGATTTATTTACAAGAAAACATATCAGACGAAGTACTGTGTCGGCTGTGAGCTCGATAAAACAGATTCAGAACTCAACGATAAAGGTGAGTGTCTTTTGCATCCCGGAAAGCCTGTTGAGCTTCGTGATGAAGAGAATTACTTTTTTAAATTCTCATCTCTCCAAAAACCACTCCTTGATTTTTATGAGAAGCACCCCACATTTGTTATCCCCGATTTTCGGTTTAATGAGGTTAAGTCATTTGTAGCAAGTGGACTCGAAGACTTCTCTATTTCACGCCTTGCATCCAAAATGTCCTGGGGTGTGCCAGTCCCGGGTGATAGTGAGCACGTCATGTATGTCTGGTTTGATGCACTTGTAAACTATATCTCAACTCTTGGCTGGCCAGAGAATAGTGAACAATTTGAAACATACTGGAAGCATGGCACACCAATTCAGTATTGTGGTAAAGATAATCTTCGTCAACAGTCAGCCATGTGGCAAGCGATGCTTATGGCGGCAGCCTTACCACAGTCACATCAGATAATCATTAATGGTTTTATCACTGGTGATGGTGGAATTAAAATGTCGAAATCGATCGGGAATGTGGTTAACCCTTATGACGTTGTGGAAGAATACGGCACCGAAGCACTTCGTTATTTCGTTCTACGTGAACTAGGAGCTTTTGAAGATTCACCATTTACTATGGAACGGTTTAAAGAGGCATATAATTCAGGATTGGCGAATGGTATTGGTAATCTATCGAGTCGTATTTTAACATTATCAGAAAAGTATTTAGATGCATGCCCAAAAATTCCGGAGACGTCAGATTTTGAAGAATATTTTAGTTTGTATAAAACCTTTGATCTTAAAAAAGTAACTGACTATATTTGGAATGAGATACAAGAACTCGACAAAACAATTCAAACTACCGAGCCATTTAAAGTAGTTAAAGTAGATTTAGAAAAAGGGAGAGAGTTGATTACGGACTTAGTACTTCGCCTCTACCAAGTTGCTCGGATGCTTAATCCAATTCTACCAGAAACAAATATTAAACTGAAACAATTAATTAAAAATAACAAAAAACCCGAAACACCCTTATTCTTAAGAAAAGACTAATATGATCCCACAATACATCGACATTCACTCACATGTAAATTTTAAAACGTTCGACGAAGATCGAGACTTTATTATTCGTCGAGCCCTCAATAAGGACACATGGGTTATTAACGTTGGTACCCAGATTAATACATCAAAGCATGCTATCGAAATCGCTCACCAATATCCCGAAGGTGTCTATGCCATCATTGGTCTTCATCCGATTCACACTGATGCATCATATCATGATGAGAAAGAATTAGGGGAGGGCGGAAAAGAATTTACGTCACGAGGAGAGTTATTTGACAAAGAGGCCTATCGAGAATTACTCAAAGATCCGAAAGTTGTCGGTATTGGCGAATGTGGATTAGACTATTTTCATTGCACTGAAGAATCTATTGAGAAACAAAAGAAAGCGTTTATAGAACAAATTGAGCTTGCGAACGAAGTCGGTAAGCCACTGATGCTTCATATTCGCTGTGGAGCAAAAGACAAGAGTGTGAAGATTGGGCAAGCTTATTCCGATGCCCTGGCCATCCTTACACAGCATGCAAAAGTCAAAGGTGATGTCCATTTTTTTGCTGGTGATTGGGAAGAAGCTAAAGGTTTCCTTGATTTTGGATTCACTCTGTCGTTCACTGGAGTTATAACATTTACTCACGATTATGATGAAGTCATCTGCAACACACCACTCGAGATGATTATGGCCGAGACAGATTCGCCGTATGTGGCACCAGTGCCATACCGGGGTACACGTAACGAGCCTATTCATGTATCGGAAGTTGTCAAAAAAATTGCTGAAATAAAGCTTTTACCTGAAGATGAAGTCGCCAGAGCGATTGTTGCGAATGCTAAACGTGTTTTTGACTTCTAGCCCTATTTCTGCTAGTATACAGGCACATTTCATTTGTCTCGACCCTGAAGTCGGTACATCCATAAGGTCAATTATTATGGATCCATAGTGAAATAATATTAAAAATAATACACATGCGTAGTGCACAAAATCACATGGCAAAAATAAAAGTAAGAGAACATACAGACGAAGAAGTAGAAGGGGTAGAAGAAGCAAAGATGGGAGTCTATGAAGTTGGCTATATTATGGTACCGACGATAGCTGAGGAAAATCTTGGTGGGGAAGTTACGGCGTTTAAGGATATGCTGACACAGCACAGTGTCACGTTCATTACTGATGAATATCCAAAGATGACAGAGCTTGCGTATGAAATGTCTCGCTCGATTTCCAACAAAAAGCAGAACTTTTCATATGGGTACTTTGGTTGGGTTAAGTTTGAATGCACACCAAAGCAAGCACAGATTATTAAAGTTTTGCTTGATCAGAATGAAAAGCTTGTTCGTTATCTTCTCATTAAGACAGTTCGGGAGGCGACAATGTCATCAAAGCGTCCATACAGTAAAACTGACGGTGCTAAGCGTAAATTCACTCCAAAGGTTGAAGATGCTGGTCCGATTAATGAAGAGACTATTGATAAGGAAATCGATGCACTCGTTGTATAACATACTTTAAAATTTGTAGTATACTACAACTATTAGTAATTAAACTCATTATTATATGTACTTAAACAAAGTAATACTCATTGGTAACCTTACTCGCGATCCAGAGCTTAAAGCTATTCCTTCGGGGAATAAAGTATGTAGCTTCGGTCTTGCGACCAATAGAACGTTTAAAGATAAAAATGGTGCTCGACAAGAAAAAACTGAATTTCATAATATTGTTGTCTGGGGCAAGACTGCTGAGAATGTCGCGCAGTATATGAAAAAGGGAAGTCAGATTCTTATTGAAGGTCGACTTGAGACTCGTAGTTGGGATGATCAAGCTACGAATACAAAGAAGTATCGCACTGAAGTGATTGCTGATACAGTTCAGTTTGGTTCAAAGGGGAGTGGAGGTTCGACACCCACAAGTCCATCAGTCAAAGCACAAGCGCCTCAAGATGAATCAAGTGAACTTGATACAATTGAGTATCCAGAAGATCAAATTAACGCTGAAGATATACCATTTTAACAAAGTAATTACACTATTATGAAACAAGATTATTTCTCATCAAACAATATTAAGCATATCGACTATAAAGACGTAGAATTGCTCCGCCGGTTTTTGGCTCCCAGTGCTCGCATTATGGCCCGTCGCCGTACTGACGTGACTGCCAAGAACCAGCGCAAGCTTGCTGAAGCTATCAAACGCGCGCGCTTCATGGGATTGCTTCCATATATCGCTAAATAACGTACAAAAACTGTCCACACCTGTGGGCAGTTTTTGTTTGATGTATATGGCATGTATCAATCATATTCGAGGAAGTGGTGGGAAGGTAGTGGATCTATACGTAATCATTGACAATTTAATAAAAATAATATATAATATACAAAAATCAATCTCATTAATTTAAACTCAAAAACTTTCGTTTATGAAAAAATTATTATGTTCTTTAACATTTTTTGTATTAGTCTTTTGTATTTCATGTGCAAAAGATATACCTCAACCATTACTACAAGATACAACAGTTCAAGACTCCATTGCTGTGTCTAAAAACGCCGGTATGGCAAATACTGGCATCAGTCCTAATACGAGCAATCAACGCATAATGTCTATTATATTGCAAAATCAAAGTATAACTAGGAATTATCGTATTAAAAACTTACAAATTGGTCTTACTAATGATGGAACAACAGCATTAACTACAACAACAGTACCTTCACTTGGTAATTTTACTAACTTAAAGGCATCTGAACAAAATGCTACAGTTATGACATCTATTGCATCTCCGCAAGCAGTAAATAATTTTACTGTAGATTTAGTACTCGGTTTCGGAGAAACTCGTACTATTGATGTAATAGTGACAACAGGTGCGACTATTAATGCTGTTGTTATCGGTACATTTAGTTTTACTGCATCTGATGCTGTCACTGGTATTCCTGTAGACATGTCGTTGAGTGCAGTAGTTATCGGACAGCGTTGCTCGATTGGTATAAGTGCGCTCAATGATCCAATAGCTTTAATTGCCGCCTCAACTGCGTCGCAATATATTGCCTCTGGGATCATGGACGGACTTATGACTGGTTCGAAAGAAGTATTCAACATTAGTGCCACAAATGCCGGGGGTATTATCACAGAACTTAAGTACATGGCATCATCACCAGTGGCAACTTCTGTTACTGTAAATGGTGTGAGTGCGCCATTTGTTGCTGGTGTAGCTTGGATTACAGGTCTTGCAATACAAGTACCACGTGGAGGTGGTGGTATGTACGTCGAAGCATTTCTCAACTATGCTCCAATTGGTGGAGGGATACTAAGTGCAACTCAATGCACATTGTCACTTACCTATATTAAATATATAAGTGGTGGTATTGCGTCGATAAATGCGTATCAGATGACATGGCCATCAATGACAGTTGTTGCTTCAAAGCCAGTTATAGTAATAAATATTACTCAACAAACCGGTTTCATAAACAATGCTGAAAATAAAATTGGTCAAGTTGTTGTAGCTGCAGATTCTAAAGGTGATATATCTGTTGGTCAGATCATATTTGATATGACGCATACAGGGTTTGGAGCAGATTTCGCTATTTCGGCAGTTCGACTGGTTGATGATAATGGAATCATTGCTGGACTAAATTATAGTGTTAATAACCCTCTAGAATTTATTGCTTGCATGTTTAGTGTTGGCTACACTATACCTGCAGGGACTTCTAGAACATTTACACTATATGGTGTCGTTAAAGGAACTATTGTTGGAGGAACAACTGTTGCAGTCTATTCAAAGATAAATCAGAAATATTTTCTTTGGACTGATATTACCGGAAATGGAGTATTAAATGCTGAAAATGGAGCTCTCATTTGGAACTTTCCAGATCAAAACTATTTAATAAAACAATAATAAAAAAAACGTATGTAACACCCCCTCCATTAAAAGGGGGTGTTTTTGAATTTATTTTAATCCAAGTGATTGTAAGAATGTATTGAGTTCTTCATCTGCAATTTCTCTGTAGGTGCCGTATTGAGTTTTTCCAAGCTCGATATTCATAATACGAATACGTTTGAGGTCGATAACTTTATGATGAAGAGCTTCAGCCATGCGTCTGATCTGACGCTTCTTGCCTTCAGTGAGTATAATATGGAATGTATCTTTATTTTTTCTCCAGACTTTACATTTCTTGCTTATGAATCCATCAAATCGAACACCATTACCCATAGCATTTATAAATGCATCGTTGAACGCTGGCTCAACTCGAACGGCGTATTCTTTCTCATGGACATATTTTGGTGATAGAAGTCGATCTGTCACACGGCCATCGCTTGTCATAATAATAAGTCCATGCGAATCTTTATCAAGTCGGCCGACAGGGAAGACTTTTGTAGGGAAGATTGTGACTTGTAGTATATCCTTGCTTCCTTGGTCTGGGTTAGTAGAGATACCAATCGCTTTATTGTAGGCATAGTATGCGAAAGCTACTTTTGGGGCTTTGGTACTGACAATGACCATATCGCCTTTGTTTACTTGGTCACCAAGAACAGCTTTCCGGTCGTTAATAGTGACATAGCCTTTTTTAATAAGGTCGTCAGCCCCAGTACGTGTAGCGTAGTTATTGAGCGCTAAGTATTTATTGATACGAATAGGAAAGGCCCCTTTCATCCCTTCGTGCGTATCTTTTACTTTAGACACTTTTTTTTGTTGTATTTTCATGTGTATGTCGCAAGTGCGGAATATAATAAAATCCAGCACAAAGGATAAGTCCAAGGATTATGAATAAATAATTAAAAGGTAGGAAGATAAAAATAAGGGTGGCGATTAAGGGAGCAATAATATATGAGACGGGGGTCATATCTCGAAAGACTCCAAGTAAGTAAGCATCTTCTTCGGCTGTATGAGTGAAGAAGTAAATTTCTGACGTTGTCTCGACGATACTTGCGCCCATGCGTGTCATGAAAAGGACAAGTGCCCAGAGAGTCATACTTTTACCGGTAATGAAAGGAATTGATAAGGTTGAAAAAATAATAATAAAGAATCCGATATAAAACAGTGTACTTTTTCGTACTTTATATTTATCGATCAGTATGCCTACTGGTAAGCCAAAGATGACAAATGGTGCAAGCATAACAGTAAAGATCACACCAAGCTCAGCCCAGTGAAATCCAATATGTTTTATGAGGTAGAGTGGAGTATAGACAACCATCCACGCAAAGAAGAATTGCAAGATAAAGTTAATCATAGTAATTGCGAGCATGTGTCGATTAGTTTTGAGGTATGTATATGTTTGCAAGAATGGTGTACGTTCATACTGTTTGTCTTTAAAATCTTTAATAGATAAAAATAAGCCAAGAGTCATAATGATTACAGTTATAAAGGCGAGTAGATAGACGGAAATATATCCACCATCTTTGGTAATAAGAAGCGATGTAATAAGCGGAGAGAGCATCCAGGCGAGGTTGGTGATAGTTAGGTATAATCCACGAGTCTTACCAACAGTGACCGGATTACCAAAGTGTTCGATAAAGATATCGAGGCACAGTGATATCAGAGTGTTTGTTGTCAGGATTGAGATGAATGATAGTGCGATAATCCAAGGATGTGCAACAGAAATAACAAAGCCAAGAGCTGTCATATTGATTAAAAGGAGAATGAGGACAAGTGTACGATTCCCAAAATACCGAAGAATATTACTACTGAGTGAAAGTGTAATAATCGTCATAACAGCCGCTACAGTGTAGAGGAGTCCAACGTACTTCTCTGAAATAATTTTCATAAGAAATGTCGAATTTACATACGCCGACAATGAGATGTGAAGCGTAAAAAGGAATGACAATATATACATTCGGTGTATTTTGGTCAAAGTCATAGAGAGTGCTAGACGCTCAAGAGTACGGGGATAACCAGTGGACGCTTAGCTGTTTTCTGGTAGAGGAATTTTGAAATATTATCTCCAAGCGTTGTTTTGATGGTATCGAAGTTTATGGGGTTCATGCCACGTGTACCATCTTCGATTGTCTTTTTAATGATGAGGCGAACTTGATGAAGGAGTTCCTGGTTCTCTTTTAGGTAAATAAATCCACGAGAAATAATGTCCGGTGATTTGCGCAGTTTACCAGTGAGTGAGTCAATAGTAGCAATAAGGACGAACATGCCATCTTGGGCAAGCATTTGGCGGTCGCGGATGACTACTTCTTGCTCATCACCGACTGAGAAGCCGTCAACCATCATTGGAGACGATGGAGCTTTTTCTTTGCGGACACTTATTTTCTCTCCCTCATGTGTTATTTCTATGATCGAACCATTATCAGGTACGACAATATTTTCTTCAGACATACCGAGTGACATAGCAAGCTCTTTGTGGCGAACAAGCATCGAGTGCCAGCCGTGAATAGGAATAAAGAACTTCGGATGTGTCTTTCGGTGAAGCCACTTAATATCTTCTTGGTTGCCGTGACCGGTCGCGTGAATAGTCTCTTCTGATGTTCGGTAGCTAATGATGCGGACACCATGGCGAGCCAGATTATCTTTCAAATGTTGAACAGAGATTTCGTTTCCTGGAACAATCGAAGCTGACAAGATAATGGTATCACCTGGACGAATAGTAAACTTTTTGTGTGTTTTATTGGCAGCACGATTTAGTGACGCAAACTCTTCACCTTGAGCACCGGTCATAAGAACGATGACTTTATTCGGTGGGTAATTATCTACATCTTCTACGGGGATAATAGTCCCTTTTTTGGGTTTGAAAAGTCCGGCTTGCTCACAGACTTCCATATTTGTTTTGAGTGAACGGCCATCAAGCACAACTTTCTTACCCAAGCCTTCAGCGATCTCAACAATCTTAACCAAGCGTGTGATATGAGAGGCGAATGCTGCAATAATAATTCGCCCTGTTCCTTGCTTGATAAGCTTATCAAGACCTTCATGAACACGGACTTCTGGTACTGAGAATCCTTCATTTTCGATATTCGTTGAGTCGGTCAATAAAAGCAATACTTTTTCTTTATCAAAAAAAGCATATTCTTTCTCCTCAGCGTCACTAACTTTGCCATCGATTTGATCGAGCTTGTAGTCTCCGGGAGTAACGATTGAGCCGTAGGGAGTCTCGATAATAATACCCATTGAGTCAGGCACGGTGTGTGTGACTCCGAAGAATCTGATACGCATATCACCTACGTAGATGACAGATTCTTTTTCAACGACTTGTACATTAAGTGCTGGCAGGTGAGGGAACTCTTCTTGACGCTTCTTCATGAGCAAGATTGAGAGATTACGTGAATAGAGTGGCGGGTTACCAATACGGCTCATGACGAGTGGAATACCACCAATATGGTCAAGGTGGCCATGGGTTACGAACATACCACGAATTTTATCTTTACGTTCTTCAAGGTACGTTGTGTTGGGAATGATGTAGTCGATACCTGGTGTATCTTCAGTTTTAAATTGCATGCCAGCGTCGATCACAATGATGTCGTTACCAATTTCGATAGCAGTCATGTTCTTGCCGATTTCTTCTACACCACCAAGCGGGATAACACGGATAACACCTGGTGCTGGTGGGGGAATAAGGTGAGTCTTTCTTTTATTAACGAGTGGTACGATGTCGCCCGGTGCTTGTGTTTGTGCGCGAGGACGACGACCTCCTTTATTGTTACTATATTGATAGCTTCCGCGACTACCTTTATTTGTACTGTTATTACTTGCATGCGGGCTTCTCTGTGTATGTGGATATAAAGCTTCTGCTTGTTTTACGGGTGTTGTAGTAGCGCCAGAAGCAGGCTTGTGGGCTGGGCGTCCAAAGTGTGACCGCTCCTTATGAAAAGTGTTAACTCTTGGTTTTTTATTTGGGGGTGTTGTTTGATTTTGATCCATAGTGTTTATTATTTATCCGTACCAGAGGCAGGAGTGTGAGTAAAAATTTTCCATACCTGGTCGGTGTCAGCGTACCAATTATAGATCGAGGTGAAACGATCCGACGGAATCGTTATTGTGTCGAGATTAATATTATTAAGCTTTGTTGATGTGGCATACAAGTATTTTGGTGAGTAAATAAGAAGGGCAGGAGTAGTGTTATTAAATTCTTTGATAAATTCCTTATATTTGGTAATTCGATTTTCGGGGTCAAGTGTCTTTTGAGCAGAGAGAAGAATATCATCTACTGTTTTATTGCCATACAAGGCAATATTAAGTCCAGGATCTGCTTTTTGACTACCATGCCAGAAAGAGAAAAGATCTGACTCATGATTGATCGTTTGTCCAAAAAATAATGCTTCATAGTCTCGTCCACGAATTATTTGACTGAGCGGACCGGTCTCATAGTTCTTTATCTCGACACGGGCACCAACTTTTTCGAGTTGCTCTTTTATGAGCTCTGCTGAATTTTTAAGCTCAGGTGTGTTACCAGTAGTGAGAGTAAATGCAAGCTCTACGAGTGGGCCATTGTTCGTGGTAATTTTCTCGGTAACTGTTTTCTTGCCAATCTTTTTTGTTCTAGTTATAGTAGTCAGGCCTCCCTTTGTACGAATACCATTAATGCCTTGCACCCACAAAGCTTTATCAAGAATAGTGCGAGCTTCATTGAGTGATGCATTTTCATGTGTACGAACTATATCATCTTTAACGAGGGTCTGAGGGACTGGACTATGGTTGATATTCGCATAACCGTATAGCACTTTATCTATAATCTCTTGCCTGTTTAATGCTTTATCGAAAGCATTTCGCACTGCTTCATTCTCAAATATTTTATTATGAGCACTATTAAAAAAGACACCAAATGTTCGTGGCAGTGTCGCTGTATGAATAGTGTACCCAGCTGTACTTATCGCTTCAGCATTTTCAGGTGAAAGACCACTTGCTTGGTCGATGCTGTGTGTGACAAGTGCATGTACTAAATCTTTCTGACTGGCATATGAAATAATATGGATATATGTTATATGAGGTTCACCAAGTATAAAATTCTTAAATTTTTTTAGTGCGTATGTATTAGGAATGCCATCGTTGTTTTTTGAAACAGAGTCAATACTGTATGGTCCTGAACCGATAGCTTTAATGTTGAGCGCTGAAAGGTTAAATTCTGTCGGGCTAATATTTTTCCATATATGCATTGGTAGTATTCCAATCGTTGTATTATCCAAGAAAGATATAAAAGGTTGCTTTAGGGTAAATACAACTGTCATATTGTCAGTCTTGCTGACACTGACCCCATCCCAGCCAAGCTTACGAGGACTTTTAATAAGTGGATCTTTGATTTTCTCAATCGTAAAGACAATATCATCAGCTGTAATCTTGGTCCCATCATGAAATGTTGCATTACTTTTTAATACAAATGTATATGTCATACCATCAGGCGAGACAGTGTATGATTGTGCTATATCGGTTATGAATTTTCCCTCAGTTGTTTTTCTCATGAGTCCACTGTAGACAAGTGAGGTAACATCTTTGTCGGCATCAGAGAGAGCAAGTACGGGATTGACGAGTGTCGGCAAGCCAATAATACCTTCCGTAATCGTTCCTCCATCGCTTGGGACAGAGACCATAAATAAGTTATTCACTTTCTGGACTAAAATAAGCATTGAAATAAGAGCTATAATTACACTTATAAGGAAGAGAGTAAATTGTCGCTCTGAAAAAGATGCTCGTGCATCGAGCAATTCTTGTTTTTTAGGGAAACGAAATTCTTTTATAAAAGTGAGAAATGTATGCATATAATGCACAGAAAACGGATAGAATATTATTCTGGGGTTAAATCTTATTTAACGAGTATTGCGATAAAGGCTGACACAGCAAAGAGTATACCAACTACAATTGTGGTAACGAATAGAAATTTTTCAAATCCACGTCGTGTATGGTAGAGTCCACCCTCTTCACCTCCTCCAAATGCACCACCGAGTCCGGCGCTTGATTGTTGAAGTAGGATTGTAACAACCAAAATAATAGACAGTATAATCTGTATATACGGTAGTAATTTAGCAATAATCGTCATAAAACTATACTACTATATTGGGGCGAGGAATGCAAATACTCAATGGAGTAAGGAATTTTGAATCTTACAGGTTCGGTACATCAAAAGCGTATCGCTTCAGGGTACGCTTTTGACCCGACCATTTTTGCCGATGTCTCTTCTTGTGCCTCTATTGTACCAAGCTCGCACTTATTTCCAAAATCGGTAATGTAAGCGTTCCCGCGCGCTGAAGCGCCACCACGCGAAGCGTGGTGCTTCTGCTGAAGCAGAAGTGCGGGAAACGCATACGCACTCCGCTCGCCGAGTACGGCGACAACCCCGAAAGAAAAAACACTCCTTGCATTTCTGATGTGGCGGGGGTGGATTTTTTCTAAAAAAGAAAGGGTGTTTTTCTTTCGGGGTTCTGTCCTCCAAGTATTCGGACAGGCGGAGTGCAGATGCAATAAGGATTCGCAAAACCGAGACTAATTTTGTTTTTGGGGGGGGATTCGGATTCGGATTGGGATCCCGCGCGGAGGAGGGGTTTGGGGAGGAATCCGCGCGGGTTTCTTCTGTTTTTTTGGCGAGCGGACACTAATTCCCAAAGGTCATAAAATTGGAACTTTCATATTTCTTGACTGCTCGGTTAAATATATTTATCGAAACAACAAACCAGAATACAGCGAGAAAACTAACCAATAAAAGTTTTCCTAAAGAAATATCCCTCACTATTTCAACTGGCAAAGCACCAACCAAAAGCGACGGGATTGCGAATGTAAAAATAAATCGCATTACTCCTTGAAAAGCACCGCCATGAAATAGTGAGGGGGTTAAAAATAATTCAAACAAACTTCCTGTTACAGAACTAGCGTCTGTAAAGAAAAAGCTTGTTGAGTAAATCGCTATTGCTGCCGACAAAAATACAATCGTTGAAATAATAACGAGTAATGCAATAAGTAAAATTTGATAGATTGTTGCGTGAATAAGAAAAGCATAAATACCCAAACACACAATTCCAAAAACTATATCTCCAAGAGCAGAAACTCCAAATGATGATGTTGCAATTCTGACAAGCAGATTTTTTGGCGAAAGCATAAAGC
>JAYVQT010000024.1:0-7378 GCA_043776915.1 Minisyncoccota bacterium | reverse complement strand
ATTTAATTGTGAAAAATTTGTTTGAAAAACGACTCCAACCTTTCCCCCAAAGGACTTTCCTTTGGGGAGCTCTCACAAAAGATGAAAGTTGTTTTTCAAACAAATTCTCAAACTAAAATATTTGTCAAGGAAGACAGTGCAACACATAGAATACCTTTATGTCAAGTATAAGTACTTTCCAACCTTTTGTCAAGAATTCTTAGACCTATTTATCCCCACTTTATCCCCATTTCCTCCTCCCCAAAGGACTTTCCTTTGGGGAGGAAAATCATTATAGTATGAGTATGGGATTACGAACCACTCCCCTTGTGAGGGGCGAATACTATCATATATACAATCGAGGCAATAGTAAAAATGAAATCTTTCTTAATGAAAAAGATCAAGAACACTTTGTGAAACTACTCTATCTTTGTAATTCATCCAAACGATTAAATTTCCGAGATGACATTGTCGAAAAGAAAATAGATCCATGGGAATACGAGAGAGGAGATCAGATTGTATCTATCGGTGCATGGGTCATAATGCCCAATCACTTTCATATCTATATTACTTCTCCCAAAGGAAAGTCCTTTGGGGATAGAGATGAAGAAGATAATATGATTTCAGTTTTTATGAGTAAATTATGTACTTCATACACGATGTATTTCAATAAGAAATACATCCGAACAGGCTCTCTTTTTGAAGGAAAGTTTAAGTCTGTTCACATACAAGAAGACACTCAGGCCAAATATTTATTCTCCTATATACACTTAAACCCTATCAAACTTATTCAGTCAGACTGGAAGGAAATTGGGATAAAAAATGTAAAATCTGCCCTAGAATACTTAAAAAAATACAAATGGAGTAGCTATTTGGATCACAAAAAATCAAAAAGGAAAGAGTTATCTATTCTCAGTCTGGATGATTTTCCAAAATACTTTCCAGAAACAGTTGATTTTGATAAGGAAATACTGGAGTGGCTGATACTACATAAACCAGAATAATTTTGTCTTCGATATTCCCAAAGGAAAGTCCTTTGGGAAAGGATTCTGAGTTGACTGTGGATACGGTCTATAGTAGACTATTTTCAGTAAGCCTGTCCTCGAACCGGGCTTTTTTTATAAAAAATTTAATAAAAACGAGCACTTTTATATGTTAGTTCGTATGAAGTAGCTTGTAACAACATATGTTAGACCTTAAAACCATGCGTTCCGCCCTTGAACAACTCGAACAAGAACGCAAAATCCCTCGTGAGAAGATTATTGACGCTATTGAGCAGGCCCTCGCTGCTGCCTATAAGAAAGATTACGGTAAAAAAGGTCAGATTGTCCGTGCTCGGATAGATATCGAAGATGGTAAAATGGAATTTTACCAAGTGAAAATCGTGGTTGATGACAGCCTTGTGCGCATGCCGATAGATGAAGGTGAGGAAGAGGAAGAGATTGCCGAAGATGATGAGCGTGTGCGCTTTAACGAAGAGCACCATATCTTGCTTGCTGATGCAAAGAAAATAAAAAATGACGCAAAGCTCGAAGAAGAAATTATATTTCCGCTTGAAACCAAAGAAGATTACGGCCGTATTGCCGCTCAAACTGCCAAGCAAGTCATTATCCAGAAAATCCGCGAAGCAGAGCGTGGGGCTATTATCGACGAGTATGGTAGTAAGGAAGGTGAGATTGTGAACGGCTTCGTCCAGAAAGTAGAGCGTAGTATTGTCTACGTCGACTTTAACCGTGCGACTGGTATCATCCTTCCAGAAGAGCAAATCCCTGGTGAATTCTATCGTCGAGGGGAGCGTATTCGTGCGTATTTATATTCTGTCGAAGAGACTCCTCGTGGCGTCAACCTTAAGCTTTCTCGTACCCATCCTCAACTAATCGAAGGACTTTTTGCTATGGAAGCTCCAGAAATTGCCTCGGGTGTTGTCGAAATCAAAGCCATCGCCCGTGAAGCTGGATCTCGTTCCAAAATTGCTGTGTACTCAAATGATGATCACGTTGACCCTGTCGGATCATGCGTGGGCCAGAAAGGTATCCGCGTCACGACTGTCATGAGCGAATTAAACGGCGAGAAGATTGATATTATCCCTTGGTCAGCGGATGCATCTGAATATATTTCAAGCGCTTTGTCTCCAGCACGCGTTCTAGGTATTGAAGTTACTGATACTGACCACAAAGCTGTCGTAGAAGTCGCAGCCGACCAGCTGTCGCTTGC
Organism: Minisyncoccota bacterium; assembly: GCA_043776915.1. Taxonomy (GTDB): domain Bacteria; phylum Patescibacteriota; class Minisyncoccia; order Phycocordibacterales; family UBA9973; genus UBA8515. The sequence continues at coordinate 5,185 of JAYVQT010000024.1, read as the reverse complement.
TATCGGTAAAGGTGGTCAAAATGTCCGCTTAGCTGCAAAGCTTACTGGCTGGAGAATTGATATTAAAGGCATGGCTGTTGAAGAGCATCCGGCTGACGAAGCAAGCTCACGTGATCAAGGAGATGGTGATGAAAAAAGTGATATACTACCTGAAGAAGGAAGTGGTGTCTCGCTTGATGGAGGTCTGGTAGATGACGGCACCGTCGCATAATCATTACTAATTAAATCTAAAAATAATTATATGAATCTTTGGCATGATGTTTCTATTGGTAAAAATGTTCCTAACGAATTTAATTGTATTGTCGAAATCCCGAAAGGCTCACATAATAAATACGAGATAGATAAAGAGACCGGCTTAATTGCTCTTGATCGAGCAAACTATAACGATGCTCCTTATCCTTTCGACTATGCATTCGTCCCACAGACACTCTGGGAAGATGGTGATGCACTCGATGTTGTTATCGTCTCGACATTCCCTCTTGCTGTTGGTATTCTTGTTGCGGTCAGACCAATCGCGATCATGGATATGAATGATTCTGGTGAAGATGACGCAAAGATCATCGCTGTACCTGTCAATGATAAACGTTTTGATGACATCAATGATATCGAAGACCTCAATAAGCATTCACTGAAAGCCTATGCGCACTTCTTTGAAACCTATAAAATCTTAAAAGGTGATACACCCGAGAAATACAAAGTCACTATTGGTGGTTTCAAGAATAAAGCTACTGCGATAGAAGCTATTCTCAAATCTCAAGAACTCTACAAAGCGAAGTTTGATAAATAAAAATTAAAAAATAACTACAGACATTATGAAAGCAGAAATTAAAAAACTTGATAAAAGTGAAATCGAGATCGTTGGGATAGTCCCCGTTCTCGATTTTGAAAAGTTTGAAGAAAAAGCACTCGGTATTATACGTGAGCGCCTTGAACTTCCAGGATTTCGTAAAGGTAAAGCTCCCACAAACGTCGTCAAAGAAAATGTTACTGAGATGATGGTCTTGGAAGAGATGGCCGAGCTCGCACTCAAAGATGCGTACATAAAGATCATCGAAGAGAATAAAATCGAAGCTATTGGTCGACCACAGATTGCGATCACTAAGATTGCCAAAGGCTTAGATCTTGAATTCAAAATCGTCACAGCCGTTCTACCTGAGATGAGTCTACCTGACTATAAAAAGATGTCACATGAGCTGATCGAGAAGAATCCAATAGCTACTGTGGTTGTCGATGAAGCCGAAGTAGAGAAGACAATTCTTGAGCTTCGCAAAATGCGCGCTGAGCAAGCATATGGCCAAGGACACGAGGGTCGCGAGAACATAACAGAAGAAGAACCTGCACAGACTCACCCTGAGATTCTAGAAAGTGAGTACCCTTTATGTGATGACACGTTTGCCAAATCATTCGGCGACTTTGCTAATGCTGAAGCATTTAAAGAAAAAATTCGTTCAAATATGAAAATTGAGAAAGAGACTGAGGGCAAGGACAAGCTTCGCTTACTCATCGTCGAAGAATTATTGAAAGATACATCTGGTGATATCCCAGAGATCTTAATCGAGAGCGAGATTGAGAAAATTCTCTACCGTTTGCAATCTGACATCACCAACTCTGGATTTAATTTTGAAGATTACTTGGTGCAAATCAAGAAAACTGAAGAAGAATTACGCACCGAGTGGCGCCCTGATGCCCTCAAGCGTGCCAAGCTTCAGATGATCATCCGTACCATTGCTGACAAAGAAAAGCTTACACCCGAAAAAAGTGAAGTAGACAAAGAAGTTAACAACATTATGACTATGTATAAAGATGCTGACCCCATGCGCGCTCGTGCGTATGTGGAAAACATGCTGGAGAATGAAAAAGTCTTCACATTTTTGGAAGCTCAATAGAAAAATGGAATAAAAAAGGGGCCAGCATCCACATGATACTCATGGCATGAGCGGCCCCCTCGGTAGCAGTCATTTTTATAAAGACCGCTATTTTTACTTTAGCACACAAAATATTATTTTGTCAATTACGCTAAAAAACTTATTTTGTTATACTGTCCCTATGTTAATCCCAACCGTAATCGAAAAATCTCAATTTGGCGAACGAGCCTATGATATATACTCTCGTCTCTTGAATGAGCGTATCATTTTTCTTGGTGGTCCGATTGACGACCACGTAGCAAACCTTGTGATTGCTCAGCTTTTGTATCTTGACCATACTGACCCGAAGAAAGATATTCATCTCTATATCAACTCCCCTGGTGGGTCAGTTACTGCTGGACTTGCGATTCTTGATACTATGGGCTTCGTGAGAGCCGATGTCTCTACTATATGCGTCGGTATTGCTGCTTCAATGGGTGCCATGCTTCTATCAGCTGGCCAGAAAGGTAAACGCTTTGCTCTCGCCAACTCCGAAGTCATGATCCATCAAGTCATGGGTGGTGCTGAAGGTCAAGCATCTGATATCGAGATTAATGCTCGCCATATTCTCCGCACCAAAGAGACGCTCAATAAACTCTTGGCTAAAAATACCGGAAAAAGTCTCACCCAGATTGAGAAAGATTCTGACCGCGATTACTATATGACAGCTGACGAAGCCAAGAAATACGGTATTATTGATGACATTGTATCAAAACAGAAAATAACCAAGTAATATGGAGACTATACTTGTACTTTCACTACTTATCTCACTCTTCTATCTTTTACAGAGAGAAATACGTCATAACTTAACCGAGAAATCTTTCATCTCAATTGTAAACCATACCTTTCGTACACCATTGACTCGCATCAAATGGATGAGTGATTCACTCAAAGAAGATACGCCTCGAAAAGAGCAGCTTGAAGCTGCACATGAGCTTTCAAACTCTGTCGACAGGCTTTTAGAAATCGTCGATATCTTAGCGGGTATTAAGGATGTTCAAAATTCTTCAGCCTATAACTTGAAAGCGGTCTCTCTGCGTGAAATTCTTGAGCACGCTATTAGTAAATACCGCACTGCTATTAATGAAAAAAAAATATCATTGCGAGTACCAACACTTATACATATACCCTTCATGAGTATTGATACGAAGAAAATTTCGTTAGTGATAGATATAATCCTAGAAAATGCAATCCTCTACTCAAAAGAAGGTGGTATGGTAACGATTGAATCAGAAGTAAAAAACAATACATTAATTTTAACAATAGAAGATGCTGGCATTGGACTCTCATGGAAAGATAAGAATAACATATTTGGACGATTTTACCGTGGCGACCGCGCCAAGAAAATGAACACCGATGGCATGGGCCTCGGACTATATATTTCGAAAATAATTATTCACCGACACCATGGAGATATTTACGCTAGATCAAAAGGTAAAGATAAAGGTACTACATTGTACATACTCCTACCGATAGATAAATAACACATAGACAAAAGTGCCTATTTCTAGTACTATAGAGATATCGAATTTTAACAGTTTAGCACGTGTTCTCTTTTAAAATACGGTTTTATCTGGTATCGCTGACACCACTTATGTTATGAATACACACTTTCCTTTAATCAACTGTTTGCATAAGAATCTCCACGATATACCTTGCCTCTAAAAGGCACGCCCGCTTTTACCTTACGACAGGAAATTCGGGTAACTATTTTAAAAGTGACGCAGTTACGTATATGTCATTAACAGCAATAATTATTTCAGTTGGCGCTCTTTTAGTCGGCGTCGGTGTTGGGTATTATTTGCGCCTTATCATCTCGCTTGGACGAAAAGGTTCCATGGAACTTGAGATAAAGCAGATCATGCTTGGTGCCAAAGAAGAAGCACAAAGAATCCTCGATGAAGCCAAAAAGAAGGCTGAAGAGAAAGTAAATGAATCACAGGTAGAAACCAAAAAGAAGGAAGTGGAATGGAAAGAGACTGAGCATCGCCTCATTAAGAAAGAAGAGCTACTTGATGCTCGCCAGGTCGAGATCGATCGTGAAGTCGAGAATATTAAGCTTAAGGTTGAAGACATCAAGAAGATCAAGGATCGCGTCGACAACATGCAGAATGAGAAAGAGAAAGAGCTCGAGAAGATTGCACATCTGTCCACTGATGATGCCAAGGGAGTCTTATTTAAGAATATTGAAGAGAAGTATGAGGAGGACTTGCTTGTCCGTATGCAAAAAATGGAAACAGCCAACACTGAGAAGCTCGACCGACGCGCCAAAGATATATTGGCGGCTTCGATCAACCGCCTAGCCTCATCTACTGCAAGTGAGATGATGACGACATCAGTCACTATTCCAAATGACGAAATCAAAGGCAAAATTATTGGTAAAGAGGGTCGTAACATCCGTGCTTTCGAGCGGGCCTCAGGTGTGGAGCTCATCATCGATGAGACTCCTGGTGCTATTGTCATCTCATCATTCGATCCTGTGCGTCGCCAAGTCGCCCGTCTGGCTCTTGAGAACTTAATTCTGGATGGACGTATTCAGCCAGCTAAAATCGAAGAAGTCGTAGCTAAAGCTCAAGAAGATATTAATAAGATCATTAAAGAGAAGGGTGATCAAGCAGTATATGAATGTGGTATCTTCAACCTCGACCCACGCATTGTGGCTATCGTTGGACGCTTATACTTCCGAACGAGTTACGGTCAGAATGTCCTTCAGCACTCAATTGAAATGGCTCACATTGCCGGCATGCTTGCCGAAGAGCTTGGTGCTGACATTCAGATTACTAAAGCAGGCGCATTAGTCCACGACATCGGTAAAGCTCTCGACCACGAAGTCCAAGGGACACACATCGATATCGGTATACGCATACTGCAGAAGTTCGGAGCTGATCCACGGATCATCACTGCAATGAAAAGTCATCATGATGACTGCCCTCATGAGACAATCGAGGCAGTGATCGTACAGACAGCTGACCATATCTCTGGTGGCCGCCCTGGTGCCCGCCGAGACAGCGTGGAGAACTATATCAAGCGTTTACAAGACCTCGAAGCCATTACCAAGACATTTGATGGCGTTGAGAAGTCATATGCCCTAGCTGCTGGCCGTGAAATCCGCATATTTGTTACTCCTGAAAAAGTCACCGACATCGAAGCCAAGAACATGGCTCGTGATATCGCCAAAAAGATTGAGCAAGAGCTCAAATACCCTGGTGAAATCAAAGTTACCATGATCCGTGAGAATCGTATCATCGAATATGCGAGATAAAAAAATGGTAAATTAAAAC
>JAYVQT010000023.1:0-27560 GCA_043776915.1 Minisyncoccota bacterium | reverse complement strand
AGTAGAGAGCAAAATTCGCCGGAGAGCCAGAAAGTAACTGGACATTCACATGCCATTTATTTTTATTTAATTTGAAAAGTTTTAGTGCGCGATCAATGCAGAGTAACTCTATCTGATCGATAACTTTATTACCACCATAGTAGCGACGACCAGGGTAGCCTTCCGCATACTTATTCGTAAGCTTAGAACCAAGCGCTAAAAGAATGTCATCAGACACATAGTTCTCAGATGCGATAAGGTTGATAACGCTTTTCTGTCGCTTCTCTTCGGCTTTAATTAACTTCTCAATTTGTTTGTCTTTCATGAGAACTTGGTTAGATTATAATATTCTATATTTTAACACAGAGAGGATAAACAAAAAAGCTGACCAGATGGGTCAACTTTAGCACAGATAGTTTAATCGAATTGTTTTCCAATGATACTTTGCAAACTTTTTGGATAGAACAACATGTCACTATTATCTAATAAGTACACATGCTTAACAGGAAGCTTTAGCATATTTTTCCAGCATACATCACAACACCACCAGTGACCCCATAAATAGAGATCTAGATTACCTTCTGGTATTCCAGATTTAATAAGCTGCTTGACAGCACGTGACTCTGCATGGCTTTCTTTCCCAGCACAGCCAGGGCAGACCCAATATTTTTTACCAGAAGGAATATGGAATAAATGCCTTATACAAAAATTTTTATGAAGATTGATCATCCAAGCCATAGTTAGTGGATTCATATTTGATGCTTCAGAGACAATTTTATTATCACATACAATAACAGCACCAGTGGATTGCTGTTTCTCGTTGGAACCATGGGCAACCTCGCGAGCTCGAGCCATAAAACGATGACTCATAGCTACATATAAAATAGTTTGACCTTTCGGCAAATAAGGCTGTAGTCTTGAATTTTTTTGTGTTGTTTCCATGTGTTTGTGTTTTATTGTATACTCTACTACATGACTACCTTTGATGCAATTTATCAGAACATGATAAAGAAAATAATGGAAGAAGGAATTGAAGAGCTCAATGAACGAACAGGTCATAAGATTAAAATCTTACCTGGTTTGACTTTTCAGATTGATATTGAAAAACAAGGTTTTCCGGTGCTGACACTTCGCAAAAATCCTATCAAGTCCCCTATTGCCGAGCAAGTCTGGTTCATCACTGGCGACAAAGATACAGAATTCTTGAGGAAATATACAAAAATGTGGGACGAATTCATAGAAGAGGATGGGACTATTACATCAGCCTATGGATATCGATGGCGGCACCACTTTGGTAGAGACCAGCTTGGTCAATTAGTAAAACATTTAGAAGAAGAACCCCATTCACGGCAAGGAGTGGTTATAACATGGGACCCAAGTGATGATGGACTCTATGGTAAGGGATTAAAAGCTACCTACAAGAAAAATGCACCATGCCCTTTTGCTTTTACTGTGAATATATTAGGTGGGCGTCTTCATATGCACAATATTGTCCGATCAAATGACATGATGCTCGGTTGCCCTTTTGATACTTTTGGTTTCAGTCTTTTGATGTGCGCACTCGCTCAGAAGCTTGGAGTTAAACCAGGAATATACACCCATAGTATATCGAATGCTCATATATATGATACTCATTATGACGGGGCACGAGAATTAATCAGGCGAACGAACGACCATCCTAATATTTTTCCGAGGTTTCCAGAAAATATTTTTGACCGTGCAGAAAAGAAAGATGAAAATCTAGTAGATGATATTTATACAACCTTCGCTCCATACTTTCACCCAGGCGAACCTATTACTGGATTAGATATTATAAAATAATGATTATCTCTCTCATTGCTGCAGTTGCAAAAAATAATATCATTGGCGGAGATAATACCCTCTTGTGGAATTTGCCAGCCGATATGAAACATTTTCGTACCATAACTTCTGGCCACACCGTTATCATGGGCAGGAAAACATTTGAGTCGATCGGCAAGCCACTTCCACATCGAAAAAATATTGTTATTACACAGAATATAAATTATATGCAAGAAGGAATAGAGATTGTGCATTCGCTTGAAGAAGCATTACGCCTCACAAGCCTCGAACACGGTAGAAATTTCGAAGAGAATCAAGAAGAAGTTGAAGTGTTTATCATCGGAGGTGGAGAAATATATAAGCAAGCATTTGAGAAAGCTAGTAAACTTTACATAACTGAAATACATCAAGACTTTGATGGCGACACCTCATTCCCTTTGATCGACAAGAATGACTGGCAGGAAACTACGCGCATCGATCACGAACCCGACGAAGATAATATTTTCCCGTATTCATTTGTAACGTACATAAAAAAATTTGCATAGGTCAGACCTATGCAAATTTTTATGGATCTAAATCTGTTTTCTCTCGTATGTATATATCTTTACCATCGGGAGATTTGGATTGTATGTATTTTCGATTCTTATTTATCTCTATCTTTCTGACGAGTTCCATTTCTAAATCATAGCCGAGGATTTCGCACATACCAAGCAAGAATATGGCCACATCTGCGAATTCTTCAGCCACTCCTTCTTGATTCTTATTATATTTCGAAAATGCTTCAGATAATTCCTCATGCGCACGACAAAACTCAAGAGCCACATCAGTGGTATTAAACCCTTTTTCAAGTTTATTACGCATTACTTCCTTTTGTAATTCTTTTAGATCAACCATGTCATCATTATATGCCTTTTCCGTATATTGTAAATTACTTAAAAAACCCTTCAGTTTTGAGTTTCTGATACTGAGCTTTAATAACTTCTTTGTCGTACGGTAGAGTGCGCAGAAGCGTGGCTTTGGTTATGGAATAGTTTTCAACATAGACACGGATAATTGCTCCGCGAACTTGGCGGACAGACCCTTTAAATGTAGATTGAGTAACGTGATGTGTACTCCTGCGACTTGGGTTCACGTTTGTATCTTTAAGCATAGCGCCATAGTCCATGAGGGCGTTGTACCATATTCGTGGATGTCTATGATCACCATACTTTTCTATAAGCGGAATAAGTTTTTTATCAGGAACTTTTTGAGATGTTTGGAAAAAGAAGTGGATAAAAACGGCCCGAATATTTGTCTCGATCATAGTGCATGGTTTATTATAGGCAAATGTCATAATAGCGCTTGCAGTATACGGACCAACTCCAGGGAGTGTACGGAGCTCTTCGTAGGTGCAAGGGAATGTACTTTCATACTCTTTTACTATTTTAATTGCAATACGATTGAGCATAAGCGCTCGGCGATTATACCCAAGTCCTTGCCAGAGTCTGAGTACATTCTTTATATCACTCTTCGCGAGAACTTTGACTGTTGGAAACTTTTTTAGAAAAGCTGCGTACTTTGGAATAACACGAGAACTCTGCGTCTGCTGAAGCATCATTTCTGAAACAAGAATATAATAGGGGTTATGAGTTTTTCGCCATGGAAGAGCCCGCTTATTCTTTTTATAGTAGTCGTATATTATTTTTTGAAATTGAGCATTGGTCATCTCATAATGAAGAATCCAAGAATCATGGCGCTAAAGTTTAAAATAGTGTGTGACAGAGATATGAGGAGTAAGTTTGGGTATTTATAGTACATCCAGGCAAACCCAATCCCACCGATAAATGTGAGCGGTAAAATTATCGTTGAATTCAGATAAATAATATGTATAAGTGTAAAAAGTGACGCATTAAGCACAATAATAAAAAGAGGACTACTAAATACTTTTATAAAAAGGTGCATGAGAATACCACGGAATATAACTTCTTGTAAAACACTGATGGGAATAAATAAAAGTAAGAACCGTACATTCTCCCACCACTCATATATTTCTTGGTTATGAATCTGTGGTGTGACCACTGACACAATAAGCAATACAGCCACACCAAGCATAGTAAAAATAGTATACGGAAGGGCATCTTTCATAAAATCTTTACGCATACCAAGATCAGCGTGCGTCCATCCTGAGCGCTTAATAATCCCAAACAGAAGAAGCGCCACAGTACAGAGCATAATAAATCGAAACTTTCCTGGTACAATACGATAATACAAAAGAAGAATAGGGGCGATAAAGAGATAGAGAATCTGCGCAAAGACCAGTTCTTTATCATGTCGATTTGTGATAATCATATATGTACTATACTATAGAAAGATGCGTAAGTTCAAATATATTTTCATCCCACTCATTTTTTTCACCACAGTCCATACTGCGAAAGCTCTTTCCGTACAATACGGAACTCTCCTTAGCACAAAAGGAGTAAACATTCTCATCCAGTATTATGGCATTGGAGTAAAGAAGAATTTTATCTGTAACATCACAACACACATATGCAAAGTGACCAAAAAACTGACCCTCAGTGTCGACTCAACATCAACACTTACAAAATCAATTCGACAGGAATTGGAAGATAAAAAAGTCGGCCACATTACTCTTGCGCCAAATAGTGCACTCGTCGCATTTTATAAAGGTGGGACGAATCTCGACCCCAACCGTACATACACTATTCGTGATGTAAAAAATAATAATGAGTATGCAATTGCTCGCAGCTTGTCATACTGGGACCTTGTCGATGATCAAGCGAGGGTGTTTGACTTCTCCCTCGATAGCAAAAAACTTGTCTATATCGATGACAGTGAAGGTACACTCGGACTCTATCTCGTCGAAACAAATACTCTCTCACATACGACATTCAAAAGTAATCGACTGGCCACCACAGCCTACCAAGTTAACGATTTTATCTTTACCGATAATAATACTTTGTACTACATCGGCAATAGTAAAACTAATCAGTATCTGTGGTCCCTCTATCGCTATAATCTTACTACCGGTAAAGACATTCTTATAGAATCGAACGTATCGTATGTTGATCCAATTAAAAAAGTTGGACAGACGCTTATCTTTAATCGCCTAGAGCAAAGAGGCTATGGTCCAGAAATATATAATCTCAAGAATAAAAAAATAGAGCAATTTAAAATTCCAAATATAAACACTACAAAAAAAGCACATACCCAAGAAATAGTAAAGATAGGTTCTGCTTCTGGTATCCTCATGCCAGCCAAAGACAAGAAGAGGCCTCACCCTCTTATCATCTGGCTCCACGGCGGACCATATAGACAAACCAGTTATGGATATCATCCGTACCATAGTTATGGCTTATATGATTCAATACTTGAGCTCTTGCAGAAAAATAATATCAATGTACTGAAGCTTGACTATCGAGGAAGCTTCGGCTTTGGCCGATCGTACGCCGAAGGTATTAAGGGTTCAGTTGGCTTAGGTGATGTGACTGATGTTATGGACGCGGTGATTTATATTAAGAAAAAGTATAACGTTAGTGATGTTTACTTGATAGGAAATAGCTACGGTGGATACTTATCTCTAAAAGCTCTTGTTGAACATCCTGAAACTTTTGCTGGAGTGATGTCTATCAATGGAGTCACCAACTGGGAAAGCTTACTTGTATCCATGAAGATTTCCATATTTAATACACAGTTTAATGGCTTACCCAATATGACCAACCGTGGACTGTATGACCAAGCATCTATTATAAATAAAATAGATACTGTTGGTAATCAGAAAATAAGTATCATTGCTGGTATGGCCGACAAAACCATTCCCTATTCTCAAGCTACGACATTCTATGACTATGCAAAAGCCCAACATAAAAACATTACTCTGGTAAGTTATCCTGGTGAAGATCATGTCTATAAAGAAAAGAAAACTTTGAGCGACTTATGTACACAGATGTTTACGTTTGTCGGAGTGCCTGTAGATAAAGAATGTAAGTAAATAAAACGCTCAGAGTAACATCTGAGCGTTTTATTTACTTTATGTAAGTTACTTTAAGATACAAAATAATAACCAACACACTCACCAAGAGAATACAAAGACTGAGATAGAGGCATAGTGTTCGATGAGCTTTTTGTGACTCTTTAACACAAATAGTATGCCAAATAGTATCCGAAAGTTCTGACTTCGGACAATGATGCATACATGCTTTAAATGAGTAGCCTAATTCTTGTTGCTCCATATATTCTATGTACGAAAAATATCATTAGTTTGGTGCATTAGCGTACTTCTTTCCACTCAGTACTGAGCGATTTTTTAAATAATAAAACAGACAAGGAATCACGCGCCCAAAGAAAAAGGAGCTTGGGCCAGCCAAGTATATGTGCTCGACGACCGGAATGGTATGCTATTAAACCCATTTCTAAACGAGTCTCACCTTTCTGAGAAAGTTTACGAAAAAAAGCATCATCCTCTCCTGCTACAAGTGACTCATTAAAACCTCCAACTTTTTTAAATATATCTGTCTTTACCATTTGGAATTCCCCAGTTGCTGCTCCAATACCTAAGTAATTATTCATACATAATCGCATATAAATAAAGAACGGTATAATAAGCCGATCACCAAATGTTTCCATTTCTTTAAAAACATGTAGTTGGGAAGTAAGTGCGACGAGCTTACTATTTGTAGTAAAGCATTCATATGCTTTCTTAAAAAAATAATCTGGATTCAGAATACATACATCTGCATCGAGAAATACCAGATATTCACCATGAGCCTGAGCTGCTCCCAGATTCCGACCGGCAGCAATCGTAAGCTTTTTACTATTTTTACTATGTATAACTATGTTGTCAGTATAGATGCGAGCAATCTCGACAGTTTTATCACTACTATTAGTGTCAGAAATAATAATTTCATACTCGCCTGTATAGCGAGAAATACAAGCAAGTGTTTTACCAATATACTTTTCTTCGTTTAAAGTTGGAATAATAAAAGAAATCATAATTTTTCTAAAGTTTTGTCTCTAAGATATTTCTGTACATTACTGATAATCAGTAGTAATAACAAAAATATAATAACAATAAACCCAATTTTAAAACCGTTTGAGAAGTAATGATAGAGGCCTCCAAAAGAGTATCCGATGTAAAGAAGCATTGCAACAAAGAAAAACTCGCCAATAGCATTGAGGATCATATATTTTAAAAAGTTAACCTTTGTGGCTCCCGCTACCATTAGGATATAGATAGCTAAACCAAACCCCATGACAAATTTAGAAAAAAATAATATCTTAGAATGATGCTTGTAGAAAAATATTTTTACTTTTTCAAACCGTTCTTCAGTCAAGCTAAAAAATTTACCAAATTTTCTTATAAATGTATGAGAAAAATAATAGCCTATATAATACCAAACTACATCTCCGACTAGGTCGCCTAACACAAGAGCAAAAAATAACGGTACGATAGTAAAAAATCCTTGATGCAAAAGAAAACCAGATGCAATCATAAGGATAGGCCCTTCAATAATAGCACCCAAAAAGACTAGCGTGTATTTTAAATATACTACCACTTGAAGAGAATATATTAAAAATGATGGTATATGTTCCATACAATTATCTAAAATCTTTATATGTTTGTGTCACGGGCTTATGGAGAAAAATTTCCGACAAAGCATTTTTCATATAGAGGAAGCCTGTGGTATACAAACCTTGATCTTTAAATCGACGTGGTGACGTATACATAGAGAACTTAGATGTAAAGACCACCTTTCCGTAAGCGTGAGCTCGGCGTCCAATATTCGTATCTTCGCCATAAAATTCTATAGAGGTGTCGAAGCCATTCATCTTATTAAGTGTCTCTTTTTTGATAGCAAAATTCCCGCCAGTGACCATGTAGCCAATCATATTATATAGTAGAATTGTCATCATATTCCATGCATGTATTAAAAATCTTTCCCACAGCGAAATATTAAAATACATATACGGCCCACTCAGACAAACCATATCATTATTGTATTTGAATTGTGTAAAAAGAAATGAAAGCCACCCCTCTGGCATACGGGTGTCTGCGTCTATATAGGCAAGGATGTCGCCAGACGCTTCTTTGAAACCACGCTCTCGAGCGCGGGTCAGACCCTTCTTCTCTTCTCTAACAACTCTTACTCCTTTGTAACTTTTTGCAATCTCTGCAGTTTTATCAGTACTCACATTATCGATAACAATAATTTCAAAAAATCTGCCATTCGAATTACTAATAGCATACTCTAAACACTCACCTATATATTTCTCCTCATTATATGCGCATATAATGAGGCTTACATGTGATTCTTTCATAAATGATTATTTATATACTCTATCTAAAGTATACTACAAAATCATCTTCCGCAATTGTGCGAGTGCTCGGTGATGATGACTTTTGACCGTATTGAGTGGCTTATCAAGTACTGTGCCTATCTCAGCAAATGTCATATCTTCTTGGTAGTAGAGCATGAGAACTGTTTGATAATTAGATGGTAAATTTCCAAGAAGCTTATCAAGTAATTCTTTGTCTTGAATTTTTTGCATAGCTTCGTCGGGCAAGATATCGATATCTTGTATTGTCTCATCAAACACTTCTCCTTCGGTTGTCTCAAGATCAGAGAAAACAAGAATTTTCTTTTTACGTACATAGTCAGTAATAGTGTTACGAGCAATGGTAAATATCCATGTCTTAAAGTGTGCCTTAGTAACATCGAACTTCTGAATATTCTTCCAGACTTTAATAAACGTCTCTTGGATTACATCAGGCGCGGTTGTTGTACCCACAAAACGCACGGAAAAGTTATACAATGCTCCCGTATAGCGATCAATGAGTACTTTCAGCCCATGCTGATTCCCTTCTATGTATTCGATAATTAATTCCTCATCAGTTTGGGGCATACTCTACTATTTTTTTCTTTGAAAGTTTTTCGCTCATAAAGGGATTATATCAAACATTCGAACTTATACCCACAAAAAATAATTCTTTATTTCTCTAAATCAAGAATTTCATCCATACGAATTTGCTTGACGAATTCGGGTACGTGGGAGACAAGAATCATGGCGCCTTGGTAATCATCGAGCGCTTTGGCTATGATCGGTAAGTGACGGAAGTTGATATGGTTTGTCGGCTCGTCAAGAATGAGTAAGCCGGGACGAAGAAGGACCAGTGAAGCAAAAGCTACAAGGCCCTTCTGCCCTTCTGAAAGTGATCCAATACGCGTATAGATCATGTCACCGATGATTAGGAACGAAGCGGCCACAGCTCGGATATGCTGCTCATCCACACGTCCAGTGACAATGCGACTGACTTCAGAAAGTGACTCAAGAACCGTATGCTCAAAGTTAAGTGTCGAGAAATCTTGACGATAGTAGCCGACACGGACACCAGGTGCAATAATGGCACCTTCGGCCGCACCTGAGGCAAGCTTTTCAAGTAAGGTGCTCTTACCAATGCCATTCGGACCAGAGAGGAGTAAGTGTTTATTTTTGCGAAGCGACAGACTGACTTTGTGCTTTGATGGTTTACCTTTTTTAAGTATCGAGACCGATGAAAGCGTAAGAATGTCACCAACCAGATCACCTTGGAATGGAATTGTAAATGGACGAATTGTTTTATCTTCTTTGCGAACATCAACTTTCTCATCTTCGAGCTCTTCAGCCAAGTCGCGCATACGCTTCGCCACCGCACGCAGATTTCCACCTTTCATGGCAAAAGCATTAGCTTGATCTTTCTTGGCTTGAATTTCTTTCGACAGCAGTGCATTTTTCCTATTCTCGCGCTCCATACGAGCAGTAATCTGGTCACTGACGTCTGTATAGTTACCGACGTACTGCTCAATCTTGCGCGTATAAATATCTAAGTACAAAACCGCATCAGTAAAAGCATTCAAGAAGTGTGCATCATGAGAGATAACAATAACAGTCTTTTTATATGTAATCAAGAAGTCAGTTAGGTGCGCAATTCCTGCTTTATCCAAGTTATTCGTCGGCTCATCAAGAAGCAAGATATCTGGTGCTTGAATAAGTGCTGAAGCAAGCAGGAGACGCGCTTGCTGACCACCGGAGAATGACTTCACAATACGGTCATGAACTTTCTCGTGGCCTTTCAAGTTGACGACTTCAAGCACATCGTCGATACGTGGATCAATATCGTATACTTTCTCTTTGAATGATTTCTCAAAAAAGGCACGAACCGTAAGCTCGAGCTCATCGCGCGGAATAACTTGGCGAGAGATAGCAATCGTCGTGCGCTGAGCTAAGTTAATACGTCCACTTTCGAGGTGATGCACTCCCGTGATCAGGCCAAAGAGTGTACTTTTACCGGCACCATTCTGTCCCATGATCGTGACTTTCATACCACGACGTATCGAAAAATCCACCTCGCTTAAGATGGGTTTATTGTGACCATATTCAAATGAAACGTTCTCAAATCGAATGACGACTTCTCCGTGAGATGGTGTAGATGCCATAGATTTCTATACTACCGTATTTAGCACGAAATAGAAAGGATCACAGAGCAAGAATAGATCGTACTCTATTCACATCTCGATCAATCTGAAGTGCAAGATCTTCCGCTGTATCGAAAAATTTTATGTCACGCAACTTCTCAACAATATCAACTTTAATATCTACACCATGAGTATCTGGCACAGTATGATCAGTGATATCAAGTAAGTGTATTTCAAGAGATGTATCTTTTTCATTGAAAGTTGGAATTGAACCATAATGGAGAGCTCCTTTGTATGTCGAACCTGTTATGGCAACCCAGACGGCATAAATACCAACATCAAGCTCGAAGTCACTGGGGACAACAAGATTAATAGTGGGAAAGCCGATCTTGTGTCCGCGACCAGACCCTTTAATGTGTGTGGATGTGAAGACCATGTGATTGTAGGCGTGCTATCTTATAAATTGCAAATGTTAAGAGAAATACCGCAACCCATTGAGAAATAGATAGTACCGTATGATACAGAGTCATATCGATACATATAGCAATAAACGGAAAGGTAAGCTCAAGAATTGTCGAAATATGGACTGGAGTTTTAGAGAGTCCTTTGTAATAAACAACAAGCGCGACCATCCCAGTCGAGAAGGCAATCAACAGAAAGAGCCCGAGCTGTGGTGCAGTTGGAGATGCGAGTGATGGTGTATAGCCAAACAGAATGATAATGATGAAAGCAATAATACTAGTAAAAAGAAACCGATAAAACGTGCTAACGGTATACGAAATTTTTGTCAGGACCATTTTCGAAAATGTCGTCGATGATCCCCAGGCAAATGCTGCACCAAGCGCATAAAGAGCCGCAGTGACAGTACCTTCCCCTGTTTTCAAATCAACAAAGCCATTTTTGAATGTCACAAAGTAAGCAGCAATAAGAGCCAAAAGTGCCCACTTGATATACCGTGTGTCTATTTTTTCTTTCAAGAATAGTGATGCAGTACTGATAGCAAATATCGGCTGAAGCTTTTGGAGTAAGAAGACAACTGAGAAAGAGATAAAGTGAACCTTAAGAAGCGCCGTCGTAAACCAAAGCGTGCCAAGCAAACCACTTAAAAGAGCCACACCAATCAAGATATATATTTCTCGGTGACCTAACTTTTCTTTTTTTACCTGCTTCCAAACAAAAGGAAGGATAATACTCAGACCGATGAAATGCTCGAAGAAGATAATAGTAATCGGTGGAAGACTATACAGATGCCGACGAATCACCCCATCGAGAGCCCACAGTGCCGCAGCAATTATTATTAATAATGGTCCGGGAATATTCAACCATTCTCTCTTTTGCATATGAATATCAGTATACTAAGTTTTAAAAGTATTCTATATTGACAATATATATTTATCTGATATAGTATGGAGATAAGAATTGTATTACAACACTCACTCACGTATAATGCACATATATGAAATCAAAAGACCTGCCACCCATCATAAAAATGGAATTAGGGAATCAAAATGAATTTCCTCCTATCCTAAAAAATAATGACTTTAAAAATGTTGATAACTTTTTACATCAAAATATATCGGGGGTAGATAAAAAAATAGTACATGAAAAAGTTGTAGCTAAAGCAAAAGAAGACGTAAAGAGTGCCTACCCTCCTCCCCCAGAAAATAAACCCATTGCACAAGAACCCACTGCCGCTATTAAAAAAGTAAAAAAAAATACTTTTTTAAATAAAGTAAAAGATTTTTTCAAAAATAATACTAAGAAACTTTTGGTGCCTGTTGCAATGATTGGAGCTGGAATGAGCGCAGAAGCTCAAGATACGAGGGATGTTGCCGATCAAGCATTTTTTAATAGTAATAAAAATATCGCTCGACCAGTAAGTGTTATGCCTAAAGAGTACAAAGAAATTGCAACTGAAGGAAATAGAACATATGGAGTAAAACTTAATGAAGGAGTAAAAGATAGTGAAGACCCAAAAACACTTGGGACTATTCGTAGAACAAAAGATGAAAAGAATTATGAAAAAAATCTTATTACTGAATTACAATCTGGTAAAACTTCTGTTGAGAGATTAATTGTATCTAAATCTATAACTCCCGACAGAAGTGATGAATTCAAAAAATATGAAAAACCTTCAGGTGACATTGTGTATATAGAATCACAGAAGACTCAAGAATCAGATCCATTTGCAGCTTTTGCAAAAGATCAGCAAAGAGTATTTTTGGGGAATAAAGCTGTTCTCGATATGGGTTTCCCTACCCGAGTTGCTAGTACTATACAGGAAGGTGGGGCATTAACGTTCGATCAAAATAGTAACGTTGCCATGATCTTTATTAATGATTTCGGAAAAACAGGAGAACGTCTCATTATTGATCTAAAAGAAAAAATAAATGACTCATCTTATCCCCAGTACGACCTTATCCAAGACCTTTTTGTTGCAGGAACTACTACTCTTAAATCACAAGATGCTTTAAATATTTTAAAGAAAAAAGCAAAAGAATTTGAAATAGCAAGTAAAAATAAAATCTACCAATTAACACCAGAAGATATTAGTAAGGGTAGTACTGTTAAAAATTAATTACATGAGGAAATAAAAAAGCCCTCCGAGGACTATCTTAGTGGGACTTTATATACTCTGTACCTTGTCATACGAGTACTCATCTGCACCATGAAAAGTGATAGAGAGCAAAGCAAAAAATAAACCAACATCACGGATACCAACAGCACTAAGTCCTACGTCCCCTATTATCGTAAGTAAGTGAATCGACAATAAGAAAGATACAATACGAATCTGTATCCCAAAGGCAAGGAGGACAGCCATCATGACTTCAAACATACCATTCAAGATAACAATAGTTGTAGCAGTGAGGCCACTCATCGAAATAATCCATGTGGGTATAAAACCTATCCACATGGCTTGATTCTGTAATTGAGTAATACCGAACCACAGGAATACCATAGCAAGACCAAGGCGAAGGATAACCGGTGCGTATTTTTGTACATGTGTGTCCATATATATTTTTATTTAAGAATGCCAATTTTAAATGACGCAAGTTCGGAAGCTGGTCGACGATCACCAGTATGCTGACCATTAAATGCTGAGGAAGCATCAATGCCACAGAGCCCAATGATGGCTCCCGCTCCACCTGGATGCTGGTTTATCCATGAGGTAACATTATAGACGCCACCATTGATCGTTGTCCAACAATTTGATCGCTTATTATGTGTTGATACTTGCGTAAGTGTATACCCATCTGCTTGAACAGTTGTAACTGGAGTGATTAATGGTTTTTTAGTTGAAGAGGTCATAATACTAGCCGTAGGATCTGTTTTCATTATCAAGGGTGGTGTATATGCCGTAACTAATTTTCTATCACTTATTTGAATGAAAACAACAAATAGTGTCAGAATAATAGCGACACTTCCAATAACAAATGGTAATAATGTATTTTTATTCATAGTATTTCTGATTAAATGACAGTAGAGTGCACGTATAGTATATCATTGATACTAAAAATTTCTAATAAAAGACGACGAGAAATTTAAAAAGCTCTTATAAAAGAGCTTTTTAAATCTAGTATATGTTACATCTTTGACTTCATGTTACCCTTACCTCCGAGCACTTTTGTTTTAAATTTTCCATCAAATATTTTCTCGGCAGTGACCGATGTTCCGTTGACGGCACCCATAACCATGACTGTATCACCAGTTTTGATATCAGCAATTTGAACGGTGGCTGGCTTCTTACTCACGACACCCTTGGTAATGACTGCATGACTCGCATCAATAGTATATACAACACCACTTTCATTGGTAACCGTAAATGTCGTACCATCGAGTGAATTCACAATCCCCATGATGCCAGGAAACTTTCTGTTATAGTTACTATTTAAATTTAAAGCTGGAATACCATCCTTAATAACAGTTGCCACAACAGTTGTACCGGTTATCTTACCTTTCACCATGACCATATCTCCAACTTTTATGTCAGTTATAATCATAGCTGTACTTTTATCCTTTAAAATCTGAGCGCTCGTTGCATCAACTGAGTAAAGCGTGCTATTTTTCCCATTAACCATAAGTGTGCTGCCAGTAATAGAAGCAACCGTGCCTACGATACCAGAAATAGCTCCACGATCTACCCCAGAGTGACCCATCTTACGCTCGTTACTAGCTTGTCCTCCGGTAGCATCGATAGTACTTGCAAAAGTAGGGGTGGAAACAAGCAGACTGAAAGCCATTCCACTGACAATAATAAAGGTTTTACGTGATAATTTATTTGACATTTTTTTAATTTATATTTTAAAATTAGAATTACTAATAAATACCCGACTAACTTCTAAAAAAGAGTTTTGGTTATGAAAGGTACTTGTAGACGTGCGACTTCTACAGTAAGAGTATACGAAGAGGGGTCGATAATGGGTGCACAGTACCTTATTTGAATACTTAGTTATAAAATATGCTAAAATGCTAAAAACAATTTTGTTTTATTAAAAATAATATATATGAAAAGTAAAATCTTTATTATGCTCTGGATTATAGTTGTTGGATTAGGTTCAGGGTATATTGGTGCACATTATGCCCCTTATTTTAGTGCCTCTCCCAAAGAACGCTATGAACAAGCTCCGAGTGACCAGCTAGAAGATTTCTATCCGCAAGGAAAGCAGACTATTTTAAATGGAATGCTCATTGGGATCCTTGCGACAATTGTGAGCTTTATAATGATAAGGCTCACAAATAGAAAACAGAAAATTGGCTGCCTCAGTCAATGTATATGCTTTATTATCACATTGCTGACATACTTATTGCACTATAACCATAGATATGGGTAAACATTAGACTTAATCAAAAGCTTCCTCTAAGGGGAAGCTTTTTTTATTTCACTCCAGTACTCAAAAGATTACTTTAATTCTTTATGTATTTTGTGATACGACTTGTATGAAACAGCAAGCACAGCTTCGAATAAGAATATGGCAGTTATGGTAATCCAGAAAAGAACTTTTATTATCATTAATTTCATAATATATGAATTAATGATAATAGGTGCTTACCCTTCTCGTATATCAATAAGTATGCATACTTCAAATACAGAGAGCGTGGTATACTATTAGGTATGATTGAAGGCTTTCGACAGAAAATCCCTAAAAATGACGAAGTGGAAGATATTGTAGAAAAAGCAGCACATGCGAGAGTACTTGGTTTTGATAATAAAGAACTCAAACCTAAAGAAAAATTACATAAAGATGAAGAACAAACTCTTTGGCATACATCAGGGATTTCAGAAAAAGAAATAGAAAACGAAGTAAAAAATGCTAAAAATATCCAGGAGTATGGGCGACAAGAATTTATAAAAAAGAATACTGAAGAAGACCTACAGAAGGTTAGAGAACTAAAAAGGAAAGAGGGAGTAATACGAGTGATTGAAAAACAAATAGGACATCTGATAACTGAGAGGTATGAACTTGAAGAAAAGCTTAGTCTAATTCAAAAAAATCCGACTATAAACTTTTTAGAGCCAAATGAAATTATTGACGTTATAGAACTAAGCCATATTGAACAGATAAGACTCAAATTATACCAAAAATCAGATAAGTTACTACAATCATGGGCTATAAAGAAACCTTCTTTAGCCACACATTTCATCATGATGAAAGCTCAAGAAGCGACAAAGAGAGCATCTGCCACCTGTAAGAAAATAATTGAAAAATTAGCCACTAAAAAACATATCTTAGAGGAAGAAATAGAAAAAAATGAAAATGATATACTAGGCAGTGAATATGAAATTAGAAAAAAGAGCATCATCAACATTAATCCAGATATGAACTAGTGTATGGAGTATACCTAACAACCTTCTCTATTGAATCGTTTACGCCTGCCCTACTAACAGCATTTTATCTTTCCTTTTTAATCTTTTAAGCTCAGCTTCCCTTCCGCGAGCTTCTTTTAATGTTTTAAATGATTCAGAATATTTTAGCGTTACTGGTCGACGAATTTTAGTATAGTGCGCACCATTTTTCGTATGATTGTGCTCGTGTAATCTCTTTGTGAGGTCATTTGTCGCACCAACGTAGAGCGTCTTATCAGCACATTCGAGGATGTAAGTGGAGAACATATGTCAGTATACCAATATTATTCTGATACAACGGGCATTGTACCAAAATATTTCTTTTGTTCTATAACGTCTATCATAACTCGTGCTACCTTGCTTCTACTTGTTTGCAATTCTGCCGGTCCACCCATAGTGAGTATATAGGTTCCACTCATTTTTTGACTATCAGTTAATTTAAGGACTCGTACAATAGTCCATTCTAACCCAGAGTTTTGTAACACTTCGGCATGTGCTATCCCATCTTCAATTCTATCTCGATCTAGTATCTTTATGCTGAAATTTAATATGCTATCTATAAGAGATGGTGTATCTCCAGGCATCCTCACTCCTGTACCGGTTAGGCTTACTATTCTCTGTATATTATTTTCTTTCATGGCGCGTACAATATTACTCATTCCTTTTGTTTGCATTCTAGGATCAGAATCTTTTATATGACCTAGGGCGCTCGCGACGACATCAACACCGACACATGCCTCTCGCACTTGCGTATAGTCAAGCACATTACCTTTCACAATAGTAATATCATGTTTCATAAACTCAAGCGAATGTTCATTGTACACAAAGGCTATAATTTCATAACCTTTGTTTTTTGCATATTTTATAATCTCAACACCCGTTCTCCCATCAGCACCAAAAATACAAATTTTCATACTATTATTTTAGCATATATTACGAATTGAAACTTTTTTATTCACCAATAAATCTAAAAAGTCGCGACTGCGAACTTGGTATGAAGTTGGAATATTAATGAACCTCTCTTAGAAAAGCTAAAGATGTTTTGCGATTGTGTATTCTTTTATGAAAAATATCATCATCATTTTTATGCTTAACAACTAATAAATTATTATCATTAAGAATAATAGCTCGATATCTAATGAGAAAATGTTTATCTATTTCCATTTGATAAGTATAACAAATATGCTTAAAACTACGAGCTGCGAGATCTGAACCATGAGTACACTTCTTGAATCTTACAGATTCTGTACACCTTTCGTATTTATTCGAATGAGTACATTCTCATAAATTTACTCAAGGTCTTCTCGTCCCTGGCGAAAGTGCATTCAGCACTTTTGTCGGCGCGATGCTTCGCCTCGCTAGCTGCCGACCAGGGACTCGAACCCCAATACCATCCTCCAGAGGGATGTGTCCTACCATTAGACGAGTCGGCAATAGTTAGTACAATTAACACACTACAATCTCGATATAGTACCATAAAATTTAATGAAAACAATCTGCCTCGTCTAGACCTTTGATTCTAGGTGAGTTGGAATATAGATAAAATTGCGGTACAATCAAGCGCATGGAAGAAAATCTCGAACATAAAAAAAATACTTTTAGACCGAAGCATTTATCAATTGATGATATTAAGAGTGGGTGTGTGACGCTTTACGGTGATAACGATGAAGAGACCAAGCTCTGCATGATCCAAGAAGAATTCCGCCAAGGGATCGATATGATTAGCCTTCTCACACCATCTGTCACCTTCTATGGCTCAGCACGAATCGAAGAGACTCACCCATCATACAAGCAGACACAGTCACTTGCCTATCGTATATCAAAAGAGCTTGGCTATATTATCCTCTCTGGTGGTGGCTCAGGGATTATGGAAGCTGCCAGTCGTGGAGCACATGATGCTGGGGGGCGTGCTGTCGGACTGACAATCCGACTTCCTCATGAGCAAAAGACAAACCAATATATAACTGATGAAATTCCCTTTTACTTTTTCTTTGCACGACAAGTCTCGATGTCATACATGACTGAAGTTGTCATATTCTGCCCGGGAGGCTTTGGCACACTCGATGAATTCTTCGAAATGCTAACACTGCAACAGACCGGCAAAATTGGCAGAATTCCAATTATTTTGCTTGGTTCTGATTTCTGGAATCCCTTACAAAAGTTTATCAAAGAAGTCTTGGTAGATACATATGGAGCAATCAGCCCTGACGATATGAACCTCTACACTATTACTGACGACGAAGATCAAATCCTCAAAATTATCTCTCAAAGCCGGCTTCGTGATGGACGAGATGCAT
Organism: Minisyncoccota bacterium; assembly: GCA_043776915.1. Lineage (GTDB taxonomy): Bacteria > Patescibacteriota > Minisyncoccia > Phycocordibacterales > UBA9973 > UBA8515. Next base: position 9,189 of record JAYVQT010000023.1, on the reverse strand, counting down.
TAAGTTAATACATAAAAATTCTCTGATAATCAGAGAATTTTTATGTTATATTCGTAGCTACTTTTTTCCTGCCTTATTCGTGGGTCGTCGTCGAGGCGACTGTATACATGCTTTAATGAAAGCTGAGAACAGTGGGTGAGGAGAAAGCGGTCGAGCTTTAAATTCTGGGTGGAACTGGGTACCAAGGAAGAATGGGTGCTTGGACTCTGGTAGCTCAGCTATCTCGGCGAGCATTCCGTCGGGTGAGACTCCAGAGAATACAAGCCCAGCTTTTTCTAATTGATCACGATAAGCATTGTTCACTTCATAGCGATGGCGATGGCGCTCAGAAATAATATCTATTTTGTATGCACCTCGTGCTACAGTTCCCTTCTTCAGGTGAGCCAAGTAGGCACCGAGTCTCATACTACCCCCCAGTTTTTTATTCGCAATTTTATCTTTCTGATCTTCCATCACGTCGATAACAATATGCGGGGCGTTTGGATTAATCTCTCGAGTGTTCGAATCTTTCAACCCCAAAACATTGCGTGCATGCTCGATAACCATCAGCTGCATACCGTAGCAGAGTCCAAAGTACGGAATTTTATGTATACGAGCATACTCGATAACTTTAATTTTCCCTTCGACACCACGCGCACCAAAACCGCCAGGAACAATAATACCATCATACTTCGAAAGCTCTTTAATTTTCTTTGGATCTTTCTCAAAATCAATCGATGAGAGCCAGGTAATAACTGGCTTACGACTCTGTGCATAGGCTGAATACTTTATGGCTTCGATAACAGACAAGTATGAATCAGAAAGTGTAAAGTCGCCCGTATTAAAATATTTACCTATGATCGCGATTTGAACTTCGTCCTTTTGAGTGTGGGTTGAACGAGCAAACTTTTGCCACTTACGAGAACCTTTATTTATTCCGGAATCGCATGTCATATCGACAATATCACAAATCATATCACCCAAGCCCTCCTTCTCGAAGTTAACAGGGATATCATAAATACTATCGACATCAGGCGCGGATATGACACGCTCAGGAGTAATGTTACAAAACATGGAGAGCTTTTCTTTGCGCTTATCATCAAGTGGTACATGGCTGCGAGCGATAATAACATCTGGCTGAATACCAGATGCATTCAATGTACGAACGGCATACTGAGTCGGCTTAGTCTTCATTTCACCCACTTTCGAAGGTATTGGTAAGTACGATACCATCACAAAGAAGACATCACGCGGATGCTGAATCTTCATCATACGAGCGGCTTCGAGGAAAAGCATATTCTGGTATTCTCCAACTGTTCCTCCAATCTCCACAAGAACGACATTAGCACCGGCATTGTCGCGGGCTTCTTCGATACGACGAATAACTTCAAGCGGAATATGAGGCACTACTTCTACGCATTTGCCACCATACTCAAGATTCCGTTCTTTTTGGATAACGGTCTGGTAGACACGACCCGTTGTCATATAGTTAACACGAGTCAGATCAACTTCAAGAAATCGCTCATAGTTACCCATATCTTGGTCACATTCATCACCATCGTCAAGTACGAACACTTCGCCATGCTCGGTCGGATTCATCGTACCAGCATCGACGTTAATATATGGATCAATCTTAATAGCGGTGACTTTCTTACCACGATCTTTCAGAATACGCGCAATAGACGATGCTGCCACACCTTTACCAACACCTGAGATAACCCCACCGATGACAAAAATATATTTACAAGACTCTAGATCATTCTGAATAGATGTATCAATTGAATTATTTTTTTTCATAAATTATTTTTTTCGGAGATATCGAGTTATCGCAAAAAAGCTTGAAATACTTCCGAGCAATACTCCGGTGGTAAGCATAATAACAAATAATTGTACAAAATTCTCTTTGAAATAAGTAAAGAAATTGAGGCCGATGAAATCGGTCAGATTATTGCCAAGCCAAATTGAGATTGGAATAAATAATAAAGTAGTCAAAATACTTGCAGCTACTCCAACAAGTACACCCGAGACAATAAATGGCCCTTGAATATATTTAGATCCAGCACCGACGAGCTTCATAACCCCAATTTCTTCGCGAGACATATAAATAATCAAGCGAATTGTACTAAAAGTGATGATGATTGAAATAAGGATAAGGACCAATGAAACAGCAAAACCAAGCCTCTGAGCACCAGTGATAATCGATGTCAATCTATCGATGACAATTTTATTCTGGTGATAGTCGATCTTGTCGATAATATTGAGTGTACCTTTGGAAAGAGCATTATCACTGTCAAAATACTTTACAATGCTTTCGTACTGTGAAGGGTCACGAGCTTTGATGTTCAAGGTTGCACCAAGTGGATTACTATTCAGCTCGTCGAGTGCTTGAAGAGTCAGGTAATCGCTCGCATGTTTTTCTTTAAAGTCTGCCAGGGATTCTATTTCAGACGTATACGTAACATTCTTTACTTCGGGTAATTGCACGAGTGATGTCTTTATACTATTAATTGCTGTTTCATTAGCGCCAGGTATAAAATAAATAGTGACATCAACTTTGTCTTTAATGTCGTTCAGTGATGTGGTCAATGCTGTTTGGACAAAAATAAGGCTCGTAATAACAAAAAGCGTGATCATCATCATGAGCACGGAGGCGAAAGAGGTGAATCCACTACGCACAAAGTTACGATATCCGGAACGTATGATTCTTTTTGCATAAGTAAAAAACATGAGAATATTATATCACATACTTGCCATCTTTATCATCTCGAATAACTCGGCCATTCTCAAGAGTGATAACACGATTCTTTATCTGGTCGATGACATTACGATTATGAGTCGTTAGTATAATAGTCGTACCCAAATTATTAATTTTCTTCAAAATATCAATAACTTCACTTGTATTAATGGGGTCGAGGTTACCAGTCGGCTCATCAGCAATAATAAGCTCGGGTGACGTGATAATCGCTCGGGCAATAGCTAAACGCTGTTTCTCGCCCCCCGAGAGCTGGCGAGGGAAATGGGTTGATCGATTAGTCAAATCAACGAGCTCAAGCACATGGGGCACGTCTTGAGCAATCTCTTCATCATTCTTCCCTGTCGCCTCCATAGCAAAGGCAATATTTTCATATGCTGTCTTGTTTGAAAGTAAACGAAAATCTTGAAATACCACTCCAACCTTGCGACGGAAGTTTGTTAACTCACGATTTGAGAGCTTATGAATATCAGTTGACTCGAAATAGATTGTGCCTTCGGTTGGATGCTCTTCTGCTAAGATTAACTTAGTCAAAGTCGTCTTCCCTGCACCCGAGTGGCCAACGATGGAGACGAACTCGCCGGAGCCTATAGAAATAGTCACATTATCAAGTGACATATTGTCAATATATTTCTTTGTAACATTATTAAAGTAAATCATTATTTGTATCTATGTCCTAAGAATATCATATTTGGGCTTCCGCTTCAATGAAGAGATCAAGTTCACCATCTTCAAGGACGGCGTCGACGTTTGACGTCTCGACGCCAGTGCGTAAATCTTTCACCAGCTTATACGGGTGAAGCACATAGTTGCGAATCTGACTCCCCCATTCGATATCAGTAATCTTCGAAATAGACATCCCACCAGCCAAACGCTTCTCATCTTCGGCGCGTTTCTTAAAAAGTTTACCTTTGATAATATCAAGAGCTTTTTCGCGATTCTGTTCTTGGGAGCGTTCAGTGGTAACATGAACAGAGATATTAGTCGGTATATGAATAATGCGTACAGCCGTCTCACGTTTATTAACATTCTGTCCGCCTGGACCACCCGACTTCGAAAATTCTATTTTCAAATCATCGGACGAGATTTCAATAGCAGTACTATTTTTCTCAAGTTTGGGAATGACTTCCACAAGAGAGAAAGACGTATGGCGGAGCGACTTAGCATTAAATGGCGAAATACGTACCAACCGATGAACACCGGACTCATTCTTGAGTGTTCCATACGCATTTTTACCGGTAATTTCAATTGAAACATTACGATATCCTCCGATATCATTCTTATTCTCATGAATGAGCATCACCTGAAAACCATGCTTCTCTGTATATTTTATATACATCCGCAAAAGTAGTGCAGAGAAGTCTTCGGCATCATCACCACCAGCACCAGAAAGAATAGATAAAATAGCATTGCCTTTATTGTATTTCTGACTTCCCAATAGTTCATCTTTTAATTCTCCTAACTGCTTTATGGTCGCTTGAGCTTTGACTTTGTCAGACCAGAAGTCACCTTGAGTCATCTCGGCCTCAAGTATTTCTATTTCTTTTTTAAGAGACTCAATATCTTTAGACATGAGCTTAGTATAGCAAACATTTGAGCCACCCCCGAGGATCGAACTCGGGACCCCATCATTACGAATGATGTGCTCTACCAACTGAGCTAGGGTGGCGAAAATTAAACGATGGAGTGGTTATACGATTCTACTTGAACTTACTTTATCAAAAATTCTTCAAAAATAAAAGGATGCCCGCTCAGCCTCGCGGATCTAGCGACAATTCTGAAAAAAATAAATAGTAACTATAAGAAGTCTCTAGTCTTTCTCTTTCTCTTTTTTTTACTTTTTCAAATATATCCCCTATTTTAAAATCACTTTGAACTAAATAATAAGTGGATTCAATTTCAATCATATCATCCATCCGATCTTCATCAGTGCTAGTAAAACTGGTACATGCGTGCCCTATTCGTTCATCTCTCTCAATTTATTTAGTATTGTCATTCCATCCATCACGGGGATAACAAGATCAATCAATGATAGTGTATCTCTAAAACTATTCTTTGGAATTTTCTAGAATTAATTAGAGCAAACAAGATAAGATATATCTAGGTAAGTGCTTTTGTGCGTTCTTTCTTTTTCATTCCCTCGAGTGGCATAGTTATATGAAATGTTGTACCCATATCTGTTTCCGATTCAAACCAAATCTTGCCCTCAGAGTGTTCGACGATTGATTTAACAAGATACAACCCTAAGCCTGTGCCTTCAGTATCTTTTTCCTTTACGTTGTCAGCTCTGAAGAGTTTGGTAAAAATCTTGTCATGTTGCTCTTTTGGTATTCCATATCCTGTATCTGTTACAGTTATTTCTATATTCTTATTCTGGCTCTTATTCTCACTCTCGTTCGCAATAAATTTTATTGTCATGGTTATAGAACCTTGTTCGGGGGTATACTTAACTGAATTAGAGAGAAGATTCTGGAAAACCATACGGAGTAGTTTTGGATCAACTTGCATGATGGGAATATCTTTCGCAAAATTTGATGTAAGTTTTATTTTTTTCTCAGTAATTTGTGGGCTTTGTTCCCTGAGCACACTTTCAGCTAATTTAATTATATCTGTTGGCTCTGGATCAACACTAAAAGTTCCTAGTTCCATTCTTGAAACATTCAGAAGTGCATTCACTAATTTAACCATTCTCTGATTTCCCGTGTATATCTCATTGAGATACTTCTTTTGGTTATCGTTAATTTTCCCCGCATCACCCGCTAGAAGCATTTCGGTATACCAATTTATAGTAGAAAGTGGTGTGCGCAGCTGATGTGATGCCAGTGAAACGAATTCTGTTTTTGCTTTATCTATACCTTTATCCTTTGTAATATCCCGAAATACCACAATGGCACCTATTGATTCATTCTTTAAAGAAACCCTTGAAGCAGTTGCTGCTATAGGGAATATTGAATTATCCTTTTTGGTATAATTATAAGAATCAGTAATAGTAGTAGTAGCGGTAGTAATAAGTGAACCTATAACTTGGTTGAGGAGGAAACGATCTGACTCAAGTTCTACTCCATTATCATCTTTTGGCCGAACTATATCCACCCAATTCTTGCCCAAGATTTCCTCTTCTTTCCAGCCGAGCATATTTTCTGCCGCCTTGTTAACTAGCAGTATTCTTTTTTCAAGATCAACAAACACCAAGCCATCGCCAATGTTAGCGAGCATTGCCTCGTCCTTTACCTTGGCTTCTTCTAATTGTGAAGTCCTCTCTTTTACCATTTTTTCCAAACCTGAATACGATTCTCGCAATTTACCTGCCATGATTTTAAAGGACAAAGCCAACTGGCCAATTTCGTCCTCTGAGTGAGTATCAAGTTTAATATTTTCAGCTGAAGAGAAATCTGAATGAGAAATCCTTTCGGTTATTAGAGCAAGCTCTCGGATTGGCCATATAACAAAAAAACTAAAGAAAAAATACAAAAGAAAAATAACAACAACGATAATAATTAATAGAGAAGCAACTGTTCGCGTTATAATATCGCGCAGTTCATTTGCGGATACCACAGTCCCCTCAATGGAGTTAATATTAAAGGCGTTGATATCTGCCAAAGCAGCTCTAATATTCCCTATTTGAAGTGACCATTGCTTAAAGTAAAAGCTAATAGCATCTGTATTATTATCTTTAATACTATTGATCAATTCGTTACGAGTCTTGCCTATTTCAGTTTGTCCATCAATAAAAATCTTGACTAGGTTGCGTGCCTTTGGGCTCGTAATATAAGTCGACATCTCATCAAGAATTTTTGCTATTCGCAAATCAGCTGCAGTAATTGTATTTAAGTATATTTTTTTTTGGTTGAAGCGGTAGGACAATACATTAAGTTCTATATTGTATTGTTGACGATTTAACTCTTCAACCAAGCTGTTTAGTTTTTGTATTTTGGTTGTTGTGGCGGCAAGACTGCGCCCTTCCAAAGTAAGTCTGTAGAGTAGGTATGAAAAAGAAGATGCGATAATTATAGCGAATAGGAGGAGTGGGAGAATAATTTTTAATCTTAGTTTCATAGGCGGCGACTAATAGACAGTAACGGAGTCTGGTTTCACTTTCACTAAATAATCAGTAAACAATGCTTTTCTGAAGTCTGGAATCGGGTCCTGATATATGTTATTCTCTTTAAACCACTGAGCTTCCTTTATCATAATAGACATGAGAACGTTGTCCAAAGATAGGCTTGGAGTAAAATAATCCCACGTTCCTCGAATGCTTTCCTCTGAAAAATTTGGGAGTGCTTTGATTACGTCTTTTATTGCTTGTTCTTTATTATTTTTTGTTAGATTTTCTGCTCTCACTAATGCTCTTAAAAGTCGAGTCAGTGCTTCTTTTTTGTTCCTAATAACACTGGTAGAGCCAGCTAAGACTGAATTGGTGGTATAGATATCTGATTCAAAAATAATGAGTCTTTCTGGAGCAATAGCTTTTTTAATATCGTAAAAATAGGGATTTTCTGCTACTACGGCATCAACCGCCCCGCTACTGAGGCTAGAGAGAGAGTCTTTATACGCAACATTCACCAGAGTAACTTCTGACAATTTTATTCCTTGGCTCGTCAGGTAGGAAGTCAAGAAAAACTCATGGCTTGTACCTTTGTATACTCCAATTTTCTTTCCCTTAATATCCTCAATTTTATTTATTCCTTTACTACGCATTCCGACGAGTGCCATATACTTAGAAGATCTATGTAATGTAGAAATAACACTTACCTCTTTTCCTTCATATATTTGTCGGAGAACAGGCGTCTCATACGCAGCTGCTATGTCAGCATTTCCAGCTAAGGCATCTGCCAGCCCGTCCTTGCCTGTAATAAATTTTTTATACTTAATGTCAAGATTTTCGTCTTTGAAGTACCCCTCATTTTCAGCAATGTACACTAGCGCAAGAGTTGGGAGCTCATAGATATTGAACCTAATGCTTTCAACAGAATTTGGCTTTTGATTTTTTAGAGTAGTATGGTTTTGTATATATAAAAAGATACCTACAAGTATTACTATGAACGTGAGTGTAATAATTATTTTTTTATTCATGTTAGTATTTTAGTAAATAGTTGCGGCGTCATGTTTTACCTTCTTTAAAGCATTAGAATATATAGAGTCTAAGTAATGTGGGATCTCCGTCTTGTCAGTCAACTTTTGTTCTATTCTGAAGCGAGCTTCTTCTTCCATAGTAATTAGCAATCCTTGTTCTAAGGAAACAGAAAAATTACTTTTCGCCCATGTTTGATTAAAGTATTCGTCATCGAGTTTTAATTTATCTTTTACTATTTGTTTACTTTTCTCTGGATTATTTTTTAAAAATTCCTCAGCTGTTACTAATGCTTTCAGGAGACGCTCAATTGCCTCTCCGTGTAATTTTATGTATGTATTAGAACTTGCAAGTAGCCAATATACACCAGGGTTATTTTGAGCTGGCCAACTAATGCTATTTGGCCCGAGAACATTTTTAATCCGATACGCAAAAGGATCATTTACTGCCACTGCATCAACTTTACCGGTTTCAATTGCTTTTTCTATTTCGGCAAATGTTAGGTAGACTATTGTGACATCTTTCGGTGAAATATTATTGAATATCAAGAATGCTGACATAGCAAATTCTGAAGCAGATTTAGAGACAACTCCAATTTTCTTACGTTTTAAATCAGAGACAGTTAAAATCTTACTATCCCGTCTTGCAATTATTTCTACAAACTTTGATCTGGCAATAGTAGCAAATACTTTAAGTGAATTTTCGCTAAAACTATCACTCGCAAATGCAAAATCAATAGTAGTAGCGACATCAATAAGACCCTTGGCAGTATTTTGCTGAGCAACAATACCATTTTCTTCTGCAATTTGTTCCACCTCCAACCCTTCGTCACTGAAATATTTTTGATCCTCAGCGATATAGAGAAGCGAAGAAAGCTCTGGAGCTGCCTTTGATACTCCGATTCTTATTTTCTCAACTGGTCCAGTGTATTTTTGAGTAAGTTTATAGTAAGAAAAGAATCCTAAAACTATTACAACTAATATAGCCAGGGCTGAGAGTTTTTTGTTCATGAAGATACATTTAAGTGACTTATCTTGTAACACTGATGGTCGCTCCTTGCTCAGCTCCAGGAGCTGATACAGTAACACGATTATTTGCAGTTTTAGAAATTAAATAATTGGTGCTGTTTGTAGTAGAAGTAGATGGATCAAACGGAATAGAAGTTAGATATTTTTCAAGAGTTGTCAAAACAATCAAATCAATCAATCCTGTACAAACGCCTCCAGTTTTACAGACTGCGGTAGGTGTGACGGTGACGCTTGCTGGTAGAGTGCCTGTGTCAATAGAGTATTGATAAGTCGCATTTAAAATCGTGGTAACATCTGCACGACGCTGGGCATTCCTTGTTTCACCCAGTTGCTTGTTTGGGTTAATTGCTAAAATAACG